>NZ_NVQC01000022.1 GCF_003044035.1 Candidatus Methylomirabilis limnetica
CTGAACGTGATCTCGCTTCCACTGCCGCCCCTGCGAGATCGCACGGGAGATATCCAATTGATCGCGCATCACTACCTCACAAAGTACGCAGCCGGCAGCGGGAAGGAGGTCACGGGCATCACTTCAGCGAGGACGCCCTGCGCCATCTGGCGATGGTCCCATACCCATGGCCCGGCAACATCCGGGAGCTGCGGAATGTGTTGCAGCAGGTGGGTGTCCTGTTGCAACACCCGGAGATCAGGTGGGACGACTTTCCGGCGTCCATTCGTATGGTGCGCGCAGAGGCGCTGCCGGCCGACCGACCCGATTCGACCGGGTGGCTGGCCCAGGCCGAACGCCAGCTCATCCGCCAGATCGTCCAGCAGTGTGCGGGGAACCTGTCCCAGGCGGCACATCAACTCGGTATTTCCCGGAGCACGTTGTACCGGAAGCTGGAACAGTTTGGGCTGAAGCGACAGATGTTGATTGCTCCGGACTAGGACACCTGTTGTGCGACAGATGTCGCAGTGTGGGGCGGAATAACGACAAAAAAGTCCCCACTAGGACAGGCTGGCGTGGTAGCATCAACGGTTATTGACCTTCAAGTATCTGCGCGAAGGATGGTGTGGAGGCGCCATATGTCGATCGCAATCCACACAAGGGGTAACTTTTTCGCCATCGGCTGCGTGATTGTGGGCAGCATCAGACAGTACGACCTGCACCAGACCGGGCAACTCGTGCAGTTCGATGTCAGTTGAATCTACTGGGGGTTCATTCTCCGCGGCTTACCGCGAGTTCGTCATACCGGCGGAAGCCGGTATCCAGAGGGCCCAACTGGATTCCCCCGTATCAAGTACGGGGCAGGCGTGTCAAGCACGGAATGACGGGCCAGGACAGAAGACGATACCCTGCAGCTTGCTGCGGGGTAGTTCATTCTACTGGGGGTTCATTGATGGATCTCCACTGTCGAAAGAGCGATCACATCTGACGAAGGGAATGTGAACGGTGAAGAGTTGGAGGGGGATGCGTATGCGCAAACTGGGCTGGGCCGTACTTGCACTATTCTTGACACCGCTGCTTTCACCCTTGATAGGGAGCGCGGAGGCACAGACGCGGAATGAAATGAGCCAACTCAAGCACGAATTGCAGGCGTTGCGGGAGGAGGTCGAGACCAAGAATACACTGGTAAAGCGGATGCAGCAGCGTCTGGAGGCCCTTGAAACCAAGATGCAGGTGGAAATTCAGCGCCCCGTGGACGAAAAGCTGAAAGTCATGAAGGAAGAGATAAAGACTGAGATGGCGGCGAAGGCAGAATCCCCCAAGCTGTTGGGCGGTCAGGTCTTCTTCAAGGGTGGATATGCCCGCATGGATAGCCCGCGGAGCAACTCCCTCTTGACGGCCCAGGACAACCCCGATGACAGGAACGGCTTTAACGTAGGAGCCGGGCTGGACCTCCCCTTAATGACGATCTTCAATAGCACGCTTTTAGGGGAGATCTATGTCGAGTACATTCAGACTCAGCATACAACAGGTGATTCCAGTGCTAAGGTTGAAACTCCACCGGATAAGGTCCTCGCGGAGGGGAAGGGGTTAGAAAACATTCTGACCGTAGGTATCGCCCCGAAATTCCGCTTCGACAACCTGGGCTCCATCCGGCCCTGGCTGGCCCCCTATCGGCCATGGATCATCCCCGTCGGCCTGACCTTTAATGTGAACACGCCTGTCAACAAGGCCATCACCAACATCAGCATAGGCGGGGTCACCGGCATAGGGATTGAACGTCTGTTCTGGAACAATCGACTCAGCCTCGGTATCGACGCCAGATACTACTGGGGTCCTGATATTCCGGACGAAAATCTTAAGCACCTCACCACTAGTGGCTATGTCGGGATCAACTTCTAACGTAACTGCAAGATAGATAGGCTGAAAGCTGAAGGCTTTTAGGGGCAAGTCATGCGTGATCATGCAAAACTCCGAAAAGGTCTTGAATGGCTCGGTTCGTGCCTTGCGAGATAATTTAGAACCTTCAGCCTTCAGTCTAAACACCTTGTAGTTACCTTCTAGCACCTTAATGGTTCTTCCGGCATCCCCTCCCCCCACCGAGAGCCTGCCCCGGACTCGATCCGGGGGGGCGGGTGGGGGGCGTGCGCCATGCACTATGTCAGCGGGTGACAAGCAATCGCCCACGCAGCCCAAGAGACGCTATGGGTGACGGTCCGAAGGCCTCCGTTCACCCCCACCTTCATCCTCCCCCCTCGAAGGGGAGGAACACAGCTACCCTCTTCCCCGGAAGGGATATTGAGCTCCCAGTATACTCACGCTAAAACCGGAAGAACAAAAAAGGGAGGAAGTCAGAGCCGGAAGAATGTGGGATTATTCCAGAAGTGACGGACTACTCGTTTCGAGGAGAATGGTATTTTGATGGAGGCGCATAATGAGCAGGCGAGGACGTCAACTCCTTTTTGAGGGTCCCGACTTCCTTTTCCAGTTCTGTTAGACGTTCCAGGACGCACCGGATCGCCTTTTGGGCGGGATCCGGCATATCAGCCATCTCCAAGTCAACTGCCTGCGAGACCCGTTTGCCGTCGCGATAGATGACCTGCCCTGGCACACCCACCACGAGTGAGTTCGGTGGGACTTCCTTCACCACCACGGAGCCTGAGCCGATACGGCTGTTGTCTCCCACCTTGATCGGCCCAAGGATTGTGGCGCCCGCACCGATCACGACACCGTTGCCGATCGTCGGATGGCGCTTCTTTTTCTCCAGGCTGGTGCCGCCCAGTGTCACGCCCTGATAGATGGTGACACCCTCACCGATCTCAGTGGTCTCGCCGATGACGATCCCGATGCCGTGGTCGATGAAGAGACCCATCCCGAGACTCGCGCCAGGATGGATTTCAATCCCGGTCAGGAATCGGCCTACGTGCGCGATGAAGCGTCCGAGAGTCTTCAGGTTGCCGTTCCAGAACCAGTGCGCGACGCGGTGGAAGTACAAGGCATGCAGGCCAGGATAGCACACGAGAACCTCCAGCGTGCTGCGAGCCGCTGGGTCTCGGTCAAGGGCCGCTCGGATGTCTCGTTTGAGTGTTGTGAACACGCAGTGTTCGCGATTCAGTTTCGGATGGTTACGGTCTCGTTCAACTCCCGCAGGAGCTGGTCAAGGTTGACCCCGTGGACCTGGGCACTGGTAGCGATATTGTCGTACTCAGCCGCAGAGCACCCCAGGCAGGCGACGCCATAGCGGTTAAAGATCTGGACGGTCTCCGGGTATTGCCGCACCACATTGTCAATCTTCATCTCTGCGGTGATCCTCATCAACCTGCCTCCCTTCGGAGAAACCGCTGGTCTGCCTTATGCCGGCTACTTATACACAAGGGCAACGTCAGCGATTCCTCGGTTCAACTGCAAGCTTATCATATAAGGCTAGAATCAATCATGGCAAGCGAATTTTTCTCGTGGGCGATTGCTGTTGACTTCCAGCCAGAGGTCCGGTAGCCTGCCGTTGCCTCCATCCTCACGGATTGCAGATTGCCGATTTCGGAATGGGGAACGGGAGCAACTCTTGTGCCTTCGATCCGCAATCGCGACCGACGAAGACCCCGGGGTGGCCTCAATGAATCTGATAGCTAAGATTCACGCGGCCCTGGAGCGCCATTATGGCTCTAAGAAGGCGCGCAGGGCTCTGAGCAATCCACTCGATGGCCTGATCCTTGCCATCCTTTCCCAAAAGACCCGCAAGACGCATACCCCCGCGCGTGACGACCGTCTCCCCTCCAATCTCTGTCCCTCTGCCCGATGACATCGGCGTCACTCTTCGGTTTGGACGAACTGGGGCGCGATCCGCACCTTCTGGCTGTCCAGGCGGTCGCGGCCGGCGGCAGGGTGGGCCCCCTGTATCTGGTCGGTGGGTACCTGCGTGATTTTCTGCTTGGCTCCTTCGACGTGGCTAATGACAGGCGTGGCAGGGCGAAGCGGATCGACCTCGATCTGGTGATCTGGGGGAAACCGGAACTGTTCGGTCGCGATCTGGTCACGGCCCTGGAAGGCAGCCTCATTCGCCTCGAACCAGAGACGGTTCGGGCCATCGTTAGATCCCCGATCGGGGTCGAGGACAGGTCTGCAGGGATGATCGTCCAGATCGACATCAGTCGATCGAAGGGCGAGACAATCGAAGACGATTTGGCTCTCCGCGACTTTACGGTGAATGCCATGGCCGTGAGGCTCGACACCCGACACCCGACACCCGACACCCTGTCTTTAATTGATCCGGCGGGTGGGCTGAACGATCTAAAGGAAAAGCGCCTTCGAGCCCTTGCCCCATCGGCATTCGATCGCGATCCGCTTCGCCTGATCAGGGCAATTCGCCTGGCTGCAGAGCTTGGCTTCACTATTGAGGAGACTACTCGGCAGTGGATCGTCGAGCGCGCATCGCTCCTCGGAACAGTAGCCGGGGAGCGTCTGCGAGACGAGCTGTTCAGGGTCCTCGATACGGTCCCCGCAACGCCTTGGATCGAGCACCTCGACGTCCTGCAGCTTCTGAAGGTGCTGGTCCCGGAGGTAGAGGCGCTCAAATCAGTTCCGGCAAGCATGCCGCATCGTCTGCCCCTCTGGGAACACTCGCTTCAGACGCTTCGGTCTGTCGAACTGCTGCTCACGAATCTTGAGCAGCTCTTTCCGGAAGACGCCCTCTGGTTACGCGAGCGGCTCGGCCTGGAGATCGAGGCTGGCGTCACCGAGGCCGCCATCCTCAAGCTGCTGGGGTTCCTGCACGACATCGGCAAGCCGGAGACTCGGAGCATACAACCAGATGGTCGAGTCCGGTTCCTGGGGCACGAGCAGGCCGGTCTGCCAGTCCTCACTCGCCTATGCGAACGCCTTCGCCTGGGTCGGCGGGCAACAAACCTCGTAACCAACATCGAGCGATATCATCTGCGGCCGATCCATCTCTCGAGTCTGGCAACGGTCACCGCCAGTGCGCAGTATCGTTTCTTCCGGGAGCTGGGTGATGTTGCCCCCGTTGTGCTGTTGCACTCCTGGGCGGATCTGCTGGCCACGATCGGTGGGGAAGCCGAGGAGTTCAGCCGGCATCAGGTATTCCTGCGCGAGGCGTTCCGATTCTACAGAGCCGAGTTCATGGCAAGCCAGGTAAAGCCCATCGTGCGAGGAGACGATCTGATCAGGATGTTCGGCGTTGTGCCAGGCCCTTTCCTGGGATACGTACTTGATCGCTTGCGGGAAGCTCAGGCGACTGGGCTCTTCAACAGCCGCGAGGATGCTCTGGCTTACGTCCAGGAACATCTTGTATCGTGGCAGCAGTCGTTCGAGGTGCGACCCTCTTGAGTCACGCGCCAAAAATATGCGCGTCAAAACCATTGACAAGCGTGAGTGCTTTTGTTAGACAGAAGAGGGCGCGGGAGTAATTCAGCGGTAGAATGTCAGCTTCCCAAGCTGAACGTCGCGGGTTCGAGTCCCGTCTCCCGCTCCACGTTGGTCAGCGTTCAGCCATCAGCGGTCAGGTTTCAGCTTCTGAAGTGCCCTCAAGTCTCCAAGGATTTCCCTATGCTTGGTCTGGGTTGTAAGCGTGGCACTGTACGGGAGGACTGTAGGCCCTCTCGTAACGGGCGGGGATAAACCCCGCCCCTACAAAGCGGAACTGCCGGGTTGAGTGAGTTCGGTTGACGCCGAGTCCTGTTGCTCATACACTGAACACGTTCGGGTTATAGCCGTCAGTCTTCAGCGTGTTGCTGAGAGCTGATTGCTGATTGCTGGTTGCTGATTTCCCGTCGAGGGGGGCCTCATGAAAACGCTTGGCATACTGGTTGGAGGTGGCCCCGCGCCAGGCATTAATGGCGTGATCGCTGCTGCGACGATGGAGGCTCGCAACCATGGGGTACGCGTCCTCGGCTTCTACGATGGGTTCAAATGGCTTGCACGAGGCGACGTAAGCCACGTGATAGAGCTCGAAATCGATGAGGTGTCTCGGATCCATTTCGAAGGGGGTTCTATCCTTCGAACGGCCAGGGAGAATCCGACCAAATCCCCGGATGCGCTCCGAAATGTGGTCGAGGCGCTGAACAAATTGGAGGTGTCATGCCTGTTGACAATCGGGGGTGATGACACCGCCTTCGCGGCGTGTCGGCTATCGGAAGCCGTGCAGGGTCGAGTCGCCGTCGCGCATGTGCCGAAGACGATCGACAACGACCTCCCACTCCCGCAGGAGGTGGCGACGTTTGGCTTTACGACGGCTTGCAACCTGGGCAAAGAGATCGTTCAGAATCTAATGGAGGATGCGGTGACGGCGAATCGCTGGTTCTTCGTCACAGTGATGGGCCGACGGGCGGGCCATCTGGCGCTTGGCATAGGAGGCTCTGCCGGCGCCACTTTAACGGTCATCGGAGAGGAGTTTCCAGAACCGAGGATCCCCCTTCAGACGCTGGTTGACATCCTGGAAGGCGCTATCATCAAGCGGCGCGCCTCCGGGAAGGGGTACGGCCTGGCGATTCTGAGCGAAGGGCTGGCCGATAAACTTGATCCTGCTGATTTCGGCTCGGTTGAGCGGGACGGTTATGGGAATGTCCGTCTCTCGGAGCTTGTGTTGGGGCGAGTGCTGAAAGAGCGGGTTACTGAAAGCCTTCGCGCGCGAGGTGTCGATGTGACGATCGTAGCTAAAGATCTTGGCTATGAGCTCCGCTGCGCTCCACCCGGCGCACTGGATATCCTATATTGCCGCGGTCTTGGCTATTGGGCCACCCGTTTTCTGTTGGACGGTCACACGGAGGCCATGGTGACCATCCAGGGGGGGAAGATGGTCCCAATCCCGTTTCAGCAGATGTTGGATCATCGGACAGGGAAGATCCGTGTCCGGTACGTTGATATCAACTCCGAGTCGTATCGGACGCTCCGGGCCTATATGATCCGCTTGGAGCCTCAAGACTTTGAGACGCCAGGGCAGATCGAGACGCTCGCGCATGGCGGGCGCCTCGATCAGGCTGAATTCGTAAGCCGGTTTAGTTATCTTGGCGATCGACGCTCATAGAAGCTGCAGTAACCAGGAGGAGTATGTTTCTCGCGAAGGAGTCAGCACAATGAGATACTGGAGGCGAAGCATTCACCGCATGGTCTTCGGCGTGGTGGTCGTGCTGGTTCCGTGTACGCTCTGGACGGGCTCTTTGGCTTTGCTCGGGACAGGCCCTTCGACGTGGCTCAGGACAGGCTTGGCTGATGCGCAAGAGATCGTTTTCGTCAAGGCGCTAGAAGAGGCGAACAAAGCCATCCAGGAGGCGAGGGACTTCGAGGCGGATATCTATGCTCCGGGGGAGTTCGCCCTTGCCCTGAACTATTTAGCGCAGGCCAAGGATGAGGCAAAAACCTTCAGATCTGAGGCACAGCCGAAGCAGGATACTCACCTGTTCAGCGCCAGGAAGTCGGGGGAGGCGGTCAGCCTGCTAGCGGAGAAGGCACAGTACCAGGCGAAGGTGGCCGGGGCGAAGGCGATAGAGGTAAAATCCGACCGAGAGATCACCGCCATCAAAGCGCAGGTCGCCGATACCTTTAACACGGATGTCAACCGAAGCTTTACCCCGTTGCGGGAGCAGTTGCTGGGCGAACTGGGCGCAATGGAAGCCGTGAGGAAAGAGGCCCGCAGGGCGAGGGCGCGGGCAGAGTCTGTGCTACACACATTGACGCTCGAAGGGCAGGCCACGCCGGCGCCATAGCAGGAATTTTACCAGAGGCTTCAAAGCATTCGCAGTTTAGCGTCAAAGGCGCCGATGTTAGTCATGCGGAGAATAGAAGAATGATCGAGCGATTAGTCAGGGATCTGCTGAAGGAAATCGGCGAGGATCCCGATCGGGAAGGATTGGTCAAGACCCCGGAGCGGGTAGAGCGGATGTTAGCCTTCCTCACATCCGGATACGGCAAACAGGTGGATGATGTCCTGAACAAGGCGGTCTTCCAGGACAACTATGACGAGATCGTCGTGGTCAAGGATATCGACTTTTTTTCCTTGTGCGAGCATCATTTGCTTCCTTTTTTCGGTAAGTGCCACGTCGGCTACTTACCGGACGGTAAGATTGTCGGATTGAGCAAGCTGGTTCGGCTGGTGGAGATGTATAGTCGCCGACTCCAGGTGCAGGAGCGCCTGACCTCTCAGATCGCGAACGCCCTTCTGGAGGCCCTACAACCACGCGGGGTGGCCGTCGTAATGGAAGCCCAACACCTCTGCATGATGATGCGCGGCGTAGAGAAACAGAATAGCAAGGCCGTAACCTCATCAATGCACGGGATCTTCCGCGAGCGGATCGAGAGCCGGAACGAGTTCATGCAGTTGATCCGGTCGCACGCAACATAAAGGAACTGATCTCTCTCCAAGGGTAAGGGAGTACGATTACGGAACACAACCCATTGCGGCTGCCCGCATTGACCGGAATCCATTATTCCACTATATTACAGATTGAGCGGGAACTCTACCAGGCTGGACAGAGACTTAATCTCATCGGGGAACCTATGGGCGCTCACGATCACCATACAGAGGCAAAGAAGGTTGGGCCGATCCGATACGTCAGGCTCAGTATCACCGATAGTCGCAAGTCGGAAGACGACCACTCAGGTCGGCTCATTGAATCGCTGCTGAATGAGGCCGGGCATTACCAGGTCGCCTCGATGATCTTGAAGAATGATCCTAAAGGCCTGAGGGAGGTCATCAAGAAGCTGTGTGAAGAGGAGGTCGATCTGATCGTCATGACCGGTGGGACCGGGCTCAGTAAGAAGGATCAAACGATTGAAGCTATTAGTCCTTTACTGGACAAGGTGCTACCCGGTTTTGGCGAGCTGTTTCGAAGCCTGAGCTTCCACGAGGTCGGAAGCGCCGCCTTGATGAGCCGCGCCCTGTGCGGGACGGCAAAAGGAAAGGTGATTATAGCCCTCCCGGGATCAGTGGACGCAGTCCGTCTCGCCATGACGAAGCTCCTGATACCGGAGGTACAACACCTCGTCTGGGAGGCGTCTCGGTGAGACGGGTGAAGGAGTAAGACATGGCGGAGCGGGAACGAAAGCAAAAGCGCGAGGCCGGCGATGCCTCACCTGAGGCGGCCGAGCCGAATCCCGAGACCGTACAAAAAGGGAAGAAGCTCAAGGAGGATCTTGACAAGCTCATGGATGAGATCGACGAGGTCCTTGAGGAGAACGCTGAGGAGTTCGTAAAAAGCTACGTCCAGCGCGGCGGAGAATAACCCTGCAGGGTGGAGTCACGTATGCCTATCTACGAGTATCGTTGTACGAACTGCAGTCAGGTATTCGAAAAACTCGTCTTAGATCGCGATGCCTCAATAGAATGTCCACGCTGCCCAGGGGCGGCTGTAGAAAAGCAGTTTTCGGCCTTTAGCTTTAAAGGCGAGCGCAAGGTCATTGGCTCTGGTACCCTGGGTAGCGCGGGATCGAGTTGTGCGCCAAGCGGGTGAGGGAGCTGTGCCAACTGACCTCGGCGTGCCCGAGGTAAGGCTGTACTAATGGCAACCAACCCCGTCCGAGGGATATACGTATCAGATCACTCCTCCACCGGTCCCATCCGCACCCTCCTCCGGTTTCGGGAGCTACTCCGCCAGCTCGTCATTCGGGAAATCAAACTTCGCTATAAGCGGTCAGCGCTTGGGTTCGCCTGGACCGTGTTGAATCCCCTCCTCGCTATGGTCATCTTTACGATGGTCTTTTCCAGGTTATTCGGCAACCAGCCGCACTATCCGCTCTATGTGCTCACCGGCCTGCTGGGGTGGAACCTCTTCTCTCTGGGAACCTCCAGGGGCCTGGACAGCGTCGTCCTCAACGGTTATATCATCCGAAAGGTCTTTGTTCCCAAAGCGATCTTCCCGGTCGCGGCCGTTGTTTCGCAGATCGTGAACTTTGTCTTTACGCTGGTCCCACTCTTTGTCTTGATGATGGCTCTTGGAGCGAGTTTCAGTCTGAACCTCCTGTGGCTGCCGGTCCCCCTTTTGAGCCTGACCTGTTTTGCCTTAGGCATTGCCTTACTCCTGGGAACCTTCAATGTCTTCTTCCGGGACGTGAAGTACTTCTACGAGGCAGGGCTGCTAGCGTGGTTCTACGCCACCCCGATCTTCTATCCTGCGGAGATCATCCCAGATAAGTTCAAGCTCCTACTCCACCTCAATCCTATGTACGGTCTTCTGGAATCTCTCCGAGCTCCCATTTACATGGGAACAGCGCCGGCAGCGATCGCGCTGGTCTCCGGGCTCGCGCTCTCGCTGGCAATCCTCGCCGTCGGATGGATCGTCTTTCACCGATTCGAATCTCGATTCATCCATTATGTCTGAAGGACGAGTAAGCGGCTCAGTGTCTCAACTCGTTCAGACTTCCGAGGCAGTCGAGGTCCTTCAGACTTCAGCCCCAGTATCTCCACGAGGACGTTTGCCGGTCCTGGCGGTTGAAGATCTATCCATTCGTCTGCTATTGCATCGAGAGCGAATTCGGTCAATACGGGAGTACGTCATTCAGATGGTGAAAGGGCGTAAGAGCGAACGGGATGAGTTCTGGCCCCTTCGAGCGATCTCCTTTACAGTCCACTCAGGAGAGATTTTCGGTGTCATCGGGGCGAACGGGGCAGGAAAGAGTACGCTCCTGAAGGTGATCGCCGGCATCATCCCGCCCTCTGCTGGAAGTGTCGTAGTACGGGGACGGATCGCCCCCCTCATCGAACTAGGGGCCGGGTTCGACCCGTATCTGACCGGGCGAGAGAACATCTTCCTCTATGGATCCCTTCTGGGGTTTTCGCAGAAAGAGCTGGAAAGGCGATTTACCGGTATCGTCGAGTTCGCGGAGCTGGAGGAGTTTATCGATGTCCCCTTGATGAACTATTCGTCCGGGATGTCTGCACGCCTCGGGTTTGCGATTGCCACCGATGCGGAGCCGGACCTCCTGCTGATCGACGAGCTGTTCTCGGTGGGGGACGCCGCCTTCAAGAAGAAGTGCGAGGCACGCATGGAAACGTTCAAGGCCAAAGGCGCCACGATCCTGCTGGTCTCCCACGATCTCAAGCTGATCCAGGATACCTGCCATAGAGCCCTTTGCTTACATCATGGACAAGCCATCGCCGTCGGCCCAACCGACAAGGTCGTGGCCGAATACAACAAGCGCAGCGCCCCGTCATCCCCAGGCTAGCGACGATGCATGGTGTATCGCTTACCAAATGAACTACCCCGCGGCAAGCTGCGGGGTAGCGTCTTCTGTTCTGGCCCGTCATTTCGTGCGTGACACGCCTGCCCCGTACTTGATACGGGGCCTGTCCCGTACTGGATACGGGAGAATCCAGTCGGGCCCGCTGGATACCGGCTTCCGCCGGTATGACGAACTCGCGGCAAGCCGCAGGGTATCGACCATCGACGAGAATGAAGGACGGTTCTATCGCACCCCATCGAGATCTATCTCGGGTTATCACCCCGGCTCAGCCTCTCTACTCTCACCTTAACCAACCCCTATGCTTGTCTTGACAGTGGAGCGCGCCTCAGTCGATCGTAAGAATGGGTCCTTCGGCAATGGAGCAGTTCAGCATGCATGACCTCCTCACTGCCGTACCTCATTTGATGGCCAGCTTGCCCTTGTGGTCGAGTGGGGTGATCAGCGGAAACCTAGTGCAGCCGAAGTCGAAGACCCCTGAACGCTCTGCCAGAAACTCAACGGTTGTTTCTTGACCCGGATCGAGATAGCGTCTGATCTCTAAATCGGGGATAGAAAAGACGTGTCTGGCACCGTCGCTCCAGATACTCACCTTGACCAGCACCGATCTCCCTTCCCGGTCTACCACGATAACGGAGGGCTCACAGCGGTAGTTGCGGGCGATCATCGTGAAGGAAAGCCGCTTCGCTTCGGCGGGGGCCCCGGCTGAAGAGACGATCTCAGGAAAAAGCCCTGCGCAGCCCGTCAGGACCATGACGGAAGACGTCAATGACCAGATCCAGAATCGCTGCATGAGCTTACTGATTTTTGAGCCTCCCTGCGCTTCGTATCCTGATGTCGCACATTACCACAGGACTGTAGAAGTTTTCAAGTACGGTTGTCGAACAATACTTCCCAAAATCTGGAAAGGCCCCTATGATAAGGCTGTCTTATCGAAAACCCTTTCTCTCGGAATCACTATGGCAAAAACAAAGATCTTAATCGCAGAGGACGAACCTGCCTCCAGAGCGGGGCTCCAGGAGCTTCTCACCAGTTGGGGTTACACGGTCACTGCCGCTGCTAACGGTCAG
Source organism: Candidatus Methylomirabilis limnetica (assembly GCF_003044035.1). Lineage (NCBI taxonomy): Bacteria > Methylomirabilota (SeqCode) > Methylomirabilia (SeqCode) > Methylomirabilales (SeqCode) > Methylomirabilaceae (SeqCode) > Methylomirabilis (SeqCode) > Candidatus Methylomirabilis limnetica. The sequence continues at coordinate 12,234 of NZ_NVQC01000022.1, forward strand.
GAGGCTCTGGAGAAGGCGGCCGAGTTGCAGCCCTCTCTCATCATCGCTGATCTCGTCATGCCAAAGATGGACGGCCTCACGCTGCTGCGAACTCTCAAGAATGACGCTACCCTCCCCTCCCTGATCATTTTGACCGGCCAGGGGACCATCGAGACTGCGGTCCAGGCGATGCAAGAAGGGGCCTACGACTACCTCACCAAGCCGGTCGATGTCGGGCGACTCCGCGTCCTTGTAGAGAAAGCGCTCGAGCGTGGAGCTGTGCTGAAGGAGGTCAAGCTGCTGCGCCACCAGGTCCGTCACCTGGGCCGGTTCGGCCGACTGATTGGCAATACGCGTGCTATGCAGGAGGTCTACCGACTACTTGAATTGTCGGCGCCTAGCACTGCGCCGGTCTTCATCTGGGGGGAAAGCGGAACCGGAAAGGAGTTGGCGGCCAGGACGATTCACGACCTCTCCCCACGGAAGCAAAGCCCCTTCGTCCCGATCAACTGCGCCGCTATTCCGGAAACGCTGCTGGAGAGCGAAGTCTTCGGTCACGAGAAAGGAGCGTTTACCGGCGCTACCGAGCGGAGAATGGGATGCTTTGAGCTGGCGGATGGCGGGACCATCTTTCTTGATGAGGTCGCGGAGATGAAGGTCTCCACCCAGGCCAAGTTCCTCCGGATCCTTCAGGAGGGCAGCTTTCGGCGGCTGGGCGGAGCCAGGGAAATCCACGTGGATGTCCGGGTGGTCGCCGCAACGAATAAGGATCCGGCGCAAACTGTCCAGGATGGATTGCTCCGCGAGGATCTCTACTATCGGCTGAACGTGTTCAGTGTCCACCTCCCACCCCTGCGGGAGCGGCGCGAGGACCTCTCACTCCTCATCCGATCGTTTATCGAGGAGTTTAAAGAGAAATATGGTACGGCGGTGCGCAGCGTGGACGCAGAAGCGCTCGCGCTCCTAACCAGGCACGATTGGCCCGGCAACGTCCGGGAGCTTCGGAATGTGCTGGAGCGGGCCGTCCTTGTGGCCCAGGGAAACATGATCACCTCAGCCGATCTGCCGCCGAACTTCCCCAGTCAGCGTCCTGGGCCGACCCCGGAGATCAACATCCCCGTCGGGATCACGATTGATGCGGCAGAAAAAGCCTTGATTCTCACAACGCTGGAACGCACGAACCAGAACAAGACCCGGGCTGCGGAGATCCTTGGGGTCAGCCTGAAGACGCTGCACAACAAGTTAGCCCGCTATCGGGAAGAAGCCTCCACTTTGGCTAACGCCCAGGAATAAGTCCACATGACACTCGGCATCCGAGGCAAGGAAATCCTCGGCATCAGTCTTCTGGTCTTCCTGATCGTCTCGCTCGCGTTAGTTGTTCACATTTCGACTACTACCCGCCTGGTCGTTCAGCATGCGGCGGAAAAGGGCAAACTGCAGGCTCAGCAGATCTTCTCCGGCAGCACTCGGGTGATGGCTCGTGCACGGGGGAGCCGTCCAGAGGTTGCTCTGCGACATGACCAAGAGCTCCGCGCGCTTCTCGATGCCAGCATCGGCTATTCCCCGCACCTGGTATATGCCATGATCACTGATCGCTCGGATACAGTCCTCATGCACAGCCAGCGTTCCCACGAAGGGCACAAGGCCCCATCCCGGACGAAGATCGAACAGTTGCAGGAGATGAACCCTCTTCGTCAGCTCCTGGCGCTAGCCCGCCAGCGCCAGGTATTTGAGACGACGCTGCCTCTCAGCCTCAACGACCGGCCCTTCGGGGCGATCCGACTCGGGCTGGCTGGAAGCCTCCTGTGGAACGAACTCTCACCCGCCATCTGGGGGAGCCTGCTACTGGCGCTGTTCACCTTCCCGCTGGCCTGGGCCGTGGCCTTTGGCCTCTCCAGCCTTGTCCTGGTGCCGTTGCGCCAGATTGCCCAAGGCGTTGACCGGATGGCGCGCGGCGAGTTCGACACGCCAGTCGCGTTTGATCGTCATGATGAAGTCGGGGAGATTGCCGAAAAACTCAACCTCCTGGGACGCCAGCTCCAGGAGGACCGGTCCTCCCTGATGAGTGAAAAGACCAGGCTGGAAGGGATCGTGCATTGCCTCGAAGACGCCATCATTCTGCTGAACAGAGAGCAGGCGGTCATCTTCGCCAATCCGGTGGCCGAGGCCCTGCTGGCCTGCCCCCTCATGAATGCTGTCGGTCAATCGTTGGGGCATATCCTGGGGGAGGCTCACCCCTTAGCCGAGGCAGTGGGCGAAGTCTTCCTGCGCCAACAGCCGGTAAGAAACCTTGCGCTTACGGTGCCGGGCGACCGCGACACACCCCTTGATATCCTGGCCTCCGCCTACCCAATCCTGGACAAGAACGGTGTGGTCGGGGGAATGATCCTCTTAAAAAACACCGAACCGCTCCGACAGATCCAGTCGCTCGTGGACTATTCTCGAAAGCTAGCCGACCTTGGGAAGCTCACCTCGGGTGTTGCCCACGAAGTCAAAAATCCACTGAACGCCATGATCATTCATCTCGAGCTGTTAAAACAGAAGCTCAACCGCCCTACGGAGGATGTAGCTCGAAGCCTGGACGTGCTGGGGAAAGAGATTTATCGCCTCGACCGTGTGGTGCAGGGCTTTCTTCGTTTTGTCCGTCCTCAGACCCTTGAGCTTCGCCCTCTGGACCCGAACAAGCTACTGCAGGAGGTCGCCCAGTTGACCGAAGCACAAGGAACGTCTCGGGGGATCGCGTTCAGCTTTTGTCTTGATGAGGAGATTCCTCCGATCAACGCCGATCATGAGTTACTTCGGCAGGCCTTCCTCAACCTAGTCCTGAATGCCTGTCAGGCTATGCCAGACGGAGGAACGGTAACCCTTACGACAGACCGGACCGCTGAGGGCAGGATCTGTGCCCACGTAATCGATCAGGGGGTAGGCATCCCTCCTGAGGACCTCGACAAGATCTTCCGTCTCTATTATACTACCAAGACGGATGGAAATGGGATCGGGCTTTCGTTGGTCTACCGGATCGTTCAGATGCACGGTGGGACTATCGAGGTGGACTCGAAGATGGGGCAAGGGACCACGATGACGGTCAGCTTTCCTACCTCTTAGCTTGGAGCAAAGGGTTTAGCAATAATGGCCTCACAGATGATCGTCACATTGCTGAGCCTTTTTCTGACGGCTGGGTGCGCCCAGATTCAAGCGGTATTCACGCCAACGCCTCCGCCACACGTCCCCGCACGCCCCGCACGCCAGGAGCCACCAACACCACGCTTATCCCCCCAGGTAAGCTCTGACCGTGAGACGCAACTGACGGAGGAGGTCAATACCATGAGCCGGGGAGTCGAGCGGACTTTGCTGTCGATCGACCGTCAGAAGCTGAAGGCCGACCAATGGGAAACCTACCAAACCATTCACAGCTTTCTTACGCAGGCCAGAGAGGCGCTTACGAGCAAGGACTTCCAACAGGCCACGAATTTGGTCCAAAAGGCGCGAGTTCTGTCTAGCGAGCTTTCCAAGGCCGTTCGTTGACGAGTAATAATTACCCCCCCTCGTACTGACCTGGTAAGCGCCCCTTTCAGGCACGCGATCCTTTAGAATTCAGGTTATTCAGCGCTTCACCGTCCCATCCCCAGAGAAAACTTTACTCGCCAACTCCCCAGCTCTGACCTCCCGCCGGAAACGATTGAGGCTATCGGACGTCGCACGCCATAGTGTAAGTCGCTATGTTTAAAGGGGGTAAACGTTTATGTAGTCGAGCCCAGATTAATGGCATGCCACTTGCCCTTCCTATTGAAAGAGAGGAGGAGGGGACAATGAGCGCGCAACGGTTGAACGATGCAAGGCAGAAGATCCTAGTCGTAGATGACGATTGTACGCTGCGGGAATTGTTAGCAGACTATCTTGAGAGGGTGGGCTTCGAGGTGCGAACAGCACCAGACGGTCGCGCTGGGCTGGACGCCTTGGACGGGTGCCACTTCGACCTCATCCTAACGGACTACCGAATGTCTGCAATGACTGGCATCGAGATGGCTGCGGTGATCCGCAGGTCCGATACAGTTACACCTATCATCCTGATCACAGGCGACTTCTACGAGCTTAACGCTGAGATCGTGGCGCAAGCCGGGATTACAAGGATGCTGCCAAAGCCTCTCAAGCTTAACGAGCTCTTAACATGTGTTCAAACAGCAAAGTCAACATAGCAAGGTAAATGCTATCTCGACAACTCGACAAAAGGAGACAAGCCAGATGAGCAGAGCAATGTCCAAACGGATCGCGTTAGGGGTGCTCGTGCTCGGGTTAACCACGGGGTGCGCCGGGATGTCGACGCGTCAGCAGCGTGCCTTGAGCGGAGGCGCCATTGGCGCGGCCGGTGGGGCTGTCGTAGGCGTCATGGCCGGTAGTCCGGCTACCGGCGCCATTGTGGGCGGAGCGATAGGAACGGCTACAGGCGCCATGTGGGATGATATCAAGAAATCGCTGAAGTGAGCATCGGGCACTGACTTCAAGTACTGGCCCCATCACCCCACTGCTCATTCGGTTTCTACGGCCTCTCCGATTTGACTCCCCTTCCCGAGTCGGAGAGGCCGTCTTTTTTCCTCAACTCCTCCATCCTCGTCTTGTTACTGCCAGAAAGCGGACCAATTAACTTAGCCAAGATAATAGGATTTTACAATTTGACTTATAGGATTTAAGCCGATAGTGTTAGACTCATCGTTTACCCTATTTAATGACAGACGAGAAGCCTAGCCTTCAGGAGGGTTTTCATGCGCCATCGATGGATCTGTGTCTGGTTGTCAAGTTTGGTGGCTGTTGTGGCTAGCCTCGGATTGCTAAGTCCTGCCTGGTCTGAAGCGCCAAAAGAGCTGCGGGTTTCGGCTATCCCGGACGAGAACCCGACTGAACTGATGCGGATCTATACGCCCTTCGCTGAGTATCTTAGCAAAGAACTGGGCATCCCGGTCAGATACTATCCAGTAGTGGACTACGCTGCCACCGTCGAAGCCCTGGCGGCTAAGAAGCTGGACATGGTCTGGTACGGCGGATTTACCTTCGTCCAGGCTCGAAAGCGGACAGGCAATGCGATCCCGCTGGTGAGCCGGGAAGAGGACCTGCGCTTTCACAGTAAATTCATCACCAGGCCGGAAACCGGCATCAAGACCCTGGCCGACTTAAAGGGCAAGACCTTCTCCTTCGGAAGCGTCAGCTCGACATCAGGTCACCTCATGCCACGCTATTTCCTTCTGCAGAATGGGATAGACCCCGAAAAAGACTTCGCGAAATTCAGCTTCAGCGGGGCTCACGATGCCACCGCCCTCTGGGTAGAGAGCGGAAAAGTTGACGCCGGGGCCTTGAATGAGGCAGTGTGGGAAAAGCTCGTTCAGGCCAAAAAGGTTGACCTCAATAAGGTGCAGGTGTTCTGGACGACACCCCCCTACATCGACTATGTCTGGACCGTGCGGGGCGATCTGGACAGCAGTCTCGTAGAAAAGATCGCCACCGCCTTCACGAAGCTCAACTATAGCAACCCAGTGGATAGAGCCCTCATGGACCTTCAGCGTACGAAGGGATACGTCCGCGTCAAGGTCGAGCAGTTCAAGCCGGCTGAAGATGCAGCGATCGCCGCTGGGCTGCTTCAGTAGCACCATTAGAACCCATGTATATGCTCGATCGAGTCTCTAAGGTATTCGCCGGCCGGATCGTCGCCGTAGACGATCTTGATCTGAATATCCGACAGGGCGAGCGGGTGGCCTTGATCGGCCCAAGCGGAGCCGGCAAGACGACCCTGTTCCGGATGTTGAATCTCACGATCCCCCCAACATCGGGAAGCCTGTTATTCGACGGACTGGACATCGGCCGCTTCTCCGGACGGCGGCTACGAGAGGTCCGACGCCGAATCGGAACTATCTACCAACAGCACAATCTGATCCCTCGCCTACAGGTCGTTCATAACGTGCTTGCAGGCAAACTGGGAACTTGGTCCACCTGGCAGGCGGTGCGCTCCCTGATCCGACCGACGGAGGTCGATCTCGCTTCCCTGGCGCTCAGACAGGTCGGCATCGCTGAAAAGCTGTACGACAGGACCGAGACACTTTCAGGCGGCCAGCAGCAGCGGGTCGCCATTGCCCGCATGCTGGTACAGAATCCAGAGGTGATCCTGGCCGACGAGCCGGTCTCTTCAGTGGATCCCGCGCTAGCCTCCGGAATCGTCAAGCTGCTGATCGATCTGAGCCGGACCACCCGCAAAACCCTCATCATGAACCTCCACAGTGTTGATCTGGCGCTGGCCCATTTCCCCAGAGTGATCGGGCTGAAGGATGGAAAGATGTCGTTCGATCTGGCAGCCCCAGCGGTAACAGATGACCATCTGACAGCGCTGTACTCCGGAAGTCAGACCGAGACAGCCGAAGAGGAGGCCTCCATCCGTGCAAAGCAACGTTCCCTCTACTCCTGCCAGCCTCACCTTACCAGCTAGGCGCTTCTCCACCTTCCAGATCGTCTATTCCGTCCTGTTCGTCCTGACGTTCCTGGGAAGTTATAAGCTTGCCCAGGTGAAACCACTGCTGCTCTTCGAGCCTGAGGGACGCCGGAACATCTGGAAGTTCGTCACCGGCATGTTCCCGCCAGACCTATCCTGGAACTTCCTGAGTCTGCTGGGTCGCCCGATCCTGGAAACCATTCAGATCTCTCTGATGGGAACCGTCATCGCCGTAGTCATCGGCTTCCCCCTTGGCCTTCTTGCGACAAGCTCGCTCACATTCAAAGGTATTCTGCACGAACGAGAGCTCGCCGGCTCTCGCCCGCAAGCAATGCTCCACAAGGGATCGTATCTACTGGCCAGGGCGATCCTCAGCCTGTTCCGGACTATCCCTGAATTCGTGTGGGCCTTCATGTTTGTCCGGGCCGTTGGGCTAGGTCCGTTCCCCGGTGTCCTGGCGATTGCGATCTCCTATGCGGGGATGCTGGGGAAGGTCTACTCGGAGATCCTGGAGCATGTGAATCCGGGGCCCTTGGAAGCGCTCCAGGCGACTGGGGCCTCGCGGCTCACCATCCTCCTGTATGGCCTGTTGCCACAGTCCTTACCGAACCTGGTGTCCTACACCCTGTATCGTTGGGAGTGCGCCATTCGGGCATCGGCGATTTTGGGTTTCGTGGGCGCGGGGGGGATCGGCCAACAGCTTGAGATCTCGATGCGAATGTTTAATTTCAACCAGGTCACTACCCTGGTCGCGATCCTGTTCGTGATGGTGGCGGGAGTTGATGCCTTGAGCGCCAAGGTGAGAGGCGCGATTTTTGGCCGGGAGCGCGGTTGATGGTCCATACCCCTACGCGGGCCACGGGTCACGCTGGAGCGAAGAGGCGCGATCTCCTCTCCCCCCCCAATCTGATATTCCTCGCGGGCTTCCTCATCCTCATGGCCTGGAGCTATGTGGGAACCGAGTTCTCGCTGCGCGGACTGCTGGGCGGGGAGAGTGCATCCCAGATCCTGACCTACACCAAGAGACTCTTTCCGCCTGATCTATCCAAAGACTTCTTGCTCAAGACCGGCTACTGGATCCTCGAGACCTTCGCCATGTCGTTTCTCGGGACGATCCTGGCGGTTCTGATCGCCTTTTCCCTCGTCTTCCTCTCCAGTCGCAACCTGATGTTCGCCGGGCTGCTGTTCGAGATGGAGCGGCACCGTCCGTGGGTTCGAGCGCTCCGCACCGCCCTATACCTCATCGCCAAGGCTACCCTTAACCTCCTCCGGACCGTCCCCCATCTTGTCTGGGCGCTGATCCTCGTCTTTGCGATCGGCCTCGGCCCGTTCCCAGGGATGCTCGCTCTGGGGATTCACACGGGCGGAGTCTTGGGCAGGCTGTTTGGAGAGGTGATGGAGAATGTCGAGACCCAGCCGATCGAGGCACTGCAGGCGACCGGAGCCGGCCGGTTACAGATCCTGTTCTACGGCATCCTCCCCCAGGTCCTGCCGGAGTGTGTCGCCTATACCCTGTATCGCTGGGAGGTGAACATCCGGGAGGCGGTCATCCTCGGCTACGTCGGGGCGGGGGGGCTAGGCCAGCAGATCCAGATCGCCATCAGTCTTTTTCTAGAGCATCGCCTGCTCACCCTCATCATCGCGATCTATCTCATTGTGACGGCCGTCGACGCCCTCAGCGCCTCCATAAGGAGCCGAATTGCCTAACAATTCATCAATGCCCGCGACCGACCATTTCTCTCTCTTTCTCCTTGACAGCGGGATCAAATCACGGTATCACGCGTCAAGTGTAGTGTCTCACAAATACCTTTATAATCCGTTCGCGGTGAGCAGTTCGACAGGCTCAGGGCAGGCTTGTCGAATCCATGAACGGAACTCATTGAAATGCTTCACCCTTCGACAGGCTCAGGGCGAACGGATTGTGTAAAACAGCGCTGGATGCACTACACTAGCAGACTTGAGGTAACATCATGGAAAATGAACGATATACTTGCATTACGCTAAGGAACGCTCTGGACACGCTGGCCGACGATATCCGGCAGGCACTCACCGCGCCCAGGAAGTGGCTCCCCTGCAAATACTTCTACGATCCGACAGGGAACGCCCTGTTCGAGCAAATCTGCGAGTTGCCAGAGTATTACCTGACCAGAACCGAAACTGCCATCTTGAAGCAGCACGCTGTTCACATCATCGGGCGCTGTCCATCGGACCTCACGCTGGTCGAACTGGGTAGCGGCAGCTCCACGAAGAGCCGATATCTGATCGAGTCATGCCTGGCTCGGCAGCAGGATCTCACCTACTATGCCGTTGACATCTCGCCAGCCGGATTGGAGAATGGAACCCGACAGCTATTGGACAACTACCCGCGCCTGAGGGTTGTGGGGGTGGCGGCCGAATTTGCCGATGGGCTTGGCTACCTTACCACACACGCAAGCGGACCTCGGTTAGTCGCGTTTCTTGGATCCACTATCGGCAACTTCACGGAAGAAGATATCGCCCGGTTTTTCACGATGCTCCGTCGCCATCTTCGTCCGATGGATCGGCTCCTGCTAGGCGTTGATCTGATCAAAGACCCGGCTGTCCTTGAAGCAGCCTATGACGATGCCCAAGGCGTCACCGCGAAGTTCAATCTCAACATTCTCGCCCGGCTCAATCGTGAGTTATCTGCAAACTTCGATCTGGCAACATTTCGGCACCGGGCGGTGTGGAATCACGAGCGTGGCCGAATAGAGATGAACCTGGTCAGTGTACGCAATCAACGCGTCAGGATCGGCGATCTGAACCTTGACATCGATTTTCGCCAGGATGAAACGATCCACACAGAAAACTGCTACAAGTACTCCCAGTCGGGAATGGAATCGTTGCTCACGCGCCACGGATTTCAGGTTCTTGGTCACTTTAGCGATCCTCGGGATCAATTTTGTCTTTTCCTGGCCTCTTGATCATCCCGCCACGATGGTTCCGATCTCCTTTTCTCGCCGGCCATGAACGACCTGCCTACGATTGAGTTTGATCACGTACACTACCGAGCCCCTAGCGGCGCGGTGGTTCTTGATGATGTCAGCTTCACCGTGAAGCGCGGCGAGGTGCTCGTCCTGGTGGGCCGCAGCGGCGTCGGTAAGACGACCATCCTGCGGCTGATCAATCGTCTCCTCGTACCGATCGCCGGCGAGGTTCGGGTCGAGGGTCGGGCAACGCCCGAGTGGGACCCGATCGCCTTGCGTCGCCGAACCGGCTATGTGCTGCAGGAGGTCGGCCTGTTTCCACACATGACCATCGGCCGCAACATCGGGGTCGTGCCGCGCCTGGACGGGTGGCCGGAACCCCGTATCCATGCGCGCTGCCAGGAGCTGCTGGAGCTTGTCGGGCTTGATCCATCCACCTTTGAAGGACGGTTCCCCCACGAGCTCTCAGGTGGCCAACGCCAACGAGTGGGGTTCGCGAGGGCGATTGCCGCTGACCCCCCCGTAATCTTGATGGATGAGCCGTTCGGTGCGCTCGATCCGCTCACGCGCGCCGAACTGCATCGCGAGTTCCACCGCATTCAGGATCAGCTCCGCAAGACCGTCGTCATGGTGTCGCACGACATGGGTGAAGCCTTTGCGCTCGCCACGAAACTAGGGGTCCTGGATCAGGGACGCCTCGTGGCGCTTGATACTCCAGAAGTCATCGCCCGCGCCGGCGATCCAAGAATTCGGATGTTCCTCGATGCACTGCCGCCAGTGCCGGTCATCGCCCGTGACACTGATTAACTTCTGGGTCGCCCATCGCGCCGACATGCTCGGCGCAATTGCTCAGCATCTCCTGCTCACGCTGGTCGCGACCGCCGCAGCAATCGCCATCGCGGTGCCGCTCGGGATCGTGGCGGCACGGCGCCCTCGGCTGGGCGCGGTACTGCTGACCTTCGCCAATATCGCCCAGACGGTACCCAGCCTCGCCATGTTCGGGTTCCTGGTGGCGGCTCCGCTTATTGGAGGGGTTGGCGCCCGAAGCGCGCTGCTCGTGCTCATCCTCTATGCGCTGCTACCGGTCATGCGCAACACCGTTGCCGGTATCCAGGGGATCGATCGGGCCGCACGGGATGCGGGTGTAGCCCTTGGGATGACGCCGAAGCAGTTGCTGCTACAGGTTGAGCTACCGCTGGCGATGCCGACGATGGTGGCGGGGGTTCGCGTGGCAGCGGTGGGCGGCGTGGGGGCGGCCACGATTGCCGCCGCCATTGGCGCTGGAGGGCTCGGCGACTATATCTTCCGGGGCCTCTCCATGACCGAGCCGACCCTGATCCTGGCAGGGGCGGTACCGGCTGCGCTCCTCGCCCTCGCGGTGGACGCGTCGCTCGGATGGCTGGAGCGCGCCATGACACCGGGGGCCACCCGATCGCGGCGCGTGACTGCCCGCGCGCTGGTGGCTACCGGCATCGCGCTGACACTGATCGTGATGGGCAGCTTCGCCGTATCAGGGCGCTGGGGCCCTCGGGTCATCATCGGGTCGAAGAATTTTTCAGAACAGATCATCCTCGGCGAGCTGCTGGCCCAGGTGATCGAGCGGACTACCGATCTCAGGGTAGAGCGCCGTCTCAATCTCGGCGGCACGTTCATCAGCGATCAAGCGCTTCGCTCCGGCGCCATCGACGCCTACGTTGAGTACACGGGAACGGCCCTGACCGCGATCTTTCATCAGCCTACCTCACGGGATCACGCGGACGTACTCGCGCGCGTCATCGCAGCGTATGCGGCGACCGACCGTACGGTCCTGCCGTCGCTCGGCTTCAACAACACCTTCGCGATCCTCGTCCGGGCTGCCGAGGCACGCCGACTCAACCTCACAACGATCAGCGATGCGGTGGCGCATACGCCTAGCTGGAAGGCCGCCTTCGGGTACGAATTCCTGGAGCGCGAGGATGGCTACAAGGGACTGGTCCAGACCTACGGGCTACGATTCGCCGAGACGCCGCATGTGATGGATCTGACGCTGAGCTATCGAGCGCTCGCGGGAGGCTCTGTCGATCTGATCGCGGGCGATGCAACGAATGGACTGATCAAGGGGCTCGATCTGACCATGCTCGAGGATGACCGACGGTACTTCCCACCATACGACGCCATCCCCGTTGTGCGGACCCAGACGCTGGCAGCCCATCCGGCGCTTCGGACGGCGATCGAGCGATTAGCAGGACGGATCTCGGCGGAGGCGATGCGACAGATGAACTACGATGTAGATGTCAGCCACCGCGATGCCGCAGTCGTCGCGCGGGAGTTCCTTGACCAGCTTGGGTTACAGTCGCCGGCCCGGTAAGGACCAGTGTAGTGCGTCTAACACTTCTTTACATTTACCGTGCGCCCTGAGCATGTTGAAGGGCTCACCAAATATATTGCCGTGTGTCTTATGGCGCGATGAGACGGTCTGCGCCCTCAGGCCACACGCGTTTGAAGTCGTCAACATTGAATGTTAACACGTGATCAACCCTGGATTTCTTCGCTGCCATGACGATAATGGCATCATAAATCACGCCTCCGGATAGTCCCAGATCAACCATCCGCTTGACGACAGAGCTGTACTCCGAAGGTGAAAGGGAAACCATCTTTGCCAGGGTTTCAACATCACTGTGGATCAGATGTCCGGCTATCCATGGCGTAATCCGTGGGCTTATGGGCAACGTGGCCAACCCCGCATAAAGCTCAGCCAGCGTATGACCGGCAACCAGCATATCGAACTCTTTCGCCCTTGCCCGTTTGAGCCATCGGAAAGCAGGGGCATGCAGGGGGTGCGGTCCTACAATCGCGGCCACAAGGACAGAGGTATCAAAAAGGATTTTCATGATCTCCGCGGCGAAGACACCCTCCTGATGCGTTCCTCGCGATGAGCCCTCACAGCCTCCATCAGATTGCCTGTTGCTGTGCCTGCATAGACCAGCAGGCCATCCTTCACCTTGATTGGGATTTCTTCGCGCAACGGCTTCAAAATCACCTCGTCATCCGATTGCTCGACCTTTAACAGTTCTCCTGGTTTTAGACCGAGAATATCGCGGATTTCTTTTGGGATCACCACCCGACCGAATCTATCCAACGTTGTCTCCATTACACACTCCTCCTCTTTATGGCATTATATATTGCCAACTGGCATAATTCAATGCCATTTTCCTCATCTTTCCGGCAAGACCTGGGGCCAGAGGAACAGGCGGTATACCGACCGCAAACTAGGCATAAATCGAGCATGACCCCAAGATCTTCCAAGACTTTCCGTGTTCCCTAATTGGCTTTAGTGGCGGCGAGCTTCTTGATGATCTCCTCGAAGTGCTCGATCGGGTAGGCGCCCTTCACCGGAACACCGTTGAGCAAGAAGCCGGGGGTACCGTTGAAGCCGAACTGCTTGGCTTCCTCAATGTCCGCAGCGATGCGGTCTTTCACGGCCTGGCTCTCGGCATCCTTCTCGCACTTCTCCACGTCGATGCCTAGATCCTTGGCGGTCTTCTTGAAGAAGTCGACGCCGAGCTTGGATTGGTTCTCGAAGAGGATGTCGTGGAACTTCCAAGCCTTCTCAGGCGACTGGATCGCGACGGCCTCGAGCCACTGTGCGGCGGGCATTGCCTGGGCGTGGAAGGGCAGGGGCAGGTGCTTGTAGATGAATCGCAGCTCCTTGCCGTGCCTCTTTCTCAGCTCCTTGACAGTGTGATGGGCGCTCGCACAGTAAGGACACTGGAAGTCGGAATACTCAACCAGAGTATACTTGGCATCCTTCTCGCCGCGGATTCGGGTCTTGTCGTCGATCACGGGCTTGAGGGGGTTCTTGAAGGAGTCCGCGGAGGCCTTCCTTTCAGCCTCCTCTGCCTCCTTCTGCATGCTGGCCTGCTCCTCAAGCCCCGCCTGCTTGATGATGTCGAAGATGGCTTTCTTGTTGGCCTTGATCGCCTCGATGAGTACGTTGGGATTCTCTTGCAGGGCCTTCTTAAGCTCGTCGCCAGTGATCTCCGTGGCCTGTGCGGCGGTGCAGGTCAGAATTGCGATCGTCGTGGCAGCTATGGCGCTACTGATTCTCATGATCTCCTCCTGTTGAGTTCTCTCAGCACATCATTGTTTCTACAAGGTTCTAGCGCTTCCGACAATTCAACACAAAACGAATTCGTCAATGCGGTTCCTCGGCAGGTCAGATGGTTTTCTCCGGCCAGGAGCAGAGGTGGCGGACCGGGCAGTGCGGGCAGTCTGGCTTCCTGGCCATGCAGATGCGCCGACCGTGGAAGACAAGCAGGTGGGTGAGGAGGGTCCACTTCTCTTTCGGCACAACCCGGCAGAGCTGTTGCTCTATCTCATCCGGCTTGTTGCTGGCGGCCAGGCCAAGGCGGTTTGCCACCCGCGTGACATGGGTGTCCACCGCGATCCCCTCGGTGATGCCGAAGGCGTTGCCCAGGACGATGTTGGCCGTCTTGCGCCATACGCCGGGCAGCGTGATTAGTTCCTCCATCGTCTGCGGCACTAGCCCGCCGAACTCCTCGACCAGCTTCTTACAGCAGCCGATGATGCTCCTGGCCTTGTTCCGGTAAAAGCCTGTCGATCGGATCGCTTCCTCCATCTCTACCGGGTCAGCATCGGCAAGCACCTGTGGGGTCGGATACCGCTTGAACAACCCCTTCGTAACCTGATTCACCCGCTCGTCCGTGCACTGGGCAGCCAGGATTGTCGCGATGAGTAGTTGGAATGGGTTCGTGAAGTCGAGCGTCACGTGGGCATCGGGATAGGATGACTCGATGATGGCCAGGATTTTCTTGGCCTTAGCTGGGGTAGCGGTGAGGATATCGCTTTTTTGCTGTTTCACCTTGATCCCCCTGCTACCTCCCGCGGGGTACCGGTGAGATCCAGGGAGCCAATGAGATCGGTTACACGTTTGATCTTGTGGTCGATTAGATACGCTTCGATCCCATCAATGACCCGTGTAGCACTGCTTGGTGAGGTGAAGTTGGCCGTCCCAACCGCCACTGCCGTGGCCCCCGCGATAAGGAACTCGAGCGCGTCGTCCGCCGTCATGATCCCACCCATCCCAATGAGCGGCAGCTTCACCGCTCGCGCTACCTCCCACACCATTCGGACAGCGATCGGCCGGATGGCGGGGCCGGAGAGCCCGCCGGTCACGTTGCCGAGCTTCGGCCGCCGGCTTCGTACGTCGATGGCCATACCGATCAGCGTGTTGATGAGGGAGAGCGCGTCGGCCCCACCCTCTGCCAGCGCTCTGGCAATCTCAGCAACATCAGTGACGTTCGGGGAGAGCTTTGGAATGAGTGGAAGTCGAGTAGCCTGTCGCACGCGCGCGACCAGTTTGTTGGCCAGCACAGCATTGCAGCCAAAAATCAAGCCATCAGCCACGTTGGGACACGAGATGTTCAATTCGATCCCGCTGACTCCCTCCTGATCGCTCAGCCGCTTCGCCAGCTCAACATAGTCCTCGACCGACTCCCCGGCGATATTGACGATGACGGGGGGCCCAAGCCCGATAAGATAGGGAAGTTTCTCTCTGAGGAAGGCCTCGATGCCAACATTCTGAAGGCCGATTGCGTTCAGCATCCCGGCCGGGGTCTCGACAATCCGGGAAGGCTGGGCTCCGACGCGAGGGTGCAGCGTGATGGTCTTGACCACGATGGCTCCCAGGCGTGAGAGATCCAGGTACGACTCAAACTCCTGAGCATAGCCGAAAGTCCCGGAGGCGGTCATTACCGGGTTCCGCATGGAGATGCCGGCAACAGTCACGCGCAGGTCTGGTCGTTTGACGCGGCTCACGACAGGTTTCATGATTTCGCGCCTCGCATCTCGCACCCTTCAAATCCCCCCGTGCCCCCCTTTCGTAAAGGGGGGGTGGGGGGTTTTGCACCTCGCATCCCTTGTGTCCGCTCTTCCTCCACGGCTGTTCGGTAGCACCTTTGGAGACGTTGCGTCACAGGGCCGGGGCTTCCGGTACCGATCTTATTGCCGTCGATTGCGACAAGCGGCATGATCTCCTTCAGAGAGCCGGTCAGGAACGCCTCCTCGGACGCGAGGAGGTCCTGAAGCGGCAGAGGCGCCTCGCGGAGGATCAGGCCCTCCTTTTTCGTGAGCTCGATTACTACTTCCCTCGTAATGCCCGGTAAGAGCCCCGAGCTTAAGGGAGGGGTTGTCAGCACCCCCTTCGAGAACGAGAACAGATTACTCGTGGCCCCCTCGACGACGCAGTTATCGCGATCGACAAACAGGGCCTCCTGAGCCCCTTCGCGTTGCGCCTGTACCATCGCCAGCATGTTATAGAGGTAGCCAAGCGACTTGATTTGGAGTGGGTTGAATGGGCTCCCCCAGTGAACCATGACCGCGTCGATCCCGACCTGCTGACGTTCGGCGATCCCAGCATACAAGGGCCTGGCGACCAACAGCAGCGTGGGTGAAGGGGGCACGTCGGGAGGCAGGAGGGAACCGAGCACGTCCGGGCCTCTCGTAACCGTCAACCGCAAAGAGGCATCAGCGGCCCGCAGGCTACTCCGCCGGAGCAGTTGACCCATCACCTGCCGCCACTCGCCAACGTCATCTTCGAACGGAATCCCGATCTGATCGGCGCCCTTCTTGAGGCGAGCGAGGTGGCGCTCAAGGCCAAAGACCCACCCGGCATACGCTCGGATGGTTTCGAAGAGGCCATCGCCATACGAGAACCCGCGGTCGAACGCCGACACCTTCGCCCGCTCGGCCTGCACGTAGCGCCCATTCAGATAGACAATTGCGTTCATTGCGTCTTTTGCGGCCATTGCGTTGATTGCGTCCATTGCGTTACGCGGCACGCTATGAACGCGTCACGCTGCACGCAATAGACGCAATTACCTTCCAAAACCAGCGCCCACGCCGAGGGTCCGAAAGAAGGTTTCGGCCTTTAACAACGTCTCCTCGTACTCTCGTATCGGCGAAGAGTCGGCCACGATCCCGCCGCCGGTCTGAAAATAGATCCGTCTGCCTGTCACGATGGCCGTCCGGATAGCGACGTTCAGCTCCATCGCGCCGGAGAACCCGATGAACCCGATCGCCCCGGTGTAGAGGCCACGAGCCGTTGGCTCCACTTCGTCGATCACCTCCATCGCGCGGATCTTGGGGGCTCCGGTGATGGAGCCGCCAGGGAAGGTGGCCCGCAAACAGTCGATCGGGTCCGCCCCCTCATCGAGAATGCCTGCCACGGTTGAGACCATGTGGTGGAGGGTGTGGTAGGTCTCGATCGTCTCGAACTGCTCCACGTGCACAGAGCCGACCCGACAGATCCTACCCAAATCGTTTCGCTCCAGGTCCACGATCATCACATGTTCGGCGCGCTCCTTGGGATCGCGACGCAGGTGGCCAATGATGCGCGCATCATCCTCTAGCGTCATCCCGCGAGGGTGGGTCCCCTTTATCGGGCAGGTCGAGATCCGATTCCCCTCCACCAGCAGGAACCGTTCCGGGGAGTTGGACAGCACATGGAAGGGACCACAGTGAAGGTACGCCCCGAAGGACGCGGGGAAGCGGGTCCGAAGGCGCCGGTAGAGGGCCCAGGGATCGCCCGAAAAGTGAGTAGCGAAGCGCTGCGAGATGTTGGCCTGATAAATGTCACCCGCCGCGATGTATTCCAACACCGCCTCTAGCGCCTTGAAGTAGTACGCTTTTGACATGTTGCTCTCGAGGGGAGCCTCGGTGTGCGGCAAATCAGGCGGCGTACTACGAGCGATCAGCCGGGCCTGCCGGATCAAGTCAAGGCCTTCCTGCAACCGCTCCCGAGCTCGCCGCTCCCGGTCGGCACCGGGGGGGAGAGGCAAGCCGGACGAGGTGACGAGAAGCCGTCCCGTTCCCGGTTCGAACCAGAAGAGGAGGTCGTAGAAATGGATCACGCAGTCCGGAAGCCCAAGGTCGTCCACCGCCACGGCCGGCAGTATTTCGAGGTGGTGTCGAAGGTCGTAACCGAAGTAGCCGATGGCGCCGGCTGCTGGAAATTCCCGAACATGCGTGATGTCACCAAACTGCCGGAGAAGCGTCTGAAGGTGCCGGAATGGATCGCCGGTGAGTCGGCTTAGCCTACCCTCCCGCAAGATGGTGATCTCCTGCCCTTTCGCCGAGAAGGTGAGGAACGGATCATAACCAAAGCACGTAGCCCGCCAGTGATTGGTAGCCCAAGGATCAGCATCCAGGAGACTGGAACCGGGCCGGGCGGCGACCAGACCAAAAAGATCCGCGATGGCGGGCGGATTTGGGACTTCCTCTATTATTGCGTCCATTGCGTCCATTGCGTCTGTCGCGTCGGTGCGTTCATGGCGTTCATGGCGTTTATTGCGTTTGTGGCACGCTGCACGCGATTAAGGCCAGAGGATGTCGTAACCGTCAAAGACTGGCCCGTCCTTGCAAACGAGGCGGTAGGTCCGACCTGCTTGGCTGGCAGACAGGTCTTGTTCGCCACCCTTCACCGGTACGACGCAGCCCATGCAGGCCCCGAAGCCGCAGGCCATGCTCGCTTCCATGGAGGCCTGATAGGGCAGCTCATATTTTTCGGCAATCGTCGCAAGAGCCGCCAGCATGGGATGCGGGCCGCAGGCGTAAATCCCCCCAACCCCCCTTTTATAAAGGGGGGAACTGGCGGATTTGGGGTGCGAGGTGTTGAGATACTGCTCCAGCAGTTCGGTCACCAACCCTTTCTGACCGGCGCTGCCATCTTCTGTGGCCACGTGAATCTTTGCGCCGACCCGCTTAAAATCGACGGTACACAGCAGATCAGCCTTAGATCTCCCGCCGAGAAAGACGGTCATCTTCGTTTCGCGTGATGCTCGGCGCGTGGCAAGACCCTCAGCAAGGGCGGCAATCGGAGGGACACCGATTCCGCCAGCAACCAGGAACACCTCCGTTGCGGAACGTGGAACCTCAAAGCCGTTCCCCAAGGGGCCGAGAGCCCGGAGGGACCTACCTGGACGCATCGTCGCCAGGAGCGCCGTCCCGCGGCCACACACCTTGTACAAAATCTCTACCTCGCACCCCGGATCGGTGTCCGGGGCAGGCCCCGCACGCCAAATCCCCCCGTGCCCCTTAAATCCCCCCGTGCCCCCCTTTGATAAAGGGGGGTTGGGGGGGGTTTTTACACTTCGGATGCTCAAGGCTCGAGGCAGCAGCGGATCCAGTCCATCTGTACATCCAAGCATGAGAAACTGGCCAGGGCGGAATCTGGCCAGGTATCGAGGGCCAACCAGACGCATCGAAAAGTACTCCGGTGCGATCTGCCGATTGGACACCACTTCAACTTGGACCTCAGATGCCGTCGCCATTCCCCGCACCCCTCAAATCCCCCCGTGCCCCCCTTTACCAAAGGGGGGTTGGAGGGGGTTTTGCACTTCGCACATAGGGCAGCCACAAGGGACTGCCCCTACGCGCACCCGGCGTCTGAGTGATACTCCTGCAGTGCCTTGACCCTCAACGTCCCGTGCTGCATCGCCTGGATCGCCTCCACCGCCGCCTGCGCCGCGGCCATAGTGGTAAAGTAGGGAATGCCCATGGTGATCGCTGTCCGTCGGATGGAGTAAGAGTCAAGACGAGCATGGTGGCCCTCCGGCGTATTAATGACCAGGCCAATCTCGCCATTCTTCATCTTATCCACGATATGTGGGCGCACGCCGTCGATGACCTTGGCCACTGCCTTCACGGTCACCCCGCCGCCTTCTAACGAGGCCGCAGTCCCAGCCGTCGCCACGAGCTGAAAGCCCAGATCCGCAAGCCGTCGTGCCAGAAGCACGATATGCAGCTTGTCACTATCCCGCACACTCAGGAAGACCGTCCCTTTCAGGGGAAGGGCGCCACTAGCCCCCACCTGCGATTTGGCAAAGGCCAGCCCGAATTCGCGGTCGATCCCCATGACCTCACCGGTCGATTTCATCTCCGGCCCTAAGAGGGCATCGACTCCAGGAAACTTCACAAAAGGCAGGACCGCCTCCTTAACCGCCACATGGCGAAGCTTAGGCTCCTCGGTAAAGCCCAGGTCTTTGAGGCTCATCCCGGCCATGATCTTGGCCGCCAGTTTGGCTAGGGGGACACCGATCGCCTTGCTGACGAAGGGGACGGTTCGAGAAGCGCGGGGATTGACCTCCAGGACGTAGACTACATGGTCTTTGATCGCGAACTGGATGTTGATCAGGCCAACTACCCCAAGCTCCAGCGCCATAGCCTTCGTCTGGACCCGGATCTGATCGAGCAACGGCTGTTGCACTGACCGAGGTGGCAGAGAACAGGCCGAGTCTCCGGAGTGGACTCCAGCCGCCTCAATGTGCTCCATGATCCCGCCGATCACGACCTCCTGGCCGTCGCACAGGGCATCGACATCCATCTCGATGGCGTCCTCCAGAAACTTATCGACCAGCACGGGATGCTCTGGCGAGGCCTGCACTGCGCGCGCCATGTAGTCCTGGAGGCTCGAATCGTTATAGACGATCTCCATCGCACGGCCACCGAGGACGTACGAGGGACGCACCAGGACCGGATAGCCGATCTGCCGCGCAATCCGAAGTGCCTCGCTCACTGAAACGGCGGTTCCATTTGGCGGCTGATTCAGGCCAAGACGCTGCAGCACCTGCTTGAACCGTTCCCGGTTCTCGGCTCGGTCGATGGCGTCGGGTGGGGTTCCAAGGATCTTCACGCCTGCCTGCTCTAGCGGAATGGCCAGCTTCAGTGGGGTCTGCCCTCCGAACTGGACGATTACCCCCTCTGGCCGCTCCCGCTCCGCAATGTTCAGGACATCCTCCATGCAGAGCGGCTCGAAGTACAGGCGATCGGAGGTGTCGTAATCCGTCGAGACCGTCTCCGGATTGCAGTTGACCATGATCGTCTCATAGCCAATCTCTTTCAAGGCGAAGGCCGCGTGAACGCAACAGTAGTCGAACTCGATACCCTGGCCGATCCGATTCGGGCCGGAACCCAGGATCATGATCTTTTTGCGGTTGGTCGGGTTGGCCTCGCACTCTTGCTCGTACGTCGAATAGAAGTACGGCGTATGGGCCACGAACTCGGCGCCGCAGGTATCCACCATCTTGAAGGTGGCCTCGATCCCCATCCGCTTCCTGGCATCCCGGACGGTAGACGCCTGAGAGCCGACAAGCTCGGCCAGTCGGCGATCGGCAAAACCCATGGCTTTGGCCTCGCGCATCATCGGAACCGTCAGTAGGCGGAGCAGCGTAGGCCCACGACGGCTCCCACCGAGGCCGATCAATCGGTCCTCAAAGTCCACGATCTCTTTAATGTTCTCGATGAACCAGGGATCAATGGCCGTGAGCTTGTAGATCTCCTGCACTGTCATCCCAAGCCGGAGCGCATCGGCAATGTAGAAGACCCGCTCCCAATTGGCAATGCGAAGGCGGTCTCGGACTAACTGGAGGTCGGCCTCGCTCACCGCCGCACCCCGTACTGCCTTACCCTTGAAGATCCGGCTCTCGAGTCCATAGGTATCGATCTCGAGCGAGCGGATCACCTTCTGCAAAGCCTCCTTAAAGGTCCGGCCGATCGCCATCGCCTCCCCAACCGATTTCATCTGCGTCGTCAGAGTCTCGTCCGCACCGGCAAACTTCTCAAACGAGAATCGAGGGAACTTGACGACGCAGTAGTCGATGGTCGGCTCAAAACAGGCTGTCGTCTCCTTCGTGATATCGTTGCGGATCTCATCCAGCGCATAGCCCACAGCCAGCTTGGCGGCGATCTTTGCGATGGGGAACCCGGTCGCCTTGCTGGCCAATGCCGAGGATCGAGAAACCCTCGGATTCATCTCAATCGCCAACATCCGCCCGTTCTCGGGATTGATGGCGAACTGAATGTTGCTGCCACCGGTCTCGACACCGATCTCCCGGATGATAGCGATCGCGGCGTCCCGCATGAGCTGATACTCTTTGTCGGACAGGGTCTGCGCCGGGGCCACCGTGATCGAGTCACCGGTGTGAACCCCCATCGGGTCGAAGTTCTCGATGGAACAGATGATCACGACGTTATCCTTCAGGTCGCGCATCACCTCCAGCTCGAACTCCTTCCAGCCGATCACGGAGGCTTCTACCAGAACCTGGTGGACGGGGCTCACACTGAGGCCCCACTGGACCTGCTCGTCGAACTCATCCCGGTTGTAGACGATGCTGCCGCCGGTGCCTCCGATCGTGAACGAAGGACGGATGATCGCCGGGTAACCGATCCGCTCGACGATGGTACGAGCCTCCTCGAGGGAACGGGCCTGGCCGCTCTCAGCCACCTCAACCCCGATTTTCTGCATTGCCTGTTTGAAGAGGTCGCGATCTTCGGCCTTCTTGATGGCCGGTAGCTTCGCCCCGATCATCTCAACCCCGTATCGGTCCAGGATTCCCTCCTCGGCCAACGCGACAGCCAGGTTGAGGCCGGTTTGCCCCCCGAGGGTGGGCAGCAGCGCATCCGGTCTCTCCCGGGCGATGATCTGCGAGAGTATAGGCACGGTCAGCGGCTCCAGGTAGGTCCGGTCCGCCATCTCCGGGTCGGTCATGATCGTGGCAGGATTCGAGTTGACCAGGATCACCCGGTAGCCTTCCTCCCGCAGCGCCTTACAGGCCTGGGTCCCTGAGTAGTCGAACTCGCACCCCTGCCCGATGACGATCGGGCCCGACCCGATGATTAAGATGCTCTTAATGTCAGTGCGCTTTGGCATAGCTGCAAGACTCCCGCTGATTGAACCTCACACGTCAAGCGACAGCGTACTCCACGGATTTAGGATTCTGGACCCGCTTGGATGCGTTGAGGATTTCCATGCCCACAATGTTCCCGTCCTTGTCGTAGTCCAGAATTACCCCTGGTTTGTCCTGGTCACTCTCCTCAACCTGTGCGTCACTAAATTCGATTGTGAGTACATCCACTTCTTGGTCATATTTGACCTTCATGGCACCCTCCAGTACTTGCTGATCTTGCTTGTCCGGTACACGGTGACCACAACGGGGGGATCGACCGTTTCGTTGACCATCACCCGCAAGAGACAAGGCTTTCCCTCGATTTCTACCTGAGATTGATAGCAGGTAACGTTGTCCACCTCAGGTACTTTCTGTTCCGGCCCTTGTAAAACCTGCTCCAAGAGCTTTCGCGAAATCTTACGTCTATCTAGTTCCTCATGCAGATGCTTAGAGTAGTGGAACCTCACCGTTCTGCATCCTCGATCAATCAACCCTTCGCGCCCTCCCGGTTGCGCTTGCTCGCCATGAGGTCCACGAAGCGCTGAAAGAGGTAGCTGGCGTCATGGGGACCAGGGGAGGCTTCCGGGTGGTATTGCACCGAAAAGATCGGGAGGCGACGATGTCGCATCCCCTCGACGGTTTGGTCGTTGAGATTGATGTGGGTCAGCTCGATCTCTTTATCCGGGATCGAGGCGATGTCCAAGGCAAAGCCGTGATTCTGGGTGGTGATCTCCACCTTCCCGGTCGTCAGATCCTTGACAGGCTGGTTCCCGCCGTGATGACCGAACTTCAGTTTGTAGGTCCGTCCCCCGAGGGCGAGACCCAGGATCTGATGGCCCAAGCAGATGCCGAAGATCGGCGCGGCGCCAATCAGCTTTTGCACGTTGTCAATCAGATACGGCACGCCCTCCGGGTCGCCGGGGCCATTACTCACGAAGACCCCATCCGGGGCCAAACCCATGACCGTGGACGCAGGAGTATCCGGAGGAACCACCGTCACGTCGCACCCTGCCTCTACCAACCTCCGCAGGATATTCAACTTGATCCCGCAGTCGTAGGCCACCACACGGAAGGGTTTATGGGTTAGGGTAGAGGGGTTAGGGAACAGCGCGAGCTGATCTGCCAACTCGAAACTCGAAACTCGAAACTCGAAACTGCCTTCGTACCCCTTTCCCAATTGCCACGGTCCCTCGCGCCACGTGTAGGGCGAGGTACAGGCCACCTCTTTCACCAAATCGCGACCGATCAGGCCAGGCGAGGCCTTGGCCTTGGCAATCAGGCTATCTGGGTTCAGGTCTCTTGTTGAGATCACCCCTTCCATCGCCCCATGGTCCCTCAGATGCCTGGTGAGCGCCCTGGTATCGATCCCCTGAATTCCCACGACGCCCTGCTCTTTAAGGTAGCTGTCAAGGGTCCGAGTGCTGCGCCAATTGCTTGGGTAGGGGCTCGCCTCCTTCACAATGAACCCCTCCACGGCCGGCACTGTTGACTCGACGTCCTCAGGGTTGATGCCGTAGTTGCCGATCAGAGGATAGGTCATCACGACCATCTGGCCCTTGTACGAGGGGTCGGTCAGGACCTCCTGGTATCCGGTCATGCTGGTGTTGAAGACCACCTCACCGACGGTCTCCCCTTCTGCGCCGAAGGAGACACCCTCGAAGATGGCGCCATCGGCCAGCGTCAATAACGCCTGCTTCATAAGCGTCCCTTGTCCCCCAAATCCCCCCGTGCCCCCCTTTTAGAAAGGGGGGATGGGGAGATTTCGCATACCGTGCTTCGCACTCTCATCACGCCTCCCAGACCACCTTGCCAGCGACAAGCGTCGCCACAGCCTGCCCCTTAAGCCGCCAGCCGTGGAAGGGGGTATTGCGGCTTTTCGACACAAAGGCGCCCGCGTCCACCTCCCACTCCCGAGTCGGATCAAAGATCGTCAGATCAGCGTCGGCGCCTTCGGCAATGCGTCCCTTTGGGAGCTTCAGGATGCGCGCGGGCTCGCTGGTGAACTTCCCCATCGCCTGCGAGAGTGTGAGTACTCCAGGATGCACCAGGGTTGTGATCGTCACGGCGAGTGCCGTCTCCAGACCGATCACCCCGAAGGGTGCCTGATCGAACTCCTGCTCTTTCTCCTGGACCGTGTGAGGGGCGTGATCTGTCGCGATCACGTCGATGGTTCCGTCTCGCAGGCCCTCGATCAGGGCTTGCCGGTCGGCCTCGGACCGAAGCGGCGGATTCATCTTGGCGTGAGTACTGAAGCCACGGACCGCCTCCTCCGTGAGCGCCAGGTGATGCGGGGTCACCTCGCAGCTCACCCGGACCCCGCGGGCCTTGGCCTCGCGGATCAGACGTACCGATTCGGCTGCGCTCACGTGCGCAATGTGGAGTCTCGCGCCAGTCAGCTCCGCCAGGAGGATATCTCGCGCTACCATCACCGCCTCCGAGGCTGAGGGGATGCCACGAAGCCCGAGATCGGTCGAGACGAACCCCTCATGGACCACGCCCCTGCCGCTCAGGTGCAGATCCTCACTATGCTGGATAACCGGCAGGTCAAACATCGCCGCGTACTCCATGGCCCGCCGCATCAGTTCGGGGCTCATCACCGGCCGACCATCATCGGAGATAGCGACGCAGCCAGCCTCGAATAGCTCTCCGATCTCGGCCAGCTCCTCCCCTTTCATCCCCTTCGTGATGGCGCCAACGGGGTACACCCGAACGACCCCCTCGCGCTTGGCCGCGTCAAGGATGAACTCGGTAACAGCGCGCGTGTCGTTTACCGGGTCGGTGTTCGGCATACAGCAAACCGCCGTAAAACCCCCCCGCGCCGCAGCCATCGTTCCGCTCGCAATGGTCTCTTTATCCTCACGTCCTGGCTGGCGCAGGTGGACATGCATGTCGATCAACCCCGGACAGACCACCAACCCTGTGGCATCCATCACCCGATCAATGGACTCTACTCCTGCTGTCTGGGATCTCGAATTCTTTGATGTCTTCCCGTTTCCCCGGGTGTTAAGAGTGGGTTCTGCCGTGCTCCGGCCTAACCTTATAATCTTCCCGTCTTCTATGAGGAGATCCAGGATTTCATCGACCGCATTTGCAGGATCGATGACTCGACCACCCTTGATCAGAATCCGCATGAGAGCTCCCTCACCCGCCTTTATCCCGCCTGCCCGCCGCCAGCAATGAGGTAGAGCAAGGCCATCCGCACGGCCAGGCCATTTTCCACCTGATTGAGGATCAGCGAATAGGGCCCATCGGCGACGTCTGGCGCAATCTCCACGCCCCGATTGATCGGGCCGGGGTGCATGATCAGCACATTAGGCTTTGCAGCCTTCAGCCGTTCTACGGTGAGACCGAACAGGCGAGAGTACTCTCGCAGCGAGGGAAACAGCCCGGCCTGTTGGCGCTCGACCTGAAGTCTCAGCATCATGATGACGTCGACCTCGGCGATGGCTCGATCGAGGTTCGTAAAGACCTCAACGCCGAGTCGCTCGACGAAACGGGGAAGCATCGTCCGGGGCCCTGCAACCCGCACCTCCATCCCCATCTTCTGCATCCCATGAATGTTGCTCCTGGCGACCCGGCTATGAGTGATGTCGCCGATAATGGCTGCCTTGAGTCCCTCCAGTCGCCCCACCTTCTCCCTGATGGTGAAGAGGTCGAGCAGGGCCTGGCTGGGATGCTCGTGAGCGCCATCGCCGGCGTTGATGATCGGCGCCGCAAGTCGCTTGGCCAGGAATTCTGCCGCTCCAGCGGATGGATGGCGGATAACCACGACGTCCGGGTGCATTGCTTGCAGCGTCAGGCCGGTATCCTTCAGACTCTCCCCCTTGGCCACCGAACTGGACGAGATGGAGATATTGACGACGTCGGCGCTCAGCCACTTGCCTGCGATCTCAAAGGATGTCCGGGTCCGCGTGCTGGGCTCGTAGAAGAGATTGATCAGGGTCTTGCCGCGCAGGGCCGGCACCTTCTTGATGTCGCGGCGGGCCACCTCCTTCATCGACTCGGCAGTATCCAAGATCAGCCGGATCTCGTCTACCGTCAGCTCCCGCATGCTCAACAGATCTTTTCCTGCCAGGCCCATCGCTTCCTCTCCTACCCCTTCACGATGACGACCGAATCCTCCCCATCCTCCTCAGTGAGCAGGACCTGAATCTGCTCCTGCCGCGAGGTGGGGACGTTCTTGCCGACATAATCGGCCCGAATCGGCAGTTCGCGGTGACCCCGATCTATGAGGACGGCAAGCTGAATCAGGCGGGGCCTGCCAAGGTCGATCAGGCTGTCCATGGCTGCCCGGATGGTCCGGCCGGTGTACAGGACATCATCCACCAATACCACTCTCTTTTCGTTGATCGAGAACGGGATCTCAGTTGTTCGGACCACCGGCTGAGGCCCGACCTTATCCAGGTCATCCCGGTAGAGGGTCACATCCAGGGTCCCAACCGGAATATCAGCCCCAGCAATAAGCTTCAGCTCCTTGGCGATCCGCCTGGCCAAATCTACCCCTCGGCTACGGAGGCCGATCAGGACGAGGCCCTCCGTCCCGTTGTTTCGCTCCGCGATCTCGTGGGCAATCCTGGTTACAGCCCGCTGGATGCCGGTCTGATCCAGAATTTTGGCCTTTTCGTTCAGCTCAGCGGCCATGGAGGTCAGGGCATAAAAAAACCCCCTCACCATCCGGCGAGGAGGTTATTCGACAAACGCTGCCTAGAATGATTTGCGAAGTTCCCACAGCATCTCCTTTTCGAACCTCTCTGAGTCCGATTAAAAGGCCAGTTCACTGTACCAAAACGCGGCTGACAGTCAAGCCAAATCCTCACACGTCCAACTCATGGCTCATCTTCTTCCCTGCCGCTCTCCTCCTATACCGTAGGCGGCCCGGTCCGTCGCGCTTCAATCAATTCGCGGACAGCCGGAACCAGGTAGACTGTGGAAAGGTCGAACCGTGACAGGCAATCGGCCAGGACCCGTATTCGATCGCCCGGAGTAAGGCGATCATCGACGATCGCCACGAGTTGTCCTCGCAGCGTGCAGGTCCCGCTCTTCACGACAAATTCCTGCTGATCCAAGCTCTCGTAGAGGACCTTGACACCAAGCCGCTCTGCTAGCTCTTCGAACTGTTGCAGGAGTATAGCTTCGATCATCGCGCTCACCAACGTGGGTGACCATCATCTGCAGAAGCCACCCTACAGAAGAAGCGCGCAAATGTCAAGGTGACGGCCAGACCCAAGAACAGCGATAGGCTTCGCAACTACTCGATTCTTCCCGTCGTTGCGAGTACCCGTAGGGTGCGTGGCAATCTCAGTGCAATAATGCGAGATTGCTTCACTTCGTTCGCAATGACAACTTTCTATCGCTGTTCTTGGGCCAGAGTGCCAGGAAACAGAAGAAAACCGCTGCGGGACTCACCGGACGGTCAGTCCCGCAGCGGTCGGAGGGAGGGGAGGTCACGCAGAGCAGGAAGCGTTTACCGCCAGTGGCCAGGAACCCAGGCACCCCATCGGTTGACGTGTCCAGGAACCCGGACAGGCCGATAATAGACAGGCGCAGGTCGCATGCGCCACCCTGGAGCCGGTGCCACAACAGGAGCCCGGGCGACGACCACGGGGAATGGGACCCCGACGTTGATTCCGACCCTAACCCATGCCAGAGCCGGCTGAGTTGCAGCAACCAATCCACCGATAACGAGCGCCATGACGACCAGTTTCGACAGATACTGCTTCATGATCGTTCCCTCCTGTTGTGGTTGTTGTAACTGTTTGCCTGATTAGACAGCCGACATCGACAAGGGTTTAAGGGCCGAATTACCTTGCCTAGTTGGAGACATTCTGTTACCAATAGGCCGAAGGTTAAATCTGTGAATCCCTGTAATTACAAATAGTTAGACTGATTACTCAGTGGAAACCCATGCCCGACACCTCTCAACTCCGCGCACAGGCTGAGGAACTCCGACGGCTCATTCTACGCCACGAATACCTCTACTATGTGTTGGACCGGCCGGAGATCACAGACGCCGAGTTCGACAAGCTCTTTCAACGCCTGACACACCTCGAAACAGAGCATCCCGAACTGATCACGCCCGACTCTCCTACGCAGCGGGTTGGCGGCCAGCCTGTCGAAGGGTTCGCTTCGGTGCAGCACAAGGCGGCGATGCTGTCACTGGACAACGCCTACAACGCTGATGAGCTCCAGGAGTTCGAGGCCCGCATGAAGCGGGCGCTGCCAGGCGAGCAGTTTACCTACGTGACCGAGCCAAAGGTGGATGGCCTCGGCGTGGCCTTGGTGTATGAGCATGGCCAGTTTGTGCGGGGAGCTACCAGAGGTGATGGCCGGTACGGTGAGGATGTGACGCACAACCTGATGACGGTCAGGGGCATCCCTCGTCGTCTGCACGGGCCGTTAACAAAGCTTGACATCCTGGAGGTGCGCGGGGAGATCTTCATGTGGCGTCAAGCGTTTGAAAAGTTGAATCGGGGGTTGGAGGCGGAAGGTGATGAGCCCTTCGCGAATCCGAGGAATGCCTCGGCCGGGTCAGTCCGCCAGAAAGACCCGCGAATCACCGCAAGCCGTCCCCTCGATATCTTCATCTACGGCGTCAGCTATGCCGAGCCGAATCCGTTCAAAGGCCACTCACAGGCCATGCAGCAGTTGCTTGAGTCCGGATTCCTTCTTGATCCCAAAGACCGCAAGAACACGCTGGAGCGCTATCGCCGGCGCTGCACTGATATCGATTTGGCGATTCAGACATGCCTTGAGGTCGAGGCCGCCCGTGACGAGATCGGGTGCGACTGCGACGGTGTGGTGGTAAAGGTCGATGCGATCGAGCAGCAACGCGGGCTCGGCTCGACCACACATCATCCCAGGTGGGCCACCGCCTACAAGTTCCCAGCGCGGCAGGCGACCAGTGTCATCAGGAAGATCGAAGTGAGCGTGGGGCGAACGGGGGCGCTCACGCCGACCGCCCTGCTCGATCCCGTAGAGATTGCCGGTGCCACAATCAGCCGCGCAACGCTCCACAATGCTGATGAGATCGAACGTCTTGACGTCCGCGAGGGGGACACCGTCCTGATCGAGCGGGCAGGCGACGTGATCCCTCACATTCTGCGGGTGATACAGGACAAGCGGCCTTCTCACAGTCGGCCGTTCCGCTTCCCTACCCAGTGCCCTGTCTGTGGCGCCGAGGCATTCCGACCCGAAAGCGAGGTCGTCAGCCGATGCACCAACTCCGCTTGCTTAGCCCGGCTGAAGGAGTCGCTGCTGCACTTCGGATCGAGGCGGGCGATGGACATCGAGCACCTGGGCGAGGCCGTAGCGGAGCAGCTTGTCGATCGGAAGCTGGTCAGGGAGTTAGCCGATCTATACCAACTTGATGTGGCCACCCTCGCCGAGCTTGAACGGCTGGCCGAGAAGTCTGCCACCAACCTGTACAACGCGATCCATGGGAGCAAGGGACGCGGGCTGAGTCGCCTACTGTTCGCACTGGGAATCCGGTATGTAGGCGAACACGTCGCCACGATCCTGGCCCAGCATTACGGCTCGATGGATCGGCTGGAGCAGGCGCCTGAGGAGGAACTGGCCGAGATCTACGGCATCGGCCCCCGCATCGCCCAGAGTGTGGCGCTCTATTTCCGCCAGCCGGAGAACCGCCGCCAGATCGAGCAGTTGCGAGGAGTGGGCGTCAGTATGAAGGAGGAAGGGGTCACGGCGGGACCTCGCCCTCTGGCTGGCAAGACGTTCGTTCTGACCGGCGGACTGGAGAGCTTGACCCGCGACGAGGCCAAGGAGCTGATCGTTCGGGCCGGTGGCCGCCTGACCTCATCGGTCAGCAAGAAGACCGACTATGTCGTCGTGGGCAAAGATCCCGGCAGCAAGCACGACGATGCCACGCGCCTCGGCGTCACGACCCTTGACGAAGCCGGTTTCAAGAAGCTCATTGGCAAAGAGGGAGCGCTATGAAGGCGTTGAATATGAAGAATCCACCGCATCCGGGATTGTCGGTGCGCGTGGACTGTCTGGAGCCACATGGGTTGAGCGTGACCGAAGGGGCGAAGATCCTTGGTGTGTCGCGGTCTGCGTTGAGTAATCTGGTGAACGAGAATGCAGACCTGTCTTGGGACATGGCTATTCGCTTGGCCAAGGCGTTTGGCAGTACGCCGGATGGATGGATGCGGTTACAGTTTCAGTATGATGCGACCCAGGTGGAAGAACGATCCAAACATATCAAGGTGAAGACCTTTGCTGCGGATAGGGTTTGTGTGTGAGGCGCGCTATTGACATTGTGAAGTTTCATCGCACTCATGGGCCATTTACTGGCAAAACAGGACCAACACACATCCTGGAAAGCAAAAACACCATGCACGGAACCATATGAGCCAAGTCGTCATCGAAAACCCGATCATCAACTCGCCGTTCGACGAGCCGACCCGTCATTTTCGATTTAGCGACGAGGGCATCACCAGCGAGATTGTTGACGGCCGCCGGACCAGTTCCTATTTCGTCCCCATCGCCAAGCCGAAGAAGAAGGGTGCCAAGCAGCTTCAATTCGCAACGGAATGGACACAAGACCGCATCGAGGAGAACCAGCTCGTCAACGATGTCCGACGCCGCGTCGCCATGTGGCGCAAGGGCGGCTACCTGGGCGTGACACATACCACCACGCGATTGATTGCCTACTGGACCGATCCCAATCGCGAGAAGAAACTCTTCTTCTGCCAGAACGAGGCCCTTGAAACCGCCATCTACATTACCGAGGTGGCAAAGAAATACGGCGATGCCTGGATAGAGAACGCGATACGAGAGGCGAACGACACATCGAACCCCGGCCTGCCGCGCGCAGCATTCAAGATGGCCACTGGCGCCGGCAAGACCGTCGTCATGGCCATGCTCATCGCCTGGCACACGCTCAACAAGCGCGCCAACCCCCAGGACGCCCGCTTCTCCGACACCTTCCTGATCGTCACCCCCGGCATCACCATCCGCGACCGGCTCCGCGTGCTGTTGCCGAACGACCCGGAGAACTACTACCGCCAGCGTGACATTGTACCGGCCCAACTACAGGACCAGCTCGGACAGGCCAAAATCGTCATCACCAACTACCACGCCTTCGGACTGCGCGAGAGGGTCGCCGCCGGCAAGATCACGAAGTCGATTCTCGCCGATGGGCAGCCAAGCCCGTTTACCGAAACTCCCGACCAGATGGTGCGCCGCGTCTGTCGCGAATTGAGCACCAAGAAACACATCATCGTCCTCAACGACGAAGCCCATCACTGCTACCGCCGCAAACCCGACGGCGAAGAGGAAAAACTCACCGGCGATGATCGCGTCGAAGCCAAGCAACGCGACGAAGAGGCTCGCGTATGGATTTCCGGCATCGAGGCCGTGAAGGCCAAGATCGGCGTGAAGGCCATCTACGACCTTTCGGCCACACCGTTCTTTCTGCGCGGTTCGGGTTACAGCAAAATTACGCACGATGGTAAGAAAATCACCGAGGGGCTTCTTTTTCCGTGGGTAGTTTCTGACTTCTCTCTCATCGACGCCATCGAGGCCGGCATCGTCAAAGTGCCCCGTGTGCCGGTGGCTGATGACTCAATGATAGGCGAGCAGCCCACCTACCGCGACCTGTGGCTCCGCATCCGCGAGCACCTATCAAAAAAGGGTCGCAAAACCGATAAGGTGGTGGGCGAACCGAAGATCCCCCTCGAACTTCATGGAGCACTTCTCAGCCTCTACGGCAACTACAAGAAGTATCACCGCCTGTGGGAGCAGAACGCCGAGGCCCGCGCCCGTGGCATCACGCCGCCGGTGTTCATCGTCGTCTGCAACAACACCAACGTGTCCAAACGCGTCTTCGACTTCATTGCCGGATGGGAAAAGCAGATCGGCGACCAGATCGTCGCCCAGGCCGGGCAGTTGTCCATCTTTCGCAACGACGACGGTAAGGGTGGCTGGCTGCACCGCCCGAACACCATCCTGGTGGACAGCCAGCAGCTCGAGTCCGGCGGAGCGATGAGCGACGACTTCAAGAAGATCGCCGCCCGAGAAATCGACGAGTTCAAGGCCGACTACCGAGCCCGCTTTCCCGGCCGCGATGCCGAATCCCTGACCGACGAAGACCTCCTCCGCGAAGTGATGAACACGGTCGGTAAGGCAGGCAAACTCGGCGAACACGTCAAGTGCGTCGTCAGCGTCTCCATGCTCACGGAAGGGTGGGATGCCAACACCGTCACCCACGTTCTCGGCGTGCGCGCCTTCGGCACGCAACTGCTGTGCGAGCAGGTGGTCGGTCGCGCCCTGCGCCGCATAAGTTACGCCGCCAACGAGAAGGGGCATTTCAATCCCGAATACGCTGAAGTCTACGGCGTGCCCTTTTCCTTCATCCCGTGCAGCGGGGCAACTAAAGACCCCAAGCCCGGCCCGCTGCCCACCCGCGTTCGCGCCATCGAGCGCCGCATCGCCTGCGAGATCACCTTTCCACGGCTGCTCGGCTACCGCTACGACGTGGCTGGCGAGCGGCTCACCGCAACCTTCACAGCAGAATCGCACCTGGCACTCTCGACTGCCGACATTCCCACCAAGACCGAGAACGCGCCCATCGTCGGCGAATCCAGCATCCACACCCTCGACGATCTCAAACGCCACCGGCTCAACGAGGTCGCCTTCCTGCTGGCCAAGCTGACGCTGGAAAAATACTTCCGCGACGATGACGGCAACGATAAACCCTGGCTCTTCCCGCAACTGCTCGGCATCGCCAAACGCTGGCTGGCCGAATGCGTCACGCTCAAGGACAACACCTTCCCGCAACTGCTGCTCTTGATCGAGTTAGCACACGACGCCGCCGACCGCATCTACAAGGCGATCGTCGCCTCGACGGACGGCACGGAGGGCGACCACAAGGGTGCGCCCCTACGGCCGATCCTGCGCCCGCATGATACGATCGGCTCCACCTGTGATGTGGATTTCGATACTAGCCGAGCCGTATTCGCCACCAGCAGCGACAAGTGCCACATCTCCCATGTGGTGGCCGATACCGATTCATGGGAGCAGAAGATGGCCGAAGCCCTCGAAGACTCGCCCGAGGTCATCCGCTACGTCAAAAACCACAACCTCGGCTTCACCATCCCCTTACACGCTGAACGGCGAAGAACACCAATACATCCCCGACTTCATCGCCTGCATCGACGACGGCCACGGCCCGAGTGACCTCTTGAACCTGATCGTCGAAGTCACCGGCGAGAAGAAGAAGAACAAGGCCGCCAAGGTCTCTACTGCGCGCTCCCTGTGGGTGCCGGCCATCAACAACCACGGCGGCTTCGGACGCTGGACTTTCATTGAGATCAGTGACCCGTGGGACGCGAAGAACCTGATCCGCGCCAGCCTAAAGAAAGGAGCAAAACCGTGAGTGAAGAATTGCCAGCCGATTCCCAGGGCAAGATGATCGTATTCGGGGCGAAGCAGATTCGCCGTATTTGGCACGATGACCAGTGGTTCTTCTCCGTTGTGGACATCATCGGCGCCCTCACCGACAGCGAGAATCCACGCGATTACTGGTATCGCATGAAGCAGCGGGAGAAGGAATCTAGCGGAATCGAGTTGTCGACACTTTGTCGACAACTGAAACTAGTCTCATCTGACGGCAAGGCTTACCCCACGGAAGCCGCGTCCACCGAAGCCGCCTTTCGCATCATCCAGTCGATCCCCAGCCCCAAGGCCGAACCGTTCAAACGCTGGCTGGCTGAGGTGGGTTACCAGCGCGTCCAGGAGATCGAAAACCCCGAACTTGCCCAGCAGCGGATGCGGAAACTCTATCAGGACAAAGGCTACCCCGACGATTGGGTCGAAAAGCGCGTCCGTGGCATTGCCGTCCGTGACGAACTGACCAGCGAATGGCAGAAACGCGGTATTCAGGATCAAAAAGACTTCGCCATACTTACCGGCGAAATTTCCAAAGCCACATTTGGCTTGACTCCTGCCGACTACAAGAAGCTGAAGGGCCTGAAGCGTGAAAATCTCCGCGATCACATGACCGACCTCGAGTTGATCTTCACCATGCTCGGCGAGGCCGCAACCACAGAAATCGCGCGCAACAAAAACGCCCAGGGCCTCCTAAAAAACAAACTGGCTGCCAAAGCAGGCGGCTCGGTTGCGGGCAATGCCCGTCGCCAGCTTGAAGCCAAGTCGGGCCGCAAGGTCATCACCCGCGACAATTACCTGATCGACAAACCCAAGCGCAAGCTTCCACCGAAGTCGGAGTAACATTCCATGGTCAAAAAGAAGACCACGCCGACGAAAGTCGAATCCATTCGCCATAAGGACAAGCGCGCGAACATCCCCACCGAGGAGCTGCGCGACTTCGATGTGTACGATCCGACCACAGGACAGATACGAAACTCCTCCACCGACGATATCGCGTGCTGGTTTATCGACACCGACTACAACGGCGAGAGCTTCTTTGTCCGCCACGCCTACTTCACCGGGGCTGCACAAGACGGTGAGGGTCCTTACGATAAGCTCAAGCGGGCGCTACGGGCGGACATCGACGAAGCGGCCTGGAGCAGTCTCTACACCACCATCAGCCGGCCATTCGCCAAGCCCGAGACGGGCAAGATCGCCGTGAAGGTCATCAACCACTAAGGCGACGAGGTGCTGAAGGTGTTTCAAATATGAAGACGCAGGATGCAGGCAGGCAAGACGAGGATGCTGGCTACACATTACGACATAAGTCTCAGGCAGTTTGTCATTCCGGGCTTGACCCGGAATCCAGTGCTGTTCTGGATTCCCGCTTTCGCGGGAATGACGTCTATTGTTGCGACTTACGATACTATGTATAACCATATCCGCACTGCAGGGGGTGTGTGACGGAACCAAGACGAAAGATAGCATTGCTCGTTGCACTATTGGCACTGGCTGGCGCTGCACTCTTCGTCGGCTGGGGGGTGGTGCGCGACAAGGGGGGCGGCGGCGGCCTGGTGGCGAATGGGACGATTGAGGCTACCGAGGTCGAGGTCAGCTCGAAGCTGCCGGGTCGTCTCGCTCAGCTCATGGTGAAGGAAGGGGCCCAGGTCCAGGCGAATCAGGTCATCGCTCGGCTCGACACCCCGGAGATCGAGGCGGAGGTAGCGCAACAGCAGGCGGTACTGGCCAAGGCCGAGGCGCAGCTCAAGGAGTTGCTCGCCGGCTCGCGCCTTCAGGAAATCGAAGAGGCGCGCGCCAATCTGCAGCAGGCCGAGGATAACCTGAAGCTGGCTAAGGATGAGTGGGACCGGTTTGACAACCTCTTCAAAGAAGGGGCCATCTCAGCGCAAGAGCGAGATCGCGCCAAGAACAGGGTCGAGATCGCGCAGAGCCAGGTCAAGGCGGCGCAGGAGCGATACCAGATGATCCGGATTGGGCCTCGATCAGAGGTGATTGAGGCGGCCCGCCACGAACGCGATCGGGCAAAGGCGGCGCTTGGCATGGCCCAGGTCCGACTTCGCGACAGCACCATCCTGGCGCCCCTCGCCGGCATCGTCCTCATCAAGCGGGCCGAGCAAGGAGAGGTCGTCAATCCCGGCTTTCCCATCGTGATCCTCATCGATCCTGATGATCTGTGGCTGCGCGTCTACATCCCGGAGTCGGAGATCGGGTTGGTGGGTATCGGCCAGACCGCCGCGGTCACCGTCGATTCATTTCCGAATCGGCGCTTCGAAGGGAAGGTGATCGAGATCAGCTCGAAGGCCGAATTTACCCCCCGCACGGTCCAGACCAAGAAGGAGCGCGTGAACCTGGTCTTCGGGGTCAAGATCAGCCTGGACAACCGCGAGCGCCTACTGAAACCAGGGATGCCGGCCGATACCGAGATTAAGGTAGGAGACAGAGGGACAAAGCGAACCAGCCGTCGATCGCCCGCCCGGTGGAGTCCCCTCCATGGCTGAGATCGACCGCGATAGTTGCGCGGTCATCACCAAGGGGTTGACGAAACGATTCGGCAAGATCGTGGCCGTGGACCATGTGGACTTGACTATCAAAAGAGGCGAGATCTACGGGTTCCTCGGTTCGAATGGGGCCGGGAAGTCCACCACCATCCGGATGCTCTGCGGACTCCTGGACGCGACCGAGGGGTCAGGGTATGTGCTGGGCCACGATATTGCCACGGAGCCGGAGCGGATCAAGGAAAAGATCGGCTACATGTCCCAGCGGTTCAGCCTGTACGAGGACCTGACCGTCCGGGAGAACCTCGACTTCTACGCCAGCCTCTACTCGGTCCCGAATGGGATCAAGCGGGCCCGAATCGAGCAGATGATTCAGATGGCCGATCTGACCGGACGTGAGGGCGAGCTGGCGGCCCACCTGTCAGGCGGCTGGAAACAGCGCCTGGCCTTAGGGTGCAGTATCATTCATAAGCCAGAGCTCCTGTTCCTGGACGAGCCGACCGCAGGGGTCGATCCGGTCTCCCGCCGCAACTTTTGGGACCTGATCTACCGGCTCTCTGAGGAAGGGATCACCATCGTTGCCACCACCCACTACATGGATGAAGCGGAACACTGCGACAGTCTGGGATTTATCTATCAAGGTCGGATCACGGCCCAGGGGAGCCGTGAGGAGATCAAGGCGAATGCCCTCAAGGGCCAGGTCCTCGAGATCGAATGCCACCCGATACGGGAGGCCACGATATTCCTTGAAACGCTTCCCGGCGTGGCAGAGGTCGTCCGATTTGGGAACACCATCCACGTGGTGATCGAGGAGGGTGGCCCGTCGCCCACCGATGTGGAGGCGCGCCTGACCGGCGAGGGGCTCAAGGTTAACCGGGTTGAGGTGGCGACCCCATCGATCGAGGATATCTTTGTCTCATTCGTCGGCCTGGTCGACCGGCGCTCTCTCCGGGCGCAACTGAAGCGAATGCGGGAAGGCGAGATATGAGGTCACGCCTGCTCGGCATGATCCGCAAAGAGTTTATCCAGATGTGGCGCGACCGCTTTACGCTGGCCATGATGCTTTTTATGCCGATGATGATCCTCGGCATCATCGGGTGGGCCGTCAATACCGACGTCAAGCACATGCCGACCGCTGTCTTCGATCAGTCCCGGACGCCTGAGAGTCGAGAACTCCTCCATGCTTTTACCAACTCTCAATATTTCAACCTCGACTATCATGTGGACAGCTATGAACAGATTGCACGCCTTATCGACAGCAGCAGGGCCAAGGTAGGAATCATCTTTCCACCTGACTATGCCCGCTTGCTCAAGCAGCAGCGCGTCACGCAGGTCCAGGTGATCGTGGACGCCTCGGACCCATTGGTGGCGACATCGGCCATCAACGCGGCTAACGCGATCGGCCAGGTTGGCTCGATGCGGATCGTATCGGAGACGCTGCAGCGGAGCGCCGGTCGGGCCACCTCCACCGCCCCTCTGGATGTCCGGGTCCGGGCCTGGTACAACCCGGACCTTGTCAGCGCTATCTTCATCATCCCTGGCCTGCTGGGCTTCATCTTGATGCAAACCACTATCACCATCACCGCCATGGTGGTAGTGCGGGAGCGGGAGCGTGGAACGCTCGAGGCGCTGATCGTGAGCCCACTGCGCCGCTGGGAGTTGATGATCGGGAAGATCGTTCCGAATGTCCTGGTTGCCTATGCGCAAATGACATTCGCCCTCGTGTTCGGCGTCTGGATCTTCGACATCCCGATACGTGGAAGCCTGTTCCTCCTCTACTTCCTGTCCCTGTTCTTCATCATGGGGACCTTGGGTCTCGGTATCCTGTTATCCACCATCGCCAGGACCCAGGCGCAGGCCATGCAGATGTCGTATTTTATCTTCATCCCGTCGGTCTACCTCTCCGGAGTTCTCTTCCCGGTCGAGGCAATGCCGCCCTTGGCCAAGACCGTCGCCTACATAATCCCTCTCACCTATTACGTGGAGATTATTCGCGGGATCATCCTGAAAGGAATCGGCATCTCCTATCTCTGGACTCACCTGCTGGTCCTCACCGCCATCGGGGTGATCCTGATCACGACAAGCATTCTCCGCTTCCACAAGAAGCTCGGATGAGCACAGGGCCTCTTTTCAAGGCACAGCAGGGCCTATTCACGTGGTAGAATGAACGTAACTACTAAGGTGGATAGACCGAAGGCTGAAGGCTGTTAGTAATGCTGGCCCTCGCCGCGTCCGCTAACAAAGTAACGATAGGTGAAAACCATGCCTGACCCGGCAAGACTTGAACTGGCGGAATTCTATTTTAAAGAAGGACACCGACTGCAAGCGAGCTCGGATCTGGATGGCGCGATTGCAGCCTACAAGCGGTCCATAGAACTCTACCCGACGGCTGAGGCTCACACCTTCCTGGGGTGGGCATACAGCTTTCAGGGACAGATCGACGAGGCTATCAAGGAGTGTGAGGCTGCCATCCAGGTCGACCCTGATTTCGGCAATCCGTACAACGACATCGGCGTCTACCTGATTGAGAAGGGGCGGTACGACGAGGCGATCCCGTGGCTCGAACGGGCCATGGTGGCCAGGCGGTACGAACCTCGCCATTACCCCCACATGAATATGGGCCGAGTCCTTATGCGGAAAGGGAAATACCAAGAGGCGATCAGAGAGCTAAAACTGGCCCTGGAAATTGAGCCGAATTATACTGCGGCCCGCGTCGAGTTGCACAAGGTCCTGGGGCTGTTGAATTGACTGGCTGACCCCTTATCGAGGTCTGCGCTGCATGTTATCGCAATGGTCCATCCCTCTGTTCTTACTGGTGATTGCCGGGGCGACGATCATACCTGAAAGGCAGGCGCTTGGAAGCGAGTCTCCGCCTTCGGATCTACGCACCTCATCCGCCGATAGGACCAGACAGTATTTTACCCCTGAAGAGATCGACAGGGGGCGGGCATACGCGCGAGGGCGATATGTGTTGTATGGCGTGCGAATGGCGTTGACCCTCGGCCTCTTTGGGCTCATGACCCTGAGCCCACTGTCCGCGAAAATTCGCGATCTCAGCATCTCGGTCGCAAGCGGGCGTGTGTGGCTAACCATTGCGGTGTACGGCCTCTTGGTGGCTCTGCTGTATTATGCGGTCACGTTCCCTGTCAGCCTCTACGGGGGCTTCCTCCGCGAGCATACATTTGGCCTCTCTCGCCAGTCGGTCGCTTCGTGGGCGTGGGATTATACCAAAGGGGCACTGATCAACGCGGCGATCCTGCTCCCGCTGCTGATGCTGCTCTACGCTTTTATCCGATGGGATCCCGTCCGTTGGTATCTGTCGGCATGGGTTATCCTTGTCCTTGTGATGGGCTTGCTCGCTGAACTGTCTCCGATCCTCCTCGATCCGTTGTTTCACACGTTCCGACCGGTGCAGGATAAAGCGTTGGTGAACCGGCTCCGTGCGTTAACTGATCGGGCTGGTCTCACAGTAGGGCCGATCCTGGAGATAGATGCCAGCAAAAAAACCAACAAAACCAATGCCTACTTCACGGGGCTCGGACGAACGAGACGCATCGTTCTGTACGATACGCTGATCGCCGGCTCCACCCCTGAGGAGGTGGAACTGATTGTGGCGCATGAGTTGGGCCACTGGAGACGGCACCACACCTGGAAGGGGATGGCCATTAGCGCGACCTCGGCGCTGGCAGCCATGTGGTTGATCGCTCGCCTTCTCAATACCGCAGCCGACTCCGGACGCTTTGGTTTTATTCATCCGGCTGACCCTATGTCGTTACCGTTCCTGCTGCTCCTCTTCCTCGCCCTCACCATCCTGACGACGCCTATCCAGGTAGCTATTTCGCGGTCCTTTGAACGAGAAGCCGACCTCGAATCGCTCCGTCTCAGCGCTAACCCTGAGGCCTTTATCGGCGCAGAGGTCAAGCTTGCCAGGACGAATTTCGCAGACATCGAGCCACCGCGAGCCATGGTCTGGCTCTTGTATACCCACCCTCCGGTCCTCGAGCGGATCGCCATGGCCGAGTCTTTTCGAGCGAAACAGGGGCAGCGAAGAGGTGAAATTGATGACCGCTAGATCGTTCGGTCCTGTGATCCTTATCCATGGAGGCGCAGGAAAGGTAGCTCCTGACTTAGTTGAGTTACGGCGAGATGGTATTCGGGCAGCCGTTGTGAATGGATGGCAAGTGCTCACAGCGGGAGGCTCCGCGGTGGACGCCGTCGAGCAGGTAGTCAAGACACTGGAGGACGATCCGGCCTTCAACGCTGGCCGAGGCGCCGTCCTTAATCGGGATGGAGAGATAGAACTCGACGCCTCGATCATGGACGGCCGAGGTTTGGCAGCCGGAGCCGTCGGCGCCGTGAAACGGATCGCTAATCCTGTGACGCTCGCAAGAACAGTAATGG
This sequence comes from Candidatus Methylomirabilis limnetica, assembly GCF_003044035.1. Lineage (NCBI taxonomy): Bacteria > Methylomirabilota (SeqCode) > Methylomirabilia (SeqCode) > Methylomirabilales (SeqCode) > Methylomirabilaceae (SeqCode) > Methylomirabilis (SeqCode) > Candidatus Methylomirabilis limnetica. The sequence continues at coordinate 52,657 of NZ_NVQC01000022.1, forward strand.
AGGCTGGCGGGCCAACCCTGCTTGTCGGGGAGGGGGCCCAGCGATTCGCCGCAGCGGTTGGGATCAAGGAGTGCGTGGCCGAAGCGCTGATTACGGAACGACAGCGTGCCCGATGGTCCGCCCTGCGAGAGGAGCAGGTCGAGGGTGTCGGTACCGTCGGCGCCATCGCCATCGACCAAGCGGGGCACTTAGCCGCAGCAACCTCGACGGGCGGCCTGCCGCTGAAGACACCAGGCCGCGTAGGCGACTCTGCGCTGATTGGCTGCGGGACCTATGCCGACGATCAGCTCGGCGCGGCCAGTTGCACTGGCAATGGGGAGGCGATCATTAAACTGGTGCTCGCAAAAACCGCTCTCGAGTTCCTTCGGATGGGCGAAGAGCCAATGGCGGCGGCCAGGCGTGCCGTCGGAGAGCTTACGGCCAGGACCGGCGCCGAGGTCGGCATCATCCTGCTCGATCAATACGGCCGAATTGGCGTTGCGAGGAATACCGCGCAGATGCCCTGCGCTTGCATCCGGGAGGGCAACACAGATCCTGAGATCTTTGATTGAGTCGAATGGTAACTGCTCAGGTAGATAGACTGAAGGCTGAAGGCTTTTAGGGGTAAGCCGCGTGATTATTTAAAACCCCGAGAAGGTCTTGAGGGGCTCGGTTCGTACCCTCTGATATAATTTAGAGCCTTCAGCCTTCAGTCTTCAGCCTAAACACCTGAGTAGTTACGCCGAATGAACGAAGAGGGTGGAGAGAATGGGCGATAAGAAACATGATGGCAGGGTTTCCAGATGGGGCGGGAATGGAACTGGCGTTTCCGCCGCGTTCTTCTATGGGTCTCTGCTCCTACTCCTCTACCTGACCTACCTGATCCTGATTCCCTTCGGGTCTCCGATTCTCTGGGCAGCCGTACTGGTCATTGTCTTTCAACCGGTCTATCGCCGCCTGCTGCAATGGCTCGGTGGCAAGTCCGCACTCACCGCCCTTGTGCTGACGATCACTGTGATTGCGGCCGTGATGATCCCGGCTATCCTGTGCGGGTGGGTACTGACGCGCGAAGCCGCCAGCTTCTATCAGGCGACAGAGCGTCTCTATCAGCAGCAGGGAGTCGCAGGGATCTCATCCCATCCGGTGGTGATGGCCGGGCGGGCCTTTTGGGATCGTATAAGCCTGCCCTTTACGCGTCTGGGCTTCGATCTGAATGCGCTACTGCTGAGCGGCCTGAGTGCGGTCAGCAGCTTCATCGTCGACAACCTAAAGGGGATCGCCCTCAACCTGTTGAGTTTTACGGTCAATTTCTTCCTCACCGTCTTCACCTTTTTCTTCTTACTCAGGGACGGTGAGGCGATCGTCGGCAGCCTCCAGAGGCTCTTGCCGCTTGAACGGAGACATGCCGAGGTGCTCTTTTCGCGTCTCTACGACGCTGTGTCAGCCGTAGTCCGCGGCACACTCGTGACGGCCCTGGCGCAGGGCGTCCTTGGTGGGGTAGGCTACTGGACCCTCGGTGTCCCGTACCCGGTCTTTCTCGGGCTGGCCACCGCCCTCTTCTCGTTACTCCCAGTTGGCGGATCAGGGCTGATCTGGGTCCCCGCAGCCGGTTATCTGTTCCTGGAGGGAAGCTGGATTAGCGGTCTCTTCCTGATCGCCTGGTCGGTAGTGGTCGTCAGCACTGCCGATAATGTGCTGAAGCCGGCGCTCATTTCAGGCGGCACCAATCTGCCGACGCTATTTCTATTTTTTGGTATGCTTGGCGGTCTTCAGGTATTCGGTATTCTCGGGTTCATCCTGGGGCCAGTGCTTCTAGTGACGCTCGCGACTTTCATCGAGATCTACGTAGAGCTATCGGCAACCCCGGCCGACCAGTCTATCGGAGGTAGGCAGGACAGGTGACGACAAGACAATGACCTTTCGGGTGTTATTAAAAGTGGTAAGGGATCTCAGGATCTCTCAGCAGGTAAGAGAAAATCAAGCAGGCTTAAGCAACCTAAGCCTGCTCTTCGGAAATTGTGCGCTACCGCGGTTAATAGCCGCCCCTGCGACCGCCGCCACCGCCGCCGCCACCGCCGCCGCTACCGCCGCCGCCGCGATATCCGCCACCGCCGCCGCTGCTGCTACCACCACCACTGCGATATCCGCCACCACCGCCACCACCGCCACCACTTCGGCGAGGAGCCTGTTCTTTTGCCTCATTGACCGTCAGCGCCCGACCACCAACATCTCGCCCATTCAAGGCCTGGATAGCGGCCTCAGCGTCGCTCGGACTCTCCATCTCAACGAAGGCAAAGCCCCGGGGTCGTCCAGTATCACGATCTGTAATGATCTTGACATCGGTGACCTTACGATCACCCTCTTCAAAGAGGGTGCGGAGCGCAGATGCATCCGTATCAAACGGGAGATTACCAACATACACTCGTGTTCCCATGCTTTCGAAACTCCTTCCGTCGGCCTGCGGCCGACTTCTCACGGGTAGTTCGATTAGCGCCATCGCCATGGCCCCGCATTCCATGGCTGGCTTCATCCGCCCGGACCTCCCCGGGGGACTTAGAATTCCGCCGGGTCGCGGCGAACCGCGCGAGCCGCCTGGCGGCGAAGTCTACGTGCGGCCTCGCGAACCTTTCGGCGACGCTTCTCCCCTGGTTTTTCGTAGTGCGCTCTTCGTTTCAGTTCCTTCAAGATCCCATCGCGCAAGATGAGCTTCTTGAAGAGTCGAAGAGCTGATTCTACCCCTCGGCCATCTACCTTGACTTCGAGGGGGCGATGCCTCGTCCCTTTGTCGTACCTCGAACCCCCGCCTGTTTCCTCAGTACCATCGTCAAGAGCCATTATCCCTCGTCATCGCAGTGTCGCTTCCCGCTGACATGATTCACGGTCTTAGAAACGAAAATACCGCGAGCCCCTGGTCCTTGCGGTGTTTTCAGTAAACGCAAACGCAGGCCTCAGACCAAAAATCGACTGAGTATAAGCATCCCCTGCAGGTGTGTCAAGGATAATCAGCCAACACCCCGGTAGAGACATCAACCAGCCCTTGCGCTCGCCCTGATCCTGATGTATATAAGAGATGTGGCGAAGGTAACACGCATGGGGCAGCGTGGGCAGCGGCCCAACCCGAAGCAGGATGAATAAGGGCAATGATATGCCGGCCTCGGACAGGGAGCAATTCATAAATTTTGCTTTTTACCTGGTACCTGCTGCCGATCGGTCAGCGTCAGGAGATCATGAATGCCCATATCAAGGTAGGTCACAAGTTTCCATCGGTGAAACTGAACACCACCTACTCATTTGGCCTCGATGACCAGGAGTTTGTGGTAGCATTTGAAAGCGACAGGCCGGCAGATTTCGTGGAGCTTATTATGGCGCTCCGTGAGACCGAGGCCAGTCGTTTTACCCTTCGCGATACGCCGATCTTCAGCTACATTCAAAAGACCATTCACGAGACCCTGGACGACCTGGGCTAGAAAGCGGACAGCGCATGGAGACACGTCTCATCCACATCGGACATAGTCCGGACCCGGATGATGCATTTATGTTTTACGCCCTGGCCAAGGAGCGACTTGACACGGGCCGGTTTCGCTTCCAGCATATCCTCGAAGCGATAGACGTTCTGAACGGTTGGGCGATGGAAGGCAGGCTGGAGGTGACAGCGATCTCAGCCCATGCGTACACGTATGTGTCTGACCGCTACTTTCTGCTGCCCCATGGCGCCAGCATCGGACGGAACTACGGGCCGATCCTCGTGGCGAAGCGCCCACTCGATCCTGCCGACCTCCGTGGCAAGCGAATTGCCGTTCCCGGTAGACTCACGACGGCCTTCCTTGTGCTGCAGCTCTACTTGCGTGAGTTTCAGGCTGTCGAGGTCCCCTTCGACCAGGTCTTCGACGCGGTCGAAAGAGGAGAGGCGGATGCCGGACTTGTCATCCACGAGGGGCAGCTCACCTTCGAGGCCAGCGGTTTTACCAAGCTGCTGGATCTCGGAACCTGGTGGTACGAGCAGACCGCGCTGCCCCTGCCATTGGGGGCCAATGCTATCCGCAAGGATCTGGGTGAACCGTGTTGTCTGGAGGTTTCGGGATACCTTCAGGCCAGTATCAACTATGGCCTGGCTCACCGACAAGAGGCGCTTCAATACGCCATGCAGTTTGGTCGTGGATTAGATGTGGCTCTAACCGATCGATTCGTCGGTATGTATGTGAACGAGGATACCCGTACCTGGAATCAGGAAACCAGACAGGGCCTCGAACATCTCCTGAATTTAGCATGGGAACAAGGCCTGATAACCAAGCGAATCCAACCGGAGTTCCTCCCCGGTTAAGCCCCTACTCCCCTCATTTCTTCACACCCTCGGTCCGATCCGACCCACAACTGTCGGCAACCGGATCCCTCCCCCATCACCACTCTTGACACCGTGCAATGCCGCGTCTATGCTCAGCTCGATGGAGAGCCACCGTAGTGAAAGTTCTTACACTCTAGTTGGCGTGTCGTTCATCATCAGCATTCTAACCAAGGAGGGCTTGCAGATGAAACAGATTCTCACATTTACCGGTGCCGTCACGAGCGCGCTGTTGTTCAGCACGTGGGCCTTTGCCCAATACCAACCACCCGTAATCCCGACGGTACCGACGATCTCGGACATCAAGACCGGGGTTGAACAAAAAGCGGCGGAGGAACGTGGGAAAGCGGAAGGGAAGGCCAAAGCGGCCGTTGATAGAGTAGAAGAGAAATCAAAGAAAGCCGCAGACAAGGCGGCCATGAAAGCTGAGCAGGCGCAGAAGAAAGTCCAGCAGGAGACGGAGAAGGCGGCTGCAAAGGCCGAGCAGCAGAAGCATAAAGCAGAAACCAAGGCGATCCAGATGCAGGGAAAAGTTAAGGAACAAACAGAGAAGGCACACAACGCGGCCGTGGGACACGTAGAGAAAGCCGAAACAAAGACCTCACGGGAGATAGAGAAGGCCGAAAAGAAGCTCTTGGGAGAATGAACTACCCCGCGGCAAGCCGCGTGGTAGTTCATTGTTGCGACTTACGACGCTATGTATAGCAATGAGTAGCGCGCCATTTGTCCGCTTAATGCACAGCCCCTATCAAAAGATATATACAGCCACCTGGGGTTCGGCTAGAATGTTATGAGATTGCGCATCTAAAAAATCTTCCGAGGAGAAGCTCCATGTCCAAAAAGCATCCAGTTATTGCAGTTACCGGATCATCTGGGGCAGGTACTACCTTTGTTAAACGTGCGTTTGAAAACATTTTCCGCCGCGAGGAAATTATCTCCGCGATTATTGAAGGTGATAGCTTCCACAGCGTAACCCGCGCGCAATTCAAGGAACGCTCTGCGGTTGAGCACAATTTCAGCCACTTCGGCCCCGAAGCCAACGACTTCCACGCACTCGAAGCGCTATTCAAGAGCTACGGTGAAGCGGGGGTTGGCAAAAAGCGTCACTACCTGCACAACGCTGAAGAAGCGGCATTCCATTGCAAGCGCTTGGCGGATGCGGGTATCGCCTGCAACGCTGGTTCAGGCGAATTTACCCCGTGGGAAGACACTGGAAGCAACACCGACGTCCTGTTCTATGAAGGCTTGCACGGTTTGGTGAAAGACACTTCCCCGGACCAGAAATACGGCGGCTATGACGTAGCCCAGCATGTTGACATCGGCATCGGGGTAGTGCCTAGCGTCAATTTGGAATGGATTCAAAAAATCCACCGTGACCACGCTGAGCGCGGCTATTCGCCTGAAGCAACCGTAGACAACATCATGCGCCGGATGCCGGACTACATTAACCATCTGGCCCCGCAATTCTCACGCACCCACGTCAACTTCCAGCGCGTGCCTACTGTGGATACCTCCAACCCGTTCATCGCGCGTGACATCCCGTCCGCAGATGAAAGCTTTGTGGTGATCCGCTTTGTCGATCCGAAACGTTTCGGGGTTGATTTCCCGATCCTGTTGGCGATGATCAATGGCTCATTCATCTCACGCCGTAACACCATCGTTGTTCCGGGCGGTAAGATGGTCTTGGCAATGGAACTGATCTTAGCCCCGATCATTCACATCATGATCGAGAACAAGCTCAAGGCGTAACATAACGCCCAATGTGTTCCGCCAGCCTTTGCGCCAATGCAGGGCTGGCAGATCCTAACGTGTCCATCTGAGTAGTTACGGCCGAACATGCAAGCCCTCTGACTACCTGATGCGGTAGGTCTCTATGCGCTCATGAGCGGCGCCCAGACCCAGCCAACCGGATGTCAGGCTCGTTCGCCCTTCCAAGTTTTTGTACACGTTAAAGAAGTGTTCGATTTCTTTCAGCACATGAGGCTCTACGTTGGCAAGATCCTCGATCCGCTGATAGCGCGGATCGCCGTGTGCTACGGCGAGGATCTTCTCATCGATCCCCTTATCATCGACCATGTCCAGCATCCCAACGGGCCGGGCTTCGACCAGGCAACCGGGGAATGTCGGCTGGGAGATAAGGATCAAAATGTCAAGCGGGTCCCCATCCTGACCGAGCGTGCCAGGGATAAATCCGTAGTCGGCCGGATAGTGCACCGGTGAGTACAATACGCGGTCCAGCCGGAACACGCCCAGATTCATGTCGTATTCGTACTTATTGCTCGATCCTGAGGGGATCTCCACCACTGTGTTGACAATAATCGGTGAGCCCTCCCCGATCGGTAAGCTTTTGTAGTTCATCGTTAAGCCCTCCTCAACTCACGACAACAGTGAGAATCATTGGGGTCTGCCCCGCTCAAGAGTAGAGACCATGAGTGCCAGTATTCTCATTGAATGGTCACCTCTGGGTTCACGCTATTATCTCACGGTGGGGTCTGTCTCGGAAGAACTTCGTGACGCGGCGTGAATCGCCCGAATCGCCCGAAGATTGCCTTTGAGGTGGCCATAGTGTATGATTTCCGGGATGTGGCGTTACCGTGGGTGAACAAGGAGACGCGTGAGTGCATAGCTTTCGGCAAGTGATAGTGGATGAGATTCTCCCTGCAGTGAGTAAGCCGTCCCGGTACATCGGGATGGAATGGAACGCCATCAAGAAGGACCCCGCCAACGCTAAAGTCAAAGTCGCGTTAGCCTTTCCCGATACGTACGAAATCGGCATGTCCCATCTGGGCCTGAAGATCCTGTACCAGATCCTGAACCGGCGGCCGGAGTTTATGGCGGAGCGGGCCTATGCGCCGTGGGTGGATGCGGAGCGGCTGCTGCGGCAGCAGAGGGTTCCACTCTGCACCATTGAATCCGGCTACAGCCTGGCGGATTTCGACCTGATTGGCTTCACGCTGCAGTACGAACTCTCCTACACGACGCTCCTGAACATGCTGGACCTGGCCGGTATCCCGCTCCAGAGCGAGCAGCGCCGCGAAGGGGATCCATTCGTGATCGCGGGTGGTCCTGTCGCCTTCAACCCGGAGCCGATCGCCGACTTTATCGACCTATTCCTGCTCGGCGATGCGGAGGAAGCGATTATAGAGATCTGCGAAGCGGTCATGCAGTGGAAAGCAACGGGGGGGCCGCGTGAAGAGCTCCTCGAGGCATGGGCCAAGATCGAAGGCTGCTACGTGCCCGCGCTCCACCAGGGCGAGACGATTCGCAAGCGGACAGCGATCCACCTCGATGGGATCGACTATGGCGCGTTTCTGGTCCCATTCATGGAGATCGTTCACGACCGCGTCAGTATCGAGGTGATGCGTGGATGTACGCAGGGGTGCCGCTTCTGTCAAGCCGGCTACATCTACCGACCGCTTCGAGAGCGATCCGCCGAGGAGATCATGCAGATGACCCTGCAGGCAAGACGAGGGACGGGGTATGAAGAGGTCTCGCTAGGCTCGTTGAGCATCGCCGATCTGACCGATCTCCCTCATCTTATCCACCCGCTCATGGAGGATCTCTTGCCGGAGAAGATCTCGCTGTCCCTCCCCTCCCTGCGGGTTGAAGCCCTGAACCGTTTTCCGCAGGTGGCCGAGGAGATCGGACGGGTTCGAAAGACCGGCTTCACCATCGCGCCGGAGGCCGGAAGCCAGCGGCTTAGAAAGGTGATCAATAAGGAGGGGTTCGACGAGGAACAGATCTTCATGGCCGTGAGGAATGCCGCCAAATCCGGCTGGGAGTCGGTGAAATTCTACTTTATGATTGGGCTCCCGACCGAGACGCAGACGGACCTGGACGAGATGATTCGCATCACGCGGGAATCGGCGCGGATCGCGCGGGCGGAGTCGGCTCGAGGCTTTGGGCTGACAGTCAGTACCTCCTCGTTCGTCCCGAAGCCCCACACCCCATTCCAGTGGTACGCACAGGAGCCGATGGATATCCTCAAGGAAAAGCAGGATTTCCTGAAGCGAAAGTTACGAGAGGCGAAAGTGTCGTACAAGTGGCATCATGTCCAGTCCTCCTTCCTGGAGGCGGTCTTCTCCCTGGGTGACCGCTCACTTGGTCGAGCCATCCTTCGTGGCTATGAACTCGGGTGTCGGCTTGACGGCTGGACTGAACATCTGAGGTTCGACCTATGGATGCAGGCCTTCGACGAGACAGGGATCGATCCGAAGGCGATCGCTAATCGGCCGCGCAATCTGGATGAACCGCTACCGTGGGATCATATCGACATCGGCGTCAACAAGTCGTTCCTACAGCGAGAGTACAAGAAGGCGTTAGAGGTCCGCGGGACGGCCGATTGTCACACGGCTCCATGCACGGCCTGTGGCGAGATCTGCCAGCCCAACTGGCCAACCTGGGCGGAGAAGGTCGGAATGAAAGTTTCGGGTCCAGAGTTTCGAGTTTCGAGTTCGACGTGCGTTGTTCCTGGCGCTGAACCCGAAATTCAAAACTCAAAACTCAAAACTTTATATGAAGCGCCCGTTCAGCGCATCCGGTTTATTTTTCAGAAGATCGGGGTGCTGCGGTATCTTTCGCACCTGGAGTTAATGAAGGCGTTGGGCCGGGCGGTGCGTCGGGCTCGGATAGCCGTAGCCTACTCCCAGGGGTATAACCCCCAACCAAAACTCGCGTGTGCCATGGCGCTTCCAGTGGGGGTCGAGGGGTGGCAGGAATTGGCGGACATCGAGTTGAGCGCGGCCATAGCCCCAGAGGAGTTGGTGGCACGAGTCAATCGGTCCCTGGCACCGGAGCTACACCTGCTCCGAGCCTGGGAGGTTCCATTGGCGTCGCCCTCGCTTACACCGTTGGTGCGGGAGCTCAACTATCGAGTCTCATTGCCGTTGGATAGCTCCTCCCAGGAGATCCGAGTGAAGCTCAGCTCCCAGGCGCTCTGCAATGAGTGGCTCGATCGGCCAAGCATCCCGGTCCGCGTCAGGCGAAAGGATAGGCTCGTGGATGTCGATGTCCGGCCGCAGATCCTGGCGTTAGTGGCGCTGCGCGAAGAGGGAAGTGCGTTCTGTTGGGACCTCCGCCTGAGTACGGGTCATGGCAGCAGTGTGCGACCACACGTGATTATGGCTCACCTGCTAAAAGATACGCTTGACGGCCAGTGTGATGAATGGGAGGCGAAGTTGCGTGTGGCAAGAGTTGCGCTGATCCTGGATGGCGAGCAGTGATAGCTCTTGCCGCTTGCGAGCATTAACGTTTAGTAATCCACCTGCTTAAGGAGAAAGCGATTATCGCTCAATGAAACGCGAGATTATTGTGAACTCTTCCATCGTGGAAACTCGAGTGGCCGTCCTGGAGGACGGCGTTCTAGTCGAGTTGCTGATCGACGACTCGAAGAATAAGAGTATTGCCGGAAACATTTATAAAGGGCGTGTGCTAAAAATCCTTCCTGGGATGCAGGCGGCCTTCGTAGATTTGGGCCTGGCGAAGGATGCCTTTCTGTACGTTCGGGACATCTTCGAGGACGTGGAGGAATTTGAGCAATTGCTCACCATCGGCGAGGATGACGAGCCAGGAGAACCCCTCTCCGATGAGCCGAGGTCCAACTTCGCTCGAGGTCGCCGCCCACAGGCCAGCATCGAGGAAATCCTGAAGGAGGGCCAGGAGATTGTCGCGCAGGTGGCCCGTGAGCCACTCGGGACCAAGGGCGCTCGTATCACCTCTCACATCACCCTGCCCGGCCGCCACCTGGTCTATATGCCTACCGAGCAGCACGTCGGGGTTTCGCGGAAGATCGAGGACGAAGCGGAACGATCCCGGCTGAAGCAGATCATCGAAGAGATTAACCCTCAACGGGAGGGGGTCATCGTCAGAACCGCCGGGATCGGTAAGGAGAAAGACGAGATCGAGGCCGACCTCGAGTTTCTCCGGTCCCTCTGGAAAAAGATCAAAGACAAGGCCGAAACACTCACCGCCCCGGCAGTGGTACAGCAGGACCTGGACCTGATCTTCCGGATTTTCCGCGACCTCTTCACGAAGGAGGTGGTCCGCCTGGTGGTAGACAGTCCGACGGAGTACGAGCGGTGTCTGGAGTATGCCGAGTCGCTGCATCCCGATCTGAAGTCGCATCTATTTCTTTACACCGAGGATGAGCCGATCTTCAAGTCGTTCGGTATTGAACGAGAGATCGAGAAAGCGCTGCGACACAAGGCGTGGCTCAAATCAGGTGGCTACATCGTGTTGGAGCAGACGGAGGCGCTAGTCTCCATCGATGTCAACACCGGAAAATATGTCGGCAAGCACGATTTTGAAGAGACGGTCCTCAAGACCAACCTGGAGGCGGCCCGGGAGATCGCGCGCCAGGTGCGCTTACGAGACCTGGGTGGGATCATTATCATCGACTTCATCGACATGGCTCGGCAGGAGAGTCGGGATCGGGTGCTCCAGGATCTGAAGGAGGCACTGAAGCCAGACCGCTCCCCCACCAACGTTTCACTCCTATCAGAGCTTGGCCTGGTCGAGATGACGCGGAAGCGGGTCCGCCAAGGGTTGAACAAATCCCTGAGCGCTTCATGCCCTGCGTGCGGCGGTCTTGGCTACGTCCGTTCAACCCCCTCCATCGCCCATCAAGTCCTTCGAGAGGTAGAGTGGCGGTTGTTCAGCAAGCGGATCCCCATGGTCCGGATCCGTGCCCATCCCGACCTGATCGACTGGTTCCGAGCTGAGGATGGCGAGGTAATCGAAGCGCTCCAGCAGACCTACGGCGGAGAGATCATCCTGGTTCCGGAAGAATCTTTGGCTCCCGGGAAATACCAGTTGCTGGAGGGGTAGCGCAGAGGTTGAGATCTGCTACTTGGCGAGCAACTACTCAGGTAGATAGGCTGAAGGCTAAAGGCTTTTAGCTGTTGTCCCTCATGTGTACTCCGCCACAAGGCGGTCTTTGTGCATGACGGGCACGATGTCGGTCAGATCCACTTGCGCGCAGATCTCTAGGTCCGCCCCAAGGCCTTTGTGAATAATATGTCTTCCCCATTCGCAGCCTCGGAGCATCCCAAGCAGGTCGTCCCGATAGGTTGCAAAGAGTTGGTGGGCGGCCCTGGCGGCATCGCTGAGCTCAAGCGCGCGATCAGAGATGCAGAGCAAGCGATCGATCAACATCCCGCTGCCCACAGCATCTTCCAAGCAGAAACGGCCATGCGTACCCGCGCACACAATGAGGATGTCGAGCCCGGTTCCTCTGAGCCAGCGTGCGGTGGCAGCCGCGTTTAAGAATGAGCAGGCAATTATTGCCTGAGCCCCTGGGGCAGCCTGGAATGCGCGGGTCCCGTTGGTTGTCGTCAGGACAACCGTCTTATCCCGGACGCGCTCTCGCCCATATTCGGCTGGAGAATTCCCGAGTTCAAAGCCTACCGCCTTGCCTGCTCTCCGTTCTCCCGCAAGTATGGCCCCTCCGCCTAGCCTTTGCGCCACAGCCCTGGCCTCGCTCAGCGTTCGTACAGGGATGACACCAGCACAACCGTGGTGCAGCGCCATGGTGATGGTCGTCGTGGCTCGTATCACGTCGATCACAGCCACTGCTCGACCAGAGGCGGACCGGCAGGCAGGATCCAACCGACTGAATGCCACCTCGACGATCACGATGGTGATCCCATCTCAGTAACCCCACCAACGCCCTGCCCCAACTCCATTGACACCCCTCTGAAGACCTGCTATGAACAGGTGGCCATCACCTTTCAGCAGGAAGGTTCCGGATAATGCGTGCTAACTTTTCGTCGGATCAAAAGCGAACTATAGCCACGCTGAGCGTCGCCATCGCGATTCGGATGCTCGGCATCTTTCTCGTACTTCCCATTTTTACGCTCTATGGAGAGCAATTTACCAGCTCAAAACCACTGATCGGTCTTGCCCTCGGTAGCTATGGGCTGGCCAATGCCCTGCTTCAGATCCCGTTCGGCTGGCTGTCCGACCGATTTGGGAGGAAACCTCTCCTGATCATCGGCCTCATACTTCACGGCGTGGGCTCCATCCTGGCCGCCGTCCCTCCCAACATCTACGCCCTCATCGCCGCGCGCCTGATCCAAGGGACCGGCGCCGTCAGCTCTGTCGCATTCGCCATGGTGGCCGATTCGGTCGATGAGAAGAATCGCGCAACCGCAATGGCCTTCCTCGGGATCTCCATTGGCCTCTCCTTCGTCGGCGGCATCCTGGCTGGACCGATGATCGCAAGCCTCAGCGGTTATGCGTCCCTCTTCTGGCTGTCCGGCCTTCTGAGCCTGCTCGCATCCATCTACGTGGCGGTTGCCATCAAGGAGCCGCCAAGGGAGCGAAGAACGGCTGACGTCTCTGGCGACCGGCCATCGGTCGCTTCGGTGTTCAAGATCCCCGGCATCATCAAGCTGGGTGTCTGTGGATTCCTCATGTCGTTCTTCATGAGTAGTTTCTTCTTCTACTTTCCCTTACTGGCTCGCCGCCACCTGCCCCTGCAAAGTTACTACCTCTTGCTTGGCCCGATGGTCCTCGCCGCCGCTGTCGTGATGTTTGGGGCCTCCAGGGCAGCCGACCGGGGCTGGGCAAAATCGATGGGCGTGATGGCCTTCGTTGTTCTTGCGATCAGTGGATGGCTGCTCTTTCGAGGAGCTGACCTTGGACTCCAAGACCATCCGCTACTGGTCCTCACTATTGCAGGCGTGTTCTTCTTTGCCGGCTACACCAGTCTTGAACCGATCCTGCCCAGCCTCATCACCAAAGCGTCACCTAAGACCATGTATGGGACAGCGCTGGGGACTTACAGTTCTCTGCAATTCCTCGGCAGCTTCGCAGGCGGAGCGGCTGCGGGATTTCTCAGTACACTAGGGACGGAGTTCGTGATGGCAGCACTGCTGGTTGCCGCAGCTTCAGGCATCATACTGATGTCCCAGGTAAAGACCGCATAACCTGACGGCATCAATCGCACTTCTGGCGTAGTGCGTCTACCACTTCTTTACATCTACCGTTCACCCTGAGCTTGTCGAAGGGCGAACGGAATGTATAACGAAGAGTTGAATACACTACACTAGCGGATGAACCCTTCTTCGCTCTCTCTTCTCACCGCCTCGCGAATTTCGAGGCTCCTACGAAAATAGCAGGGGCGGCAGATACTTCGGACAATATCCGAGGTTGGCCCTTCCGCAAGGAGAAAGGTTTCCTGGAGTGCGATTGCCCTGCCGCAAAGGAAACAGTAACGGGGCGTCTCTTTCATTTTTACCTCAAGCGGTGACCCACGTTAGAGCCTGATAGCACAGAACACGGGGTAACCATTCAGTTACGGGTGGAAAATCTCCCTCCGGCTTAATACATGCCGGGGCAGGCTCTAGCCCCTCTTTTCCAAAGAAGGGGACTACCCGTTTCCCCCTTTGAAAAAGGGGGATTAAGGGGGATTTTATAAAAACATACCACATTTTATTTTAATGATTTCCCCCCTCTCACTGAATGGTTACAACACGGGGAAGATTTCCCTTGACAGTTTTCCCCATGTCCGCTTAAATCATCCCCGTTAATACACTTTTCAATGTGGGGCTGTGGCGCAGTTGGGAGCGTGCCTGACTGGCAGTCAGGAGGTCACGGGTTCGAATCCCGTCAGCTCCACCAATTACTTCACCCATTCGTTGGCGTAGTCGGCGCGTAGCCTGATCGTCCCGCCTTAGCATTCTCCCAGCGCATCGGATAGACGTCCTGACGACCCAAACAGACGCCGGGGCGAGTGCAACCAGCCCGATCCCACGAGACCAAGCTCCGCAGCGCCCCTCTCCCGAGAGCCCGCACATCGCGCACTCTCCCACGCATGCCAGGCTATATCCCGGACCCTAGCCGTCACCCTTGACGCCATTGTGCGATATCCTATCATAGCGCTCGACGAGAATCCAATAGCCCGGAGATAGAGAGATTGGGCAGCAATTCCTCATTCCCACCGGAGGTACATTGGGTTCCGTGAGGTCGAATGGTGGAAGAGTCGCGACGCCGGCGTTGGAACGGGATGGCGGTTGGTAGGAAGCGAGCACTAACGGGGTCTGGCGGCTCGGCGGAGACAGGGGTGGAGGCCTGCACTGTAGTTCCGACTACAACAGCGGCTAACGCATGAGGTCCACTGCACCATTTGGGCTCAATACCACTATTCTTTATATCGAGGAGAGCCTGAGGCCTGCTTAGCCAGAAGGGCCGGTTGAAGCCAGGATGCCTGCCAGCCAGGTCGAAGGGCCTGCAGCGCCACGACGGCTGCCAAGGCCGCAAGGGCAAAGAGGAGCAACCCGGTTCCATACGAGCCGGTCAGATCCTTGAGGAGGCCGAGGAGCATGACCTGGAAGAATCCGCCAATTCCACCCATCGCGCCCACGACCCCGGTAGCAACGCCGATCTCGCTCCGGAACCTCTGTGGAATTACCTGGAAGAGCGCCCCATTGCCGAGCCCCATGGCGGCCATCGCCAGGAAGAGGAGGACGGTCACCACAGGGAGTGGAGGGAGGAGCCCCGCGCCTGCGGTCAGGACGCCGATGGCGCCGAAGATGATCGAGAGGAGCTGCACTCCACCCATGCGGTCCGCGAGATACCCGCCTACCGGCCTGAATAGAATTCCGGCCAGGACACACAGGGCGGCCATGTTGCCCGCCATCACCCGCGAGAGACCGTACTGATCATGGAAGAAGATGACGAGGAAGCTGGCCAGCCCGACAAAGCCGCCGAAGGTTATAGCGTAGAAGAGGTTGAACCACCAACAGTCGCTCTCCTGGAGGATCTTCAGGGACTCCGACCACCGTTTGGGGACGGGACGGTTAGGACTCTCCTTCGCGAGCCAGTGGCTCATCGCCAATGTGAGCAAGACGGGGAGAATCGCCAAGCCGAAGACATGTCGCCATCCTACTACCTCCGCCAGCCAAGGCGCGATCAGGGCAGCGAGGGCTGCCCCGAGGTTGCCGGCGCCGACGATCCCGTTGGCCAGCCCCTGGTGTTCTGGCGGATACCATCGGCTGACCATTGGGATGGCGACTGTGAAGCCGGCCCCGGCGAAGCCGAGGAGGAGCCCCACCGCTATTACGGAAGCGAAGCTATCGGCCACGAGCCATCCCCCAAGCAGCGGGAGGAGAACCAGGATTTGAAGCACAGCACCCGTCTTCTTGGCGCCGAACTGGTCGGCCAGGATTCCGACTGGGATTCGGAGGAGAGAGCCGGTGAGGATCGGGATGGCCACTATGAGACTTGTTTGGCTGCCGGTCAGATCCAACTCGCCGGCAATGAAAACTCCCAAGGCCCCCATGAGAACCCAGATCATGCAGTGGATGGTGAAATACAGAAACGCGCTGATGAGGGTTCTGGGGTGCCCGACCTTGGTGAAATCTTTGAACGGCATTCCGGACCTCTTGTGTACCGTCTACTCTTGTACGGGCTGCTTCGTCAGCGCGCTCCCGCTCAGCCCTCGGATCTAGAAAAGAAAAAGCCCTTCATCGATATTCCGATGAGGGGCCCATCACTCTGTCTCCGGCCGCCAATCATCGGAGGCACCGAGGAAATCACCGCGCGAAGCGGACAAACGAGAGATTACCCATATTCTAGACCCTCTTTGGCAAGGGGGGAGACAGGCTATGGGTAATGACCAGACCAAACAGACCGGATAGACCAAACCCAGCCGGTAGATGTTCAAAGGATTTCGCTACAACAGAAGCAAGTCGAGGAGGGTGAAACAGAATAGGGTGATACTGAGGAGACCGTTGGCCGTAAAAAAGGCGGCGTCGAGTCGCTT
This sequence comes from Candidatus Methylomirabilis limnetica, assembly GCF_003044035.1. NCBI lineage: Bacteria > Methylomirabilota (SeqCode) > Methylomirabilia (SeqCode) > Methylomirabilales (SeqCode) > Methylomirabilaceae (SeqCode) > Methylomirabilis (SeqCode) > Candidatus Methylomirabilis limnetica. The sequence continues at coordinate 68,739 of NZ_NVQC01000022.1, forward strand.
CAGGCCGTAGCGGATAAGGAGCAGGTGTTCATACACTAAGAGGCCCGAGGCGAGGAGGACACCAGTCAGGTAGAAAGAGCGCAGGCCCGAGAGGAAAATCAGCAGCAGGAGGAGGAGCAGGGTCAGCGCGTGTAAGGTTCGAGAAATGGTCATCCCGCTCGCTATTCCGAACCGAGCGGGGATCGAATAGAGACCGCTGGCCCGATCAAAGTCAATGTCGGCCATAGCGTACAGGATATCAAATCCGGCCACCCAGAAGAGTACGGCGAGGCCGAGCACAACCGGAGCCGCCGCTACCTCGCCAGTCACAGCGATCCATGCGCCGAGAGGCGCCATGGCCAGCGCCAGCCCCAGGATCAGGTGGGAGAGAAAGGTAAAGCGCTTGGTGTAGGAGTACAGGATCAGCGCCGCCATCGCAAAGGGAGCCAACTTGAGACAGAGGGGATTCAGCCGGGCGGCGGCGAATAGGAAAAGCGCGAAGGATCCAAGCATGAGCAGGATCACCTCTCCGCGCCGGACCAGTCCCTGTGGGAGGGCCCGCTCCCGCGTGCGGGGATTTCTGGCATCGATCTCCTGGTCAGCCAGACGGTTCATCGCCATGGCCCCGCTCCTCGCGCCAACCATGGCTAGCATAATCCAGAGAAGTATCGACAGCGCCGGGACCCCTCGAGCGGCCAGTATCGCGCCCATGAAGGCAAACGGGAGCGCGAAGATCGTGTGGGAAAACTTGATCAGATCTAGCAACAGGGCCGTCTTGCGAATGGCCGGCTGCACCAGGTTCACGCCAATTTCCTTCCCACGTGAAGGGTGACAATTCCACCGGTCATGGTGCGGAAGTACACATTGTGGAAACCCACCTCCTCCATCATCCTGGATAGCTCCTGCGGGGCGGGGAAGGCGGACACAGAGGCTGGAAGGTATTTGTACGCCTGGGAGTCTCCAGAAATCAGGCCCCCCAGCCAGGGGAGCCCGCGATGGAAATACACACGGTAGAGCCATCCAAAGAGTGGCCCCTGTGGCGTAGCAAACTCCAGGACGATCCCCACACCCCCTGGGTGCAGCACCCTACAGAGTTCCGCCAGCCCACACTTGCGATCCACCAGGTTGCGAATGCCGAAGGCAACGGTGACCGCATCGAAGGTATCGGCGCCGAACGGCAGGGCCTCAGCGGAGCCGACCTGCAGCCGGATACGGTTTGTCAGCCCCTTGCGGGCCACCTTCTCCGCCGCGATACGAATCATCGGCGGACAAAAGTCTACTCCGATAATCGCCCTGGCTGATGGAAACTGCTCGGCCAGCTCAAGAGCCATGTCGGCAGTCCCGGTGCAGACATCCAGCGCCACCCCGCCCGAAGGGAGCTGGGCTTGAGCCACAGCCTCCCGGCGCCAGTAGCGGTCCCGTGCAAGGCTGAGAAGACGATTGAGGAGATCGTATCGAGGCGCAATACCGCCAAACATCCGGCGAATGACGTCGCCATCTCTTGCCCCTCCATTCGCCTCCATTCAGTTCGGGGAGAGTTCCAACTGCCGCCCTCCATACGATCCTCTGGGAACAGGCGACAGCAGTTTCACCTGGTCGCCCGCACGGAAGGTTCTCGTTCCCTTGATCCCATTCAGATCCGCCACCTCCCACGTCAGTTGCTGATCGCCCAGCACATCCCTGGCCACGGTTGCGGGTGTATCTCCATCTTTGGCAACGTAGATCTTCAGACGCCGATTATCCTGCTTCGCCCCGTAGACCAGACCGTCGAGGTGCGCTTTGTACTCGTTTGCCTTCACCTCGAGGCTGCCGCGACCTTGCCCAATGAGAATGGAGGCCATGGTCTCGGCCTTCACAACGCGGTCGTTGGTCTCCGGGTGGGTCCCCTTAAAACCGTGATAGCCCAACGCCTCCAGTCGCTCCTTCATCTTCATCGCCTTGAGGAAGGCTACCATTTCCCCGGGATCGTATCCAGCGCGGTAGGCCGTGCGGAGTCCTAGCTCGTCAGCTTCCATCTCCGCCTCTCGGCCATACCCCATGAGGACGTGATCGAAGAGAGCTCCCGAAACCCTCGCCCACTCCCCTGTGTTCTGACGACCGCCAGGACTTACGGCCATAAGACCCAGCGACAGGATTTGCGCGCCTAATGCTTTGGTAAGCTGATGAGCCGCATGACGGGAGGTAGCGTGGCCGATCTCGTGGCCAAGGACCCCGGCGAGTTGCGCCTCGCTATTCAGCATCGCCAGCATTCCTCTGGTGATGTAGATGTAGCCGCCGGGCAGGGCCATCGCGTTTACTTCCGGGACATCGACTACCTTGAAGCTATAGTGGAAACTGGTTGGGCCAATCCCATCGAGCAGTCGCTGACCGACCGACTCCACATACGCTTGCAGTTGCTGATCGCGGTAGCGCCCAAACTGCCCGAGGATATCTTGATCCGCCTTCTTGCCGATCTCGTTCTCCTCAGTTTCGGATATGATGGTGAAACCATAGGCGCGTCGAGGGGAAGCGAATCCAAGTAAGGACCCCACGACTAACAGCAGGAAATCACGCCTACCGACCCTGTTACAGCAATCCATCTCTCACAGTCCTCGCACCGAACGCTTATCGAAGCCTCGACTCCACTACCTTAATGTTCTGCCGAGTCTTTTCAGTCAATGGACCCTTTGGCAGGTACTTCAGATACAGCTTATATTCTTTCAGCGCCTTGCGATACAGGACCTTATCGTCATCCCTCAATTTGGCCTTCGTATGGTACGAGAGCGCCAGATGATAGTGTGCCTCGGCGAAGTCGCCCCGAAGCTTGACCGCCTGCTCGTACTCGGCAATCGCCTGGTCGAGATCGGCGAACATTCGCTCATGGTAAGAGACCCCGAGCTCTAAATGCGCCTCTGCTGTTGTCGTTCGATTAGCGGTCGGCTTACCCTCGGCCTCTGGCGATTTACCCTCAAGCGCGAGACTTGATCCCTGGAGGACAAGGACAACCAACACGGTAGCGAGCCCGATGAGGCGCGGCTTCTTCACGCAACGATTAGAGCTGCATGGTCCCAATACGCCCATTTTGCCTCGTAGTGTCAGAACAATTAGGAAACGCGATCGACAGGTAACGATCTATAGCCTCCGTAACACGCCTCACGATGACATCCTGCATCGCGGCACGGTGGCCAAGTCTCTTGAAGGCAGAACACGCGCGATCCTATTTTCAGCGATGCGCCCAGAGGACAACGAACCGATCAAACGGCTGGAGCCGGCGATGGGAATCGAACCCGCGACCTGCTGATTACGAATCAGCTGCTCTACCAACTGAGCTACGCCGGCGCGAGGATGACCATACTATAGCCAAGGGTGTCAGGGCTGTCAAGCTACAGAGACAGGGGGCGATCCGCGCCGCCCTTACGCCGGCGGCCGGTTGCGATTTCGCGGCGGCCACGCATGCGCGTCAGGTCTTCCAGATCGACGCCTTCAAAGGCCAACAGCTTCGCCTTAACGGAAGGGCCACCTCCGGAATACTCCCCGAGGCGGCCATCGCTCCTGACCACCCGGTGGCACGGGATTAGAAGCGGAATCGGGTTCTTGGCCAAGGCTGTCCCGACCGCACGGGCTGCTCGCTCCGCACCAATTTCCTTCGCGACCCATTGGTATGAGCGCACCTGACCAGTGGGGATTGTCCGGATCTTTCGCAAGACCCTCTGCTGGAAAGGTGTGAGGCGGGACAGGTCGATCCGGCCAGAGAAACGCCGCCACCCTGTCAGATGATCCAGTACCTGTTTGGCCATGTCTTCCGGTAGGCGGTGATCCCGTATCGGTCGAACGCCGAACATCCTCTCGCATGCCCGCTCAAAGCCACACCCATCCGACCCGAGGGCAACACAGCAAACAGCCTTGCCACGATAGGCTACATGGACCCATCCAAGCGGCGTTGAAACCGATGCGTAACGCATAAGGCGAGAAGTGCGACACATGAGGTTCATGGTGTAGACGACGGCGCGCTATGCTCTTTACCCTAAACCCTATACCCTGGTTTGCAGGTACCGTTGCAGCTTTTCAACAAAGGGGGCACTCAACCGCGCCAGTTCTACCTGCCTGAAGAGCAGGGCTAAGCTTTCGGATGACAGCCGGACCCACCCGTCCACCGTACTATCCAGGCTGGCCCTCGGTTGTCATTGGCTCGCCCAGATCCAGAGAGAGCTGACCGTATTCGATAACACGTATCTTTGCCCCTTCATGCTCGGCCGACGTCACGATCGCCTCTCGGAGCGCGTCGCGAGAAATAGATTGCAGGTCAATCCCCCCGCCATCTACCGCGGTCTGGGCCTCCATTGATCGCCCATTGCCGTAGGCCTTGATTGATTGGACATGAGTTGAATCGGGGTGGTCACTCCAAAGCGGACAGACGTTCTTGTAGGCGCACCAATGGCAAAGATTGGTTTTGATCGGCTTGAACTCGGTATCGGCCTCGATGTGATCGATTAGGGCAATCGTCGAACTTTTCAGCCTCTCGATCGCTGTCGGCGTTCGCCTTGAACGGCGTTCCCTTCCAAAAGCCAGGTAGTGCCAGACCAGCTCGATCTCTTTGGCGTCAGGCCACATTCCTTCTATCGCGATCTGATAGAGGGCTAGCTGTCGATCAACATCGATCTTTTCCTGGCTCGGCATACGACCGGACGTCTTGTAGTCATGGATCTCGTAGCATCCTGACCCGATCCTCACCAGACGGTCAATGTATCCTTGAATGTTGTAGCAGCTATTGGGGTCAAGCGAGGTGGCCACCTGATATTCCAATCCCACTACCTGTCCGTAGTTGAACGGCTTATGAGCCTGATAGTAGTTACCCAGACAACGCTCGCCAAACTGCTTGTAAGAGTCGACCGAAAAGTCCTGCTTTACGATCTTCACCTGATCGTGCCAGTGCTGCCCCCACTGCTCGCGATAGTCGTTCAGTAGATCAGGCAGGCTCGGATCTTCACCGGGCTGTAGGTCTCGATAGAGCGTATGCAGCACATCATGTACACGTGATCCGAGGAATGCCTCGATCGACTCCTCCTTACTGGTGATCTTATCGATGTAGCGGAACTTGTACTTAAGGGGGCAGGACTCGTAAGTGGAGAGCCGGGATGCTGAGTAGATCTGCTTAGACATATCCCACGGTGCGAAGGAACTCGGCGAGAGAGCGAGACTGAACACAGGGGTTCTGCTTCCTCTCCTCGCCGATGCTGCTGGAGGTGCGGCCAGCGGCGTAGTTATGACCGGGCAGGAGTACGGTCTTATCGTCCAGCTTCATCAATCTATTGGTCAGCGAATCGTACATCTGATCGGGACTGCTACCAGGGAGATCCACTCGACCGCACGAGCCGATGAACAGTGTGTCGCCTGAGAACAGCCGATTTTGAACCAGAAAGCATTGTGACCCGGGCGTGTGGCCGGGGGTATGGATCATCGTCATGGTGAGGTCGCCGAGGTTCAGGGTGTCGCCATGATCGACCCGCATGATGTTCGATCCAGCGAGGGGGGTCAGATGGCCTGCTTCAGCTCTATGAACTACCACCTTGGCGTCTACCCGCTCGAGCAACTCCGCGATTCCCTGAATCTGAAGACCATACAGCTTACCACCCACATGATCGGGATGGGTATGGGTGGCGAGGATGTGGGTGATTCTCATCTCATCGGCCCGGGCAAGTTCCACGATCCTATCGATCTCCCAGGCCGGATCGACCACAGCGACATCCTTCGTCTTGGTCGAGCCGATAAGATAGACGTAGTTGGCCATCTGGCCTACTTCAATCTGTTTCAGGTAGAGCGTCTGTAGCGTCATTGCGTCCATTGCGTCGTTGCGTCTGTAGCGTCGTTGCGTCTGTAGCGTCGTTGCGTCTGTAGCGTCGTTGCGTCTGTAGCGTCGTTGGCCATCGCGTAGACGCAATAAACGCTGCACGCTATGGACGCTGCACGCAATAGACGCTATAGACGCATTACCGAATCGATTGACCTCCATCCACCACTACGACTTGCCCGGTAATGAAATCCGAGCCCTCTACAAGGAAGAGGACGGTCTTGGCAATATCGATCGGGTCGCCGATCCGCTTGAGCAGCGTCCCCTTGACGATCGACTCTCGCTCCTTCTCGCCATAATCCTCCGACAGCAGCACGGTTCCCGGTACCACGGCATTCACCTGAACCTCCGGCGCCAGCGCCTTCGCCAGCCCTTGGGTCATAGTGATCAACATCCCTTTGGAGACAGAATAGGGTAGGAAGTCGGCCCACGGTTTGATCCCCGCGACATCGGCGATATTGATGATCTTCCCGGCTCCCTGCTGCCGCATCAGCAGGCCAAGTCGTCTGGCCAGCAGGAACGGTCCCGTAAGGTTGACTCGCAGGAACTGTTCCCAGTCCTGTACAGTGAGGCTTTCAAGGGGCGTCATGCGGAAGATCGCAGCGCTGTTAACCAGGACGTCAACCTTTCCACATGCCTGGACTGCGTTGTCGGCGAGCGCCTCGACCTGATCAGGCTCCGCCAGATCAGCCTGGATGGCGAACGCTCGCCGGCCGATACGCTCCACCGCCTCCACCGTCTCGTGGGCCTCGGAGGCGCTGCTCTTGTAGTGGATCACCACGTCCGCGCCACGGCCGGCCATCGCCAAGGCGATTCCTCGGCCCACACGCCTGGCCGCCCCTGTTACCAACGCCGTTCGTCCGCAGAGATCCATATCCCCCACTCAATGCCCAACAGCCCCGCCCCGCAACGCCTTCACGCATGGCTCGACAGACTTGCAGGGTGACATATCCGATGCGAGAGCATGATACTGCGTGGACTATCCACTGCCAAGGACTATCTCCCACTTCTCCGAAATACCCAGTGGGCTCCGCAGCCCTTGACTCATAACTTACCGGCCCCAATCGCCCGTCGGCGATGAAATACATAGGGCCCCCCGGATCATTCCGGGAGGCCCTATCGTCATGAGAGGCCGCTCGCTACCGTGTCTTACACCGCCTTTGGTATGGCTATCCCGCACTTCTCGCAGACTTTCATCATGCGACCGCGAGGGTTAAAGACCATGCTCCAGATCAGATCTCCGCCACACACGCACTGACCGGCCGTCTTCCGGGCTTGGGTCTTCGTGCGGCTGGCAAGTTTTGCTCCTTGTTTCTCCGCCATGTCTTCTCCTCCTCCCCCTTTACGCTGTAAGTAACGATGCTTCCCTTCGCCGGACCCATACGCACACACCGTCAGCGCAGCACGATGCCAGGAGTCCTGCAGACGCGCATGCGTACTATATCATAACAGCACCAAACTGACTACATTGGCGGCACCGAAGATTAATAGTAGAGTTGGTGCTCATTCCAATGGCGGGAGTCGGAATAGGCAACGGGCAGCCTCGCTGATGCGGCGCCCTATAGTGATATTGGTACACGCACTATTTATTGAAATCCTTTCTTGGTCTTCCCCTCTGCTACACGTGTATTACTCGTCCAGTTTCCTGCGCACCTCCCAGATGAACCCGTCTCTTTGCAGTGGCCGCTCTGTCATCGTGCGCCTTCGAATCGCTGTCATTCCGAAAGATCGCCTGGCGATCATTCCCTCGTTGCCGCACTTGATACGGGTGGCCGGATGCAACGGTTCGGGTAATCCGTAGCCGGCACCTGTCATGACCGTACACACCACTAATTCTTACGATAATAGTGTCTGTCCCTATTTTCCCTGCGCCAGATGGCCCGGAAGAAACGCCTCGATCTTACGATCATCGTGGATCTGATCCACGTCACCGAATACCTCTGGGCCGCCGGACGGGCCTTTCACCGTGGAGGCAGCCCGGAACTCGAAAGGGGGGTTCTGTTTTTTGTAGGGCGCGAACTACAGTGAAACGACTTGGTAGATCGCGCCACCGAGGTCGACTACGTAGAGGTTGCCCGCTTCGTCTTCGCCGAAACTGGAGACGGTGTAAGGCGTGTCGATCAGTTGCGTTGTGACCCAGGTTCCGCTCACGTTTTGCATCGAAAACATGCGCCCGGTACAGTAATCGCTGTAGAAGTAGACACCGACCATGCTGGGATACGAAGCGCCGCGATACACGTATCCGCCCGTGATGGCGCAACCGAAGGAGTAACTCGATCCGTGGTTGTACTCGGCCACAGGCGGAACGTACGCGGCGGGCGGTGTACAGCCCGAGGAGGGGTGTAACAATGGCTGGCTTCGAGAACGTGCCAGCCGTAATTCGCACCGCCTGCGAAGCCCGCCGGTTGGAAGTCCACTTCCTCCCAGGCCTCCTGGCCAACATCGCCGATGTACATGTCACCGGTGAGACGGTCGAACGAATAGCGCCAGGGATTGCGTACTCCGGAGGCCCAGATCTCGTCCCGGCCCGCCACGCCGACGAATGGATTGCTGGTCGGGAGTCGTGTACGTGGTGGGAGTGTCCGTCTCCGCGTCGATGCGCAGGATCTTGCCGAGCAGGATATTCAGATTCTGCGCGTTGTTGGGACCATCGCCTCCCCCCCGCCGCCGTCGCCGGAGCCAAAATATAGATGGCCATCCGGACTGAAAGCCAGCATCCCGCCGTTATGGTTGGTGTTGTCGCTGTGCGGAATGCTCAACACGATCTGCTCGCTGGTGGCGTCCGCCACATCGGGATTGCCGGTGAGACCAAAGCGCGAGATGGTCAACGCACCGGCGGAATCTGTGTAGAACACGTAGAAGTGATGCACTCTGGCATAGTTCGGCGGGAAGGCCAGGCTCAACAGGCCTCGTTCGCCTCCGCTATTGACTCGCCCGGTCATATTCAAGAACGGTGTCCCGTTCAGTGCGTTGTTCTTGTAGATGAGGATCGTCCCGCCTTGCTCTACGATGAACATGCGATTGCTTCCGTCACCCGCGTTCGTGACAAGGATCGGTAAACTGAACCCGCTGACCACCGGGGTCAATGAGATCGTCGGCCAGGTGACCGGGGGGATATTCACCTTCCCCCGCTTGATCTTGATCCGCATGTCCTTCTGAGCACTGGAGCCGCCGCTTGAGGCCACCCTCACCTGGAAGTTGAAGGTGCCGGCAGCCGTCGGTGTCCCCGAGATCTGTCCTGTTGCGGGATCGAGGGTGAGGCCGGGTGGGAGTGCCCCGCCGATGAGGCTGAAGGTAAGGGGCGCGATCCCCCCCGTGGTCTGCAGCGTGGCTGAGTACGGGGTCTCGACCTTGCCCTTACCCGGCTTGGTCTTGAACTTGACACCCTTGACGATCTGTAGAGAGAGATTCTTCGTCGCTAAGGCATATGTCGCATCCGTCACCTGGACGGTAAAGCTCGTGGTCTTGGCCTTGGTCGGGATCCCGCTGAGGGTGCCGTCCGAAGTAAGCGTGAGGCCCTGAGGCAGCTTATTCTTCCTGCTCCCGCCCAGGCTCCAGGTGTAAGGGGACGTTCCGTCTTCGGCCTGCAGCGCATACCCATAGGCGGCTCCCTGCTCTCCTGCGGGCAGGGAGGTAGTCGAGAGGATGAGAGGTCTAGTGAAGGTGGCCGCGCAGGTCTTGACCGCATCCAGAGTGACGGTCCCATCGGCCGCGCAGTCCCCACCCCAGCCGACGAAGGTGCTGCCAACGGTCGGCGTGGCAGTGAGGGTGACCGGCGTGCCGCTGGTAAAGCTCGCCGCGCAGGTGGAACCGCAGTTGATCCCCGACGGACTGCTGGTGACGGTACCGGCGCCGATGCCCGCTTTGGGCACGGTGATGGTGTACGTGATTAGATTGAGGATGGTTGAGCAGGTCGCAGATGCTCCCCCATTTGATCCGATGCAACTCCACGACCAAGGGCCGCTCCCGCTGATCGAGGTCGGCGTCCCGGCACTACACAGGTTTGTGTTTGGCGCGGTTGGGAAGGTTCCACCGTCTGCTGCCCCACAGACCCCATCTGTGAGCGGGGTGGTCCCTAGCCATTGAGACAGTGCTGCGTTGTAAGCTACAGCGAAACTGCCATAGAAAGCTGTGGCAGTAGGCGTTACGCAGGAAAAGGTTCCACCTGTTAACTGGCCGACCAGGTAGTGGTCGCTTCCGGATACGGCCCAAAGACCGGAACCGCTGCTGCCGCCCTCGATAGTGCCCTGGCTCCAGACAACCTGAAGATGGTCGACGCTGCCAGAGGTCGCTGGGATGCAGGCAAAGTAATCAGTGGAGGGCACGTCGTGGCAACTGTCGTAATCAGTGATGGTTCCAAAACTGATCTTTTGCAAATCGCCCTTCGGATTATGGAGGCCAACGATCGAGGTAGAGATCACCGGCAAATCTGTCGACCACCCTGACTTCCACGTCCCACCTGGGGCTGGGCTGTTCAGTCGCAAGAAGCTCGTATCGGTATTCGAACTGGCATAGAGCAGGGTGGCCCCGCTGGTCAAGGTCCGGGTGCCGGGACTCAACGTAGCGCTTCCGCAGCTTGAGGCACGATAAAACCAATAGGTTTGCAGGGTCGAGGCCACGGTTTGCGTCGAAAGACAATGGTCGGCGGTCAGAAAATAGGGAATATCCGTGGAAGGATCGCTGTCACTCATCATGGTGCCCGTACACAACCAAGAACTACCGTCTTTCGTGTATATCATTCTGGCTGTCGCCAGGGATTCGAGCTCCCATGTCGATGTGTAGCACATAGCATCGAGATTGCACGACCCGACAGCGCCAATTTGTTTTTGCAAGGCGCGGGTCTCCAGGGGCAATGAAAATAAATGGGAAACGCGCGGTATGGAAAACATCGCCTTATCTGGAGCTACTCCGGCAGGCAGTTCGATTTCCACCGTCATTTCCTGGCCGTCGATGACTGGCGACCAGTAAGTACGGGCTTCATCGCTTGTGTCGCCAGCGGCATGATTGCGGGCGAGGGTTTCCATGATCTCCTGGCCCGACACCTCGAACACCTGCTCCGCCCCCTGGGCATAAAACCGCAGTAGAGCCGTCATAGGCATCTGGTCAACCAACAAGCCCAGACGCATACCGAGGGCGTCAGGAGAAGTAAGGCTGACTGCGGCAATCTGCCCGCCGGGAATGGACGTCCATGACAGTAGAGCCGAGGCGTGCGTCGCCTGACGCAGCATCGGCACCTCGCGGCTAAAGCCAATCTGGAGCGGCACCCCAGGTTTAGATAGCTGACCTGTCGCCTCCATCTTCAAGCGCGCAGCCTCGACCCGGTCGAGCACGACCCGCGCTGGCAGTTGAGATGGTGGCAGCCGCCGTTGCGGCAGCGCGTGCTCGGGACGGGCAGGTGTACCCTTGCCCTTGACGTATCCCCCAGGGTGGCCGTCACCCCCGACATCCTGGCCAGCGGCGGCCCCAGACGCCAGCGCGATCATCACGACCACGCCGCTGACCAACCACCGCACACCTGCCCAACTGCTTTGTCGGCTGCTCAATGGAGGTACCTTGTCGCCTTCGTCGTCATCTTGGGGCGACCTCCTGCGCGCTTACGCGCCGATCGGCCATGCGTGACGCCCCCTTTTTCATGGTCCAGCTCACGACAACTACAGGACCCACGCTCCGCTGTACAGTCTCCCACCGTGTGCGGGGTGTCGTCAACTCCCCTTGGGTGATAGTACGCCGTCGGGCGCTCCTCGACCCGTCGCCACTGTCCATACGCGGTCCATATATGCTTCAGTGGTGGTTCATGCATGGTTTGGTAGCGATTCTTTTGAGGACACACTCTTTTGCATGAGAAGGGTGGGAAATGGAGATTGTATGCCCTGGCACCGCTCCGTTTGGCCCCTGCCCTGCCCGGTCTATGTGCTGCCGTCTGCATGATGCCCGTCCCGCGCATCGGAATAAGCGAGAATGTTTATCGCCATCGCTCGTATAGTCTGATATCAGTTTAGATGCTAGTAGATGGTAGCAACGGAGCGCATTGTATCATACTCCATCGCTATGGTATACTTCGCTTAATTCTGCGTAAATCCTGAGGAGGTGGCTCTTGGCGCGGGTTTGCTGGGCCTCGCTGGGGGGACTGCAAGCTCAGTGGGTATGCCCCGAAAGCCGACGTTTTTGCATTCCACCAGAATCAGATGGACCCCTACACGCTGCTGCTGGAAGGTAGAGGTCACAAGACCAAACGCGTTGCGTGTTTTATCTACTATCATCCGATCGAGGTGAAAGCGCACAGCCTCATTCAGTTCCAGGTCGACGTCCAGGAAGTTCCGACTGACCCGGCGGCAGCCGAAGCGCTAGTGAAAGACGCCGTGGCGATCCTTCACGGCCCTGCCCCGGTTAGCTCATCCTCATGTGGGTTCTACCGATGGAACAGCGCAGTTCTGGCGTGGGAAGCGACCCCACGACTCAACCAGTAAGTCGCAGTGGGCGCGATGTACCGGCAATTTGAAATGCTCTGGCATGTAACTTATGCAGCGCCAGCACGCGAAAAGTCGGAGTGTCCTCGGTGTCGCTGCACTAGGAATTGGCTAGGCCGTATTTTGATTTTTCATGTCCGATCATGCAAAAAGCCACGAACTATTTAGCAGGGCATCGGGGCCGGCTGCGGGCTCGCTACCGGCTCAATGGCGAGGAGGCGCTCGAAGATTACGAGCTGCTGGAGCTCCTCCTGACTTATGCTATTCCCAGGCACGACACCAAGCTGCTCGCCAAGAAGCTCCTGGAACGATTCGGGACGCTGGCCCGTGTCTTCGAGGCTGAGCCAGCAGCCCTGGAAGCAATAGACGGGATCGGGCCCCAGGCGGCCACGCTGATTTCGCTGATTCGACCCCTCGCGGTGCGTTTTGTCACACAGGCCCCAAAGGCGAAAACGGTGCTCAGGTCCACCGCGGAGGCCGCCGCCTATTTTCAGGCCAAGCTGAAGGGGTTATCTGAAGAAGAGGTCCATGTCGCGTTCGTGAATTCGAAAAACGCGGTGATGACCACCGAGTGCCTGCAGCGCGGGACCGTGGACCAATCGGTTGTGTACGTCAGGAAGGTAATCGAGCGTACCCTGGCGCATAAGGCCAGCGGCTTCCTTCTGGTCCATAATCATCCCAGCGGTGACCCCACGCCATCTAGCGATGACAGAGATCTGACCCAGGCGTTGAAGACAGCCGCGGCGACCGTTGGTGTGCGCTTCCTCGACCACCTGGTCATCGGCGAGACCGATCCCTTTAGTTTCAAGGCCAACGGGCTGCTGTAGCGGATGGATACGGAAAAATAGAGCTGAACACGCAGAGAATGGAGGGGACGATGGCAAGGCTGTTAATTACAGCGACCTACGGTTACGACAACTCCACACGGGCGGCGATGCCGTTTTTTGTGGCGAAGGGGGCGAAGGAATCGGGGATCGATGTCGGCATCGTCCTTGCGCTTGATGCCACCGTCCTGGTCAAACCGGAATTACGGCAGTACGTGAAGCCCCACGGGCTACCTCCACTCGACGAGCTTTTCCAGTTCGCCGTGGACCATCAGATCCCAATCTACGTCTGAGGGGGGTGAGCCCAGGCTCGAGGGGTCTTGGACGAAGACCTCAAGCGTATGTCAGTCATCGAGAAGATCGACATCAAACGGTATGCCCAACTACTCATGGAGTATGACCGGTCGGTTACTTACTAAGTAGGAAGCTATTAGCTGTCAGCTATCAGCTCTTAGCTAGGATATTCTTAAGGGTACCAAAAAAGCTGATTACTGACGGCTGACGGCTATTCCAGAGGGAGACACAACGATGCGCGCGATTCGCATGCACGAGTATGGCGGTCCTGAAGTACTTCGCTACGAGGAGGTGGCTCTCCCCGAGCCCGGCGTGGGCGAAGCGCGGGTCAAACTTGACGCGGTTGGGGTCAACTATATTGACATCTACCAACGGAAAGGCCAATACCCTGACCAGTTGCCGGTGATCCCCGGCCGGGAGGCGGCCGGCGTGGTGGATGCGGTAGGCCCGGGCGTATCGGACCTTACACCGGGAGCCCGCGTCGTCTACGCCATGCATGTGGGCGCCTACGCGGAATATGCGGTGGTCCCGGTGCGGAGGCTGGTGCCGATTCCGGATGCATTGGAGGCACGGGTGGCGGCGGCTGTGATGCTGCAGGGGCTGACCGCGCACTATCTGACCCACAGCGCCTACCCACTGCAGTTGGGCGACCGCGCGCTGATTCATGCGGCCGCTGGTGGCGTCGGCTTGCTCCTGGTCCAGATGGCCAAGCAACGGGGAGCCTGGGTTATCGGGACCGTCTCGACAGAGCAGAAGGCAGATCTGGCGAGACAGGCCGGTGCTGATGAGGTGATCCTCTACACGCAGGTTGACTGTGAAACGGAAACCAAGCGCCTAACCAGTGGCCAAGGCGTACACGTGGTCTACGACTCGGTCGGGCAGACCACCTTCGACAAGAGCCTCAACTGCCTCGGACCTCGAGGGTACCTCGTGCTCTACGGCCAGTCCAGCGGGCCGGTACCGTCGCTGGACCCCCAGGTGCTCAGCGCCAAGGGTTCACTGTATCTGACCCGTCCTAGCCTGATGCACTATACGCTCGACCGGGCAGAACTGCTGAAGCGGGCATCGGATCTGTTCCACTGGATCATGGCCGGAGCGCTCACCGTGCGGATCGACACGACCTTCCCGCTTGCGGAGGCCCCGCTCGCCCATCGCTACCTTGAAGAGCGCAAGACCAAAGGGAAGGTCCTGCTGATCCCCTGATGCGCGGCCTTCGACTTGGTCTGTCCTTACTCGTGTTGCTGACAGGATCGGTGTCTTGCGGCGGAGCAAACAGCACACAGGAGTTGCCGCTCCATCAGATCAGACTGCCGACAGGGTTTGAGATCGGCATCTATGCGAGTCCTGTCCCCAACGCCCGCTCAATGGTCCTCAGCCCAAACGGCACGCTGTTTGTTGGGACCCTCACGGCAGGGAATGTCTATGCTATCGTCGATCGCAACCAGGACGGCAAGGCGGATGAGGTCGTTACGGTCGCGCGAGAACTCAACATGCCGAATGGCGTCGCTTTCCACAATGGCGCACTCTACGTGGCCGAAGTGGACCGTATTCTGAGGTACGACAATATCGAGACCCACCTGAAAGACCCGCCTGAGCCTGTGGCGCTTAGTGAGCGCTTCCCCCGAGAGCGCCATCATGGCTGGAAGTTCATCCGCTTTGCCCCAGATGGGTGGCTGTACATCCCAGTAGGCGCCCCGTGTAATGTCTGTGAGCGCAAAGATGAGCGCTATGCCTCGATCATGAGGATGCAGTCGGACGGGGCCCAATTGGAGATTTTCGCGCGGGGCGTCCGCAATACGGTTGGGTTCGATTGGCATCCGAAGACGCGTGAGCTCTGGTTTACGGATAACGGGCGAGACTGGATGGGCGACGATCTGCCGCCGGACGAGCTGAATCATGCGCCGCGTCCAGGGCTGCATTTTGGCTTTCCCTATTGTCATGGGCGAACTCTTCCCGATCCCGGGTTCGGGAAGGGGCGGAAGTGTGAGGAGTTCACCCCACCTGCAATAGAACTAGGGCCCCACGTGGCAGCGCTAGGCGTGCGCTTTTATACGGAAACGATGTTTCCAGACGAGTTTCGAAATCACCTGTTCATTGCGGAACACGGATCGTGGAATCGGAGCGTGCCGATCGGGTATCGTGTGACCCTTGCACGACTTGAAAACCATCGCGCGCTCTCGTACAAAGTCTTTGCCGAAGGGTGGCTCCAAGGCGGTCACGCGTGGGGACGTCCTGTGGACCTGCTTGTCATGCCGGATGGCGCGATGCTGGTTTCGGATGATAAGGCAGATGTAATTTATCGTATCAGCTACAGGAAATAACGGTAACTACTCAGGTAGATAGGCTGAAGGCTGAAGGCTTTTAGGGGTAAGTCATGCGTGATCAAAGAAAACTCAGAAAAGGTCTTGAATGGCTCGATTCGTGCCTTGCGAGATAATTAGAACCTTCAGCCTTCAGTCTAAACACCTGAGTGGTTACAAATAACCTATCTAATGGGTGAGCAGGAAAGGCTTGCAGGTATAGTATGGGTTACACGATTTGCAAATATTTGCGCGACAGGAAAGAGAATTCGTGGTAAAGATGGTAGCCTTTTGAGGAGCGGCGAAGGCGTGGCAATTGGGAAGGGGCGCCGATACGAGATCGCGAACATCGGCTTTGACCAAGGAAAGGAGAGAAAGGGTGGGACACTGGGCCAGGAGATCATTATCGTGGGTGGGTGAATTGGCCGTTGCAGTGACAATCGTAGGATTTGTCGGCGCGTCGAGCGCAATGGCGGGGGATCCGCAATCGACCGGTGAAGGTGCTTCCCGACAAGTGGAAGGCGCAGTACTGCTGGAGACAGAGCAAATCGAAGAATACGACCCCTGGGAGCCTTATAACGAAAAGATCTTCGACTTCAACCATAAAGTATTTGATCGGTACGTCCTGAAACCCGTGTCGAAGGCGTGGGATTATCTGCCGGACCCTGTGCAGGAAAGTCTCGGTAACGTCTTCGATAACATCGCCATGCCTCGCCGTGTCGTCAATAACCTGCTACAGGCCAAATTCAAGGGGGCCGGCACCGAAGTGGCTCGCTTCGGCATCAACACAACGGTGGGTGTCGTCGGCCTCTTCGATGTCGCGAAGAAGGTGGGGCTTGAAAAGAGCGACGCGGATACGGGCCAAACGCTGGGTATCTGGGGAGTAGGCCCAGGTCCCTATTTAATCTTGCCCTTCTTGCCGCCGCTAACGGCCCGTGACGCCTTCGGCTTTGCGGCGGACGCGGCCCTGGACCCACTGAATTACCTCATCCCGTTCGCCGCATTGGCCGGAAGGGGAACCGGGGAAGTCGTCAATGCCCGGTCGCAGAACCTGGAAACATTCGATAGCGTTGAAGAGTCTACCGTTGACTTGTACAGTGCGGTGCGGAATTTCTATCTGCAAGGGAGACAGCGGGCCATCGCGAAGTAATCGTCTACTCTCAACCCTCACGCATTATAACGTGAAGCGGCTGTCACTACTGCCAAATGTAACCATTCAGTTACGGGTAGAAAATCTCCCCCAGGCTTAATATATGCCGGGGCAGGCTCTAACCCCTCTTTTCCAAAGAGGGGGACTAACTGTTTCCCCCTTTTAAAAAGGGGGATTAAGGGGGATTTTGTAAAAATACCACATTTTATTTAATGATTTCCCCCCTTTTACTGAATGGTTACTGCCAACTCTTCCGGGTCTTGTATAGGTAAACGATATCCTGAATGCGCTTCTTGGTGTGGTAGGCAGGCGTCACTTCTGCACCTCTCGGAGCGGCTCTTCTCATCTCAGTGGGTCCCTGCTCCTTCGGCGGAGCTCGTACTGAGCTTCGTTGAAGTATCCGTTACCCCCTGCCTACTCACGTCAATACCGAAGGCCCCACGTAACAGCCGGAAGAACCTCTTTCTTTAGGACCCCTTCTCTACCTCCGACAGACACAGGTCACGCCTCCCAACCCATTAGCATTGACCGTTATGCAGTTTCCTTATGCTCCCAAGGTGAGTTCGCTCTCTGGCGCTGGGTTCGTCACCTCTTTTCCCGTTAGGTCTCGTCAATAGGATCTACCCCAATTGGGATAGACCACGTCCCAAAACGGGTGAACAGAAGGGTATGGCCCTTCCTTCCACGCCTGGCTATGGCAGGGATGGCTACTAACTCGTGAGATCTATTGAGGAGAATCATTTTTGTTGGAATTCGCATTTTGGCACTGCTCCTGCAGACGATAAGAATCATACTGTAACCAACGAGCCAAAGCATTGATGTGATGTCAAAACCAGGAAGGGGGTGATTCGAAGCGATGATGAAGAAATTGGGTATCGTAGTGATGACTGCATTCTTCAGCGTCTCCGTGGCTGGTCTCAGCTTTGCTGACGAGGCGAAGAAGCATGAGGCCCCGGCTGCGGCGACCGGTGCTCCAGCCAACCCTTGCGCTGGCAAGGAGATGAAGAAGGAGCCGCCTAAGAAGGCCAAGAAGGCGGGACCGAAGGTGGAGGCTCCAGTGGCAGCCCCAGCGGCTGTACCAGCCCCGGCTGCTGCGCCTGCCGCAGCCCCAGTGAAGAAGTAGCCGCTCTTCTGAAGATATGATGTCAAAACTAGAAAGGAGGTGATTGAAAGCGATGATGAAGAAATTGGGTATCGTAGTGATGACTGCATTCTTCAGCGTCTCCGTGGCTGGTCTCAGCTTTGCTGACGAGAAGAAGGTTGCGGCCCCCACGGCGCCGGCTGTCGAGAAGGCGGCCCCAGCGGCTGCCGCTGGCGAGAAGGAAGTGAAGCCGAAGAAGCCCAAGAAGGCGGCCAAGAAGGCGGAAGAGGCCCCGGCTGCACCAGTTGCTGTACCAGCCCCAGCTGCTGCTCCTGTCGCAGCCCCAGTGAAGAAGTAGCCACTGCGTGCTGTTCGTGTTCGAACACGTGCCAAAAGGCACCCCGCAACCAGCGGGGTGCCTTTTATTTTCTTGACACTGCCGTGTTGGCAGGATAGAAAGACCACGTCCTGCCAGAGTTAGGATGGCGCTGGGTCCGCCGATGGCGGAAATAGGGAAAACGGTGAAGCCCTACACCCGGATCGTGGAGGGCCAGGCCGTTGCTGCCCCGCAACTGTAAGCGGCGTTGATATCTAAGGTAAGCCGCGAGCCAGGAACCTGCCCAGCCCCGAGGTGCTGATGACCTTCCGAGGGGAAGGGCGGCCTTGTCGCGTACCGGGTTGATCGCGGCGTAGGTTTACCGTCCGGTTTGGGAAAGAAAACCCCAATCCTCCTCCGAGGATTGGGGTTTTTTGTTAAGGGATCATGAACTCAACTCCACCGGTCCCGATAGATAAAGAGATTCATCTGCTGTTTCGATGGGGGGGACCCTATGACGGATCATGCCTTTCCTGAAGCGTCGCGCCGAGCCCTCTATGAGGCGATCACGCGCCGCCGCGATATGCGGTCCTTTCTCCCCGATTCCATTCCGGCCGAGACCCTTGCTCGTATCCTCTTGGCGGCACATCAGTCCGGCTCAGTCGGATTCTCGCAACCGTGGAACTTTCTTGTTGTTGAGGATCGTGAGGTCCGCAGGCAGGTTCGTGCACATGTCGAGGCGGAGCGGCTGCGCGCCGCTGAAATGTTTGAGAAGGAGCACCGGGAGGAGTATCTCTCCTTCAAGCTGGAAGGGATCCTCGACGCGCCCATCAACCTATGCGTTACGTGCGACCAGGAGCGCTTTGGGCCGGCAGTGATCGGGCGGAACACGATTCCGGAAACCGCGGTTTATAGCACCTGCTGCGCCGTCCAGAACCTCTGGCTTGCCGCACGCGCAGAAGGTCTCGGCGTCGGGTGGGTGAGTATCCTCGATCCCGGCGCTCTCCGCACGATCCTGGGAATCCCGGACCGGATCATTCCCGTCGCCTACCTGTGCGTCGGTTTCGTCGAGAGCTTTCCGGAGCGGCCCATGCTCGAGACCATGGGCTGGTTGCCGCGGCTTCCGCTCCAAGAGGTAGTCTTTCATGACCGCTGGGCCGCGCGGCCACGACCCGACCTGCTCCGCGCACTTGAGACGAGCCGGATTAACGGTGAGCGCGCGAGCGAAGATGTGCGTCCGCAGACTCCGCCGAGGGCGCATTCCACTGACGACGAGCGGTCCGGAAAGGTGGAGCCATTGCGGAAAGGGCTGCTGCTGGTCTACACAGGGCAGGGCAAAGGGAAGACGACAGCGGCCCTGGGTATCGTCTTTCGGGCGCTCGGGCACGGCTTTCGGGTGGCCGTGGTCCAGTTTATCAAGGGCAAGTGGAAGACCGGTGAGCGGGTGTTAGCCGAGACACTCCCCGGGCTCACGTTCCTCGTAATGGGGCACGGATTCACCTGGGAGAGCGATGATCTCACATGGGACCGAAGCGCGGCCGTGGAGGCCTGGGCCAAGGCGAAGGAGCTCATTGCGAGCGGCGAACAGGCCGTGGTGGTCCTCGATGAGATTACGTACGCGATCAACTACGGCTTCATTGAGTTGGCGGACGTCCTAGCGACTCTTCGCGCGCGTCCGGCCCATGTGCACGTGGTTGTCACGGGGCGCAATGCGCAGGAGGACCTCTGTGTACTGGCCGACCTCGTGACGGAAATGAAGTCGGTGAAACACCCGTTCGAACGTGGCCTCAAGGCTCAGCCGGGGATCGACTATTGATGGTTCCGCGTCTCGTCATCGCAGGCACGTCCAGCAGCGTCGGAAAGACGACCGTCATGGTCGGCCTCGTCCCAGGTGAAGCTGAGATGCGAGATCGCCTGCAGGCTCTCGGATACGTAGAGGTGGAAACGCAGGACGTGACGATGCTCGGCCAACCAGGTCTGCGCTTCCGCGGACACCAATTTCGCTACTCGGACTTTCGACTCCAGGCGGAGGCCGAGTGCGTCTACACCGTTCGTCGCCGCCGCGGAGGCGAGGTGCTCCGAGAAGGCTATCGTATCGGCAACACACTTGCTTCGTATGTGCACGCCCACTGGGCGTCAAACCCTCTTGCGGCCCAGGGGTTCGTTCACGCGTGCACCGTCTACGCGAGGAGGACGCGGTGAACGTACCTTTTCGCATCGGCGCCACTTCGTTTATCTACCCAGCCCGATGGCTTCCAAACGTCGAGCGGCTGGCCGGTCGGGTCGACGACATCGAGATTCTCTTGTTCGAACTCGAATCAGGCCTTCCGGACGAAGCGGAACTGCGCGCGCTCGTTGAGTGGAAGGGGCGAGCCGATCTGACCTATACAGTACACACGCCTCTCAACGTCAGTCTGGCGAGCGACAGCAATTCGCAGCGTCAGACGGCCATCGAACAGGTCTGCCGCGCGATCGAGCTGGCAAGGCCGCTCCGGCCCCACGCCTATATCGTGCACGTCTACTTGGGCGACTGCGAGCACGATCGGGTGCCAACGGATCTTCCGGCCTGGCGTCGCCGCGCGGCGGGGTCGCTCGAGGCCATTTTGGACAGAGGGGTTTCTCCGGCAGACTTGTGCATTGAAACGCTCGACTACAATTTCTCACACATCGAGCCGGTCGTCAACGACCTTGGCCTCTCTGTGGCGATTGATCTCGGGCACCTTCACCGCGACGAGCGTCCAGAGCGAGATCTGCTTCTCCTAAACCTACACCGTACGCGGGTGATCCAGTGGCACGGCGTGGACCCATCGGGGCGAGATCACCGCTCGCTCAAGCACTACCCGCACGAGAGTGCTCGCTGGGTCGTCGATACCCTGCTGAGCGTGTCGTACCGTGGTGTGCTTACGCTCGAAGTCTTTCGTGAGGCTGATTTTGAGGAGTCGCTTGCAGTCGTTCAGTCGCTGGTCGCGGGGGAGCCGTCATGATCAGCGCTCGTTTGCTGCAACCGCCCGCGTTGCTGAGGTGCGCGGTGAGCGGAGTCCGCTTCGGGGCTGCGCCTGAGCACGGCGTTCCCACACGCTATGCCGGGAAGCAGACGGTTCTCGGCCATCTCATCGGGAGGGTGGTCGGAGAGGCGACCACCCAGAGTGTGAAGACATGGACACGTACGCGAGGGGTCGGCAGATGAGCGACGAAACCAGGATCGTATTGATCGGGGGAGGAGCGCGGTCTGGCAAGAGCGCCTTCGCCCTCTCGCTGGCACGGCGCCTCGGCGCGCGGCGCGCGTTCGTCGCGACCGCGCAGGCCATGGATGAGGAGATGAAGGAGAGAATCGCGGACCATGCCCGCACACGCGGTGCCGACTTTCGGACCGTCGAGGAACCACTCGCTCTGGCTGAGAGGTTGCTCGATCTTTGCGATATCGACGTCGTCGTGATCGACTGCCTGACCCTGTGGCTTTCGAACTTGCTTCTCCGGGACGAGTCGGAGACGAGGATCTTGGAGCAGGTGCAAACCCTTGTCGGCGTCCTGGAACGGCGGGCGTTTCACGCCGTCATCGTGACGAACGAGGTGGGGATGGGCGTGGTGCCCGAGACGCCGCTCGGAAGGGCCTTCCGGGACGTTGCGGGCCGCGCCCACCAACGACTCGCTGGCGTCGCAGATGAGGTCTATCTGGCGATCCTCGGGTCGGTCCTGCGCATCCGACCCGAGCCCGTGTCGGTTCGAATCCTGGAAAGCGCATTATGAGCAAGTTGACCGAGATCTGTTCCCGTATCAGAGAGCCCGACCATCGCATTGCAGAAGCAACGCAACGACTACTAGACATCAAGACCAAACCGCGGAGGAGTCTCGGTCGGCTCGAGGACCTTGCCTGCCAAGTGGCGGCGATTCGCGGCACGAACGCGCCTGATCCTCCCCAGAAGGCCATCGTAGTTATGGGGGCTGACCACGGCGTGGCCGAGGAGGGCGTCAGCGCCTATCCGCAAGAGGTCACCGGCCAGATGCTGCTCAACTTCGCGCGTGGCGGCGCGGCGATCAACGTGTTGGCGCGACATGCCGGTGCCCGGGTCGTAGTCGTGGACATGGGCGTGAAGGCGCCGCTCTCCGCGGCACCGGAGATCCGGGCGCACCGAATCGGGTCCGGCACGCACAACTTCACAAAAGGGCCCGCGATGACGCGAGAAGAAGCCATCGCGGCCGTCGAAGTTGGCATTCAGATCGCTGAGGAGCTGGTGCGGGATGGGGTGACCCTCCTGGGCATCGGCGATATGGGCATTGGCAACACGACCGCCGCGAGCGCCCTGGCCGCGGTGTTCACAGGAGCGCCTCCGGAGGACGTCGCAGGACGAGGCACCGGCATTGACGATGTGGCCCTCAAGCGGAAGGTTGACGTCATTCGGCGAGGGCTCTCGGTCAACCGGCCTGATCCACAGGATGGCGTCGATGCCCTGGCCAAGGTAGGGGGATTCGAGATCGCCGGGCTCGCCGGCGTAATCTTGGGTGGAGCGGCGTCCGGGATTGCAATAGTGGTCGATGGATTCATCTGCGGCACCGCGGCGCTCGCCGCGACGCGAATCGCGCCGGTTACGGCAGAGCACCTCATTGCCTCGCACCGCTCTGCGGAGGTTGGACACCGGCTCGTGCTCCAAGCACTCGGCACCACGCCCCTGTTCGATCTGAATCTGCGTTTAGGCGAAGGCACCGGCGCGGTACTAGCCATGAATCTCGTCGAGGCAGCGCTGTGCATCCTTCGCGAGATGGCGACATTCACCTCGGCGGGGGTGAGCGATAGTGGCGCCTAGTTGTGTAGCAAGCAGCGATGGAGCCATCCCTCGCCATGTTCGCGCATGATCATCTCATGGGCGCTCTCCGTCAGGAGCTAGACCGCTGCTGGCGCCCATGATTATGGGCTAAGGCACAGCATCGTCCGTGGGGAAGAGTCTTCTGATCACAGCGCTCTGCCGTTTCTTCCGCCGAGGCAGGGTGAGTAGAACCGGTTGGACGCTACGGTTTGAGCGCCCATCGACTGCGAGTTGCCCTGGCGTCTCGCTCGCCTGCGTTCATCTTCGCCGTGATGAAAATGCTTCGATCGCTCGCCATCGCCTTCGGTTTCTTGACACGACTGCCGGTGAAGAATGCGCTGGTCGAAGAGGCCGACTTAGGTCGTTCGCTATCGTGGTTTCCCATCGTCGGGATGGCGCTGGGACTCGCGCTTGTCGGAACGGAGCGGCTCCTGCGCGGCTATCTGTCCTCAGACCTGGTGGCAGTTGGCCTCGTTGCGCTCCTTGCGGCGCTTACGGGCGGCCTTCACCTGGACGGGTTGGCCGACGTATCGGACGCTCTTGGCGGGGGACGTGGGGATCGCCTGCGCATGCTCGCAATCATGAGAGACAGCCGCATCGGAGCCCATGGAGCTACGGTCCTCTGCCTGTTTTTGATCGCGAAGGTGTTCACCGTCATGATGGTGCTCCGGCATGACGCCGTATGGGAACTGTTCGCCTTTCCCATTCTGGCACGATGGGCGGTGATTCCACTGGTAATCTTCTTCCCGTACGCGCGGGTCGAAGGCCTGGGGAGGCTCTTTCACTGGCACGGGCGCCCACTCCATTTTGCTATGGCGACGTGCCTGACGTCGGCCTTGGTAGCCTGGACGGGCGTGCGTGTCATCGTACCGGGAGTTTCCGCACTCGCCGTTGCCCTGGGGATGGGTCTGTGGCTGAAGCGTCGCCTCGGCGGTCTCACGGGTGACGTCTACGGCGCCACGATCGAGTTGTCAGAAATCGTCTTTCTCGTTGTCGCAGGGCTCGGAGATGGACGGTAGTGGTCAAGTCTTCCTCCGAGGATTGGGAGATTTTTGTTACGGAGCAGATGTGAGCCGGATCTTTGCTGCAGTGGAATGGGTAACAAGCTTGAAAGGGGGTGAGAGAGGCCAATACGGGTAGTTCAATGTGATAAGTCGAACTGGGCGCCCCTGGATGTAAGGGAAGCTGGTGTGTCCTGCCATATGCTGCGACAGGGTAAAGCCAGCACGGTCCCGCCACTGTGAGTGGGGAGTCACTCTGCACAATGCCACTGTCCAAAGTAATGGTTTCGAGTTGCGAGTTTTGAGTTTCGAGTTCTAGGACCCGAAACTGAAGACTCAAAACTAGAAACTCAAAACTGGTTGGATGGGAAGGCGCAGGGTCGATAACGATCCACGAGTCAGGAGACCTGTCCAGGGGAGGACGAGAACGCACCACCTTCGCGGATAAGGGGGCGAATGATGAAATGCTGGAGTAGTTTGGTCAAGAGGTGGTTGTGGGTGGCAGTTCTGTGGGCTTGCGGACTGGGGAGCGCGTCAGGGCAGATGCTCAGACTCACTCCTGAAGAACCGGTAGAGCTTGGGCCGGTCGTAGTGACGGCGACTAAAACCGAAGTTCCCGTAACGCAAATCACTGCATCTGTAACGGTCATCACGAAAGAGGAGATCGAAACTCGTCAGGTCACTCAGGTTTCAGACCTTCTCCGGGATGTGCCGGGGTTGAGTGTTACACAGATAGGGAGTCGCGGCGGCACCGTCTCGGTCTTTCCGAGGGGTGGCGAATCCCGCTTCAACCTCGTTCTGATCGACGGGGTCAAGGTGAACGATGCCGGCGGCTTCTTTGACTTCAGCGACCTGAGCACTGACAATATCGAGCGGATCGAGATCGTCCGGGGGCCGCACAGCGCGCTGTACGGTTCCGATGCTATGGGATCGGTGATCCAGATCTTCACCAAGCGAGGGAAGGGGGCCCCGCGAGTCGAGGCCTCGTTCGCGGGCGGGAATCTGAAGACCTTTGAAGAGAAGTTGAGTCTGGCTGGTGGTAGCGGAAGAGTCGGCTACTCGTTGAACGTAGGCAGGACCGACACCGACGGGAGCCTACGCACCAACAACGACTTTCGTGAAACAACCGTCAGCGGTCGCGTGGACTACGCCGTAGAGAAGGCGCTGGACCTCAACCTTGTCGTCCGGTTCACCGACAGTCTCTTCGAGTTTCCCACCGGCGATGCCGGCAACCTCTTCGGCCCGCTTGATCCGAGACAGTCCTCCGATCAGAAGCGGCTACTCGTTAGCGGTAAGGCCAGTCACACGCTGACGCCCTGGTGGCAGCAGACGGTGCAGGTCGGCTTCTACCGCCATCAGTCGGCCTTTGACGATCCATTCGACCCGGTAGATCCTCGCACAGGGCAGCTCATTGATTTTTCCGCCTTCCACAGCACCAACGAGGAACGCCGCGTATCTGCGGACTACTTCTGGAACCTGACTGCCCCGACCGTTTTTGATGTCTCCAGTCTCTTTACCGCCGGCTTCGCCTTTGAGCGGGAGGAGTTCGAACAGCGCGCTGCCGCCACAGAGACCGATTTTCCGTTTTCAAGCGCGAATGAGGCAAGCAGAGATAATAAGGCCGGCTATCTCCAGGGCCAATTCGACTGGAAGAAGCAGCTCTTTCTCACGGCGGGATTTCGGGTCGATGGGAACAGCACATTCGGGACTGAGGTGACCCCCCGCGTGTCGGGAGCCTACATCCTCCCATTCCTCGGGACTAAGCTCAGGGCCGGCTACGGCAAGGGGATCAAAGCGCCAACCTTCATCCAGAACTTCGGGATCGGGAGTCAGTTTGTCATCGGCAATCCCAATTTGAGCCCAGAGCGATCAAAGAGCTGGGAGGTCGGATTCGACCAGCCGCTGCTCAAGGGCCTGGTCGAGTTGAATGCTACCTACTTTCACAATCGGTTCACCGACCTGATCGCTTTTGTTGGTGGATCGCCGAGCTTCCGGAATGTCCAGTCGGCCAGGGCAAAAGGGATCGAGGCCGCCGCCAGGGTGCATCCAGGGTTCGGCCTGACCGTGGGCGGCACCTACACATTCTTGGAGAGTAAGGTTCTCGACAATGGCGGCGTTGGAGGGACTGAACTACCGGTCGGCGCACCGCTGATCCGGCGACCGAAGCACAGGGGATCGCTTTCTATCGACCATGTCTGGGAGCAGCTCCACACCAACCTGACGGCGACCTTTGTCGGCGCTCAGGAGGACCTCGACTTTCGTACTTTCCCCTCGCCACGGGTGACGCTCCCCGGCTACACCATCGTCGATGTTGCCTTCGCCTACCTCCTGCTCAAGGATCGCCTCCACCTGAGGGAGGTGTCACTCTTCGGAAAGGTCCAGAACCTCTTTGATGAGGGGTTTCAGGAGACCTTCGGTTTCTCTGCCCCGCGGATTACCTTTCTGCTAGGTTTTAAGGGCAGCCTATGAGGTCCCGAGGATGCCTGCTGTCATTCATCTTGATAATCGCGGTGTGGGCTTCGGCCGACGCGTCTCCCCTTACTGTTGTAGATGATACAGGGCGGTCCGTCACACTGGACGGGCCGCCCAAGCGGATCATGAGCTTAACGCCGAGTAATACCGAGATCTTGTTCGCCCTGGGCGCTGAAGACCGAATTGTGGCCGTGGACCGGTGGAGCGACTTTCCGACCGCCGCAAAAGCCAAGCCTCGAGTGGCTCCTTTTAATCCCAGCCTGGAGCAGATTGTGAGCTTCGGTCCGGATCTGATTCTTTCGACCTATGGGGGCGCCGAGCCGCTTTTGTCGCTCGATCGACAGGGGATCAGGGTGATGGTCTTTGCGCCACGGACGCTCGACGACATCTACCGTAACATCCTCCTAATCGGGCGGATCGTGAACGCCGAGAGACGAGCCGAGGGTCTGGTTCGCGCCATGCGGCAGCGTGTAGCCGCCGTCGTGGCGAAGGTGCGGGACGCCCCCAGGCCCAAGGTCTTCATCGAGTTTGATGGCAGCGACCCGAGCCGCCCTTTCACGGCCGGTCCTGGTTCATTCATCGATGTCCTCGTTCAACTCGCAGGTGGGGCAAACGTCGCTGCGCGCTCGCGAACGGCTTGGCCTCAGTTCAGCCTGGAGGAACTGATCAGAGCCGACCCCGATCTGATCATCCTGAGCGACGCCAGCGCGCCGATCAACCCGCAGACCCCGGAGCTCGTAGCCAGCCGCTCAGGATGGAGTCACCTGCGGGCGGTGCGTCTGGGAGCGATTGCTGCGATCGATTCGAACGCGATCAGTCGTCCTGGACCCAGGATCGTTGAGGGCCTCGAGCTGTTGGCTGGACTGCTCCACCCGGATCGATTTCGATGAGGCGGAGCCTGCACCTCGCACCCCAAATCCCCCCGTGCCCCCCTTTTATAAAGGGGGGGTGGGGGGATTTCGCACCCCGCATCTATGTTGCCTTGTCAGCCTTACTCCTGTTGGCGCTGCTCATTGGTGTCATGCAGGGCGCGGTCGCGTTGTCGCCCATGACCATTCTCAAGATCCTCCTTCGATCGGTGGGCATTCCGGTCGGCCCGGTGACCTGGCAGGCGGCGGACGAGACGATCCTGCTGGAACTCAGGCTGCCCAGAGTCCTGGGCGGGGCGCTGGTGGGCGCGGCGCTGGCGACTGCCGGCGTCCTGTTTCAGGGGTTACTTCGCAACCCGCTTGCCGATCCGTATATCATTGGTACGTCGGCTGGTGCAGGCCTTGCGGCGACGGTGGCCATCCTTGTCCTACCCACGGCCTCCGTCCTCGGCTTTGGATCGGTGGCGCTCTCGGCCTTCGTCGGCGGCCTGCTGGCGGTACAACTGGTCTACCGACTTGCACGGGTGGATGGGCGCAACTCGCCGGCGACCCTGCTGCTCGCGGGCGTGGTTGTCAACGCGGTTCTCGGCTATTTGGGCTCCTTGAGCATCTTGCTCTTCGAGGGGAGCGAGTTTCGACTTCGTCACATCTTCACCTGGCTCATGGGTGGGATCGCGGTGAATGATCCGCGACAACTGTTGGCGACGGGGCCGATCATTGTCGTAGGGATTGTCGTGGCGTATGGGTTTGCGGTCCCACTCAATGCCCTGACGGTTGGCGAGGAGGGGGCGCAAGCCCTGGGAGTAGATCTGAATCGGGAGTTCAGAAGGATCATCGCGCTTGGGGCACTGCTGACGGGTGCCGCAGTCAGCATCAGTGGTCTGATCGGGTTCCTGGGGCTTGCCGTCCCGCACATTCTGCGCCTCCTGATTGGGCCCGACCACCGACGGCTCCTGCCGGCGTCCGCCTTGGCCGGTGCGGCCATTCTGGTGTTGGCGGATACGGCGGCACGCTCTATTGCCGCCCCGACAGAGCTTCCCGTAGGGATCTTTACAGCGCTGCTCGGTGGTCCGCTTTTCCTCTTCTTGCTTCGGCGCAACGGGCGAGAGACGGGGTGGCGATGAGACCAGGGATCCGTCTCCAAGCCGTTCATTTTACTTATCCGAGCGGCTTCGGGCTTGCGAGGATCGAACTGTTCATTGAACGGGGCGAGCGAGTGGCGATCCTGGGCCCGAATGGCTCGGGAAAGACGACCCTCCTGAAGTTGATGCTAGGCCTGTTACACCCAAGGGAAGGGGAGGTCTCCTTCGAGGGTAACCCCCTGGAGAGGATGAGTCGGGCAGAGCTGGCGCGGGCAATCGCTATGGTTCCCCAGGAGCTATTGCTACCCTACGCCCTCACAGTGAGGGATGTGGTGCTGCTTGGACGTACACCGTATCTACATCGCTACCGGGGTCCTACTTGCGAGGACCTGGAGGCAATACAGGAGGCGATGACCTCCACCGATCTCCTACCTTCCGCGGGCCGTTCGTACAACGAGCTCTCTGGAGGGGAACGCCAGCGGGTCATCCTGGCGATGGCGCTGGCACAAAAGCCGCGCCTACTGCTGCTCGACGAACCAACTCGTTCTCTCGATCTTAGCCATCAGCTCCGGATCCTCTCGCTGATCAGGGGTCTCAACGTGAAGTACGGTCTGACGGTTATCTCATCCATGCACGATCTGAACCTGTCTTCGCTCTATTTCGACCGTCTGGTTCTTCTATCATCGGGTCGCATCGTTGCGGATGGCCCCCCGGACGAAGTCATTCAGCCAGATATAATCCAGGAGGTCTTTGGCGTGTCCGTACTTGTAGAGCAGCATCCCAAGCGCAGTATTCCATGGGTGACCCTCTTGCCAGACAAACTCGACCTCTTCTTCGCCCGCGAAGACGCCTCCGCAGAGACGATCAATCCTTGACAAATTTAGTGGCCGCAGACTATTGTAGCTTGCAGTGCTAAGAGTCAAGGTTCAAGATTTCTGGTCGCGAATGATGTCTGCTGAGCATCCGCAGATCCGCAACTTCATCGTCTTTTCGCTGCTAGCCCATCTAATTTTTGCCGGCCTGCTCAGCGCAATGCAGCTTTTTGCCCGGCTACCTGCGGATCGGCCGCTCCAGGTCCGGATTCTCAATCGATCTGTTCGGACGCGGGTCCCGCCTACGCGTAACCACATGATTCCGGAGAAGTCCGCTGCGCGTACGCAACGGTCTGCGAAAAAGGTGGGTCCGTTGAGAACGCCGAAACGTGTAAGTCGCCCGAGCGTAAAATCGGCCCCCCTCCCCACAGCAAGCTTGGCTCATCCACCCGCATCGGCGGCGATAGCGAGATCCGACGCCCCTTCTGCTCATCGTGCCGCGCTCACCCCTTGGGTGCCGACCCCGCTGCAGTCGTCGCCTGGGCTAGCCGTCTCCCCAAGCCCGAAGGTGGCTCAAGTAGAGCCGCTTGAGGGCGAGAGTGTCGGTGGATCGACCCACCCATCCGATCTCCGGGGTCAACTAGCCATGCTTTGGAAAAGCCTCGATGCCAAGCAGTACCCTGACCAGGCGGCTGATACGATGGAGGAAGGCGATGCCGATTCTACTACTGGGCCAACCGTCTCATTGGACAGCCAGGATTCCCGGTTTGCGCCCTATCTGCTTGGGGTAAAAAAGCGAATCGAGGGTGTGTGGGGTTACCCTCCGGGGGCGCGAGGCCTGACCGGAAATCTCGTGGTGACCTTTGGGATCACCCGCGATGGCCACTTGAGCGACTTGCAGCTCACGCAGACTTCTGGTATCGCCCCACTGGATAACGAGGCGATTCGGGCAATACGACAAGCCACCCCCTTCAGCCCCTTCCCTGAGCGGATGCACTTTGAACGGCTGAATATCCGAGCGGCCTTTTACTACCATGTCAGCCGTGGAGGCCTTGGGGATCGATGAGCGTCACTATCCGGATACGTGTCGAAGCGCCTGCCGTTACGTGGAATTAGGCTCTTGCGGAGAGACGGCAGAAGGTTTTGACGGCTCACAGGGTCCGTGGTATAAACAAGATATGGCAAGCTGGCTGAACCCGGAAGAGGACGCCCTCTTTTTTCTTGAACGGGAGATGGCGGGTGTCTTTGCGATCACTGAGTCGCACCTGCTTGACGGGACGATTCGTTTCAAAGGAACATTGCTGGTCGATCCCGATAAGGCTGTAGCTGAGCTGACGGAACGACTTGTCCCCCACGGCTACTACCCGCTGCTTCAAAGCGAGGAAGACCTGACGATCCTCCGGGTAATGCCCTCAAAACGTCAGTTTCGTTCAGGCCCGTGGCTGAACATCCTGCTCCTGCTGGCTACCCTCGTCACCACTGTGTTCGTGGGTGCCACCAACCGCGGCGCCCATCCCTTGACGAATCCTTGGTCGGTGGTGCAAGGACTTCCCTTCGCAATCACGCTCCTTTCAATCCTTGGTGTCCATGAGCTCGGACACTACTTTACCGCTCGACGGTATGGCATCACTGTCACGCTCCCCTATTTTATCCCTGCCCCGGTTGGGCTCGGGACCTTCGGGGCGTTCATCAGGATGAAGTCGCCGGTTACTGATCGCAGGGCGCTCTTCGACGTCGGAATCGCAGGACCGCTTGCAGGGCTTTGCGTGGCACTCCCTGCCATCGTCGTGGGACTGCGCTGGTCGGAACTGATACTCACAGACTCAGCGGGACATGTTGGCATCGCCCTTGGGATACCGCTCATGTTTTCGCTCCTGCAGTGGTTGACGCTGGGACCGATACCCCAAGGAGGCGACGTACTGTTGCACCCGGTGGCTTTCGCCGGCTGGATCGGTCTGCTCGTGACAGCGCTGAATCTGCTCCCGATCGGTCAACTGGATGGTGGCCACATCGCGTATGCGCTGGTAGGTAAGCATCACCGGAAGGTGGCAATCTTCGCCCTGATCGTGCTGGTCGGCATGGGGACCCTGTACTGGCCAGGGTGGCTGTTCTGGGCATCCCTCTCCCTGATTCTGGGCCTGAAGCATCCTCCTCCCCTGAACGATGTGACCCCGCTGGATAAACGCAGAAGGCTGGTGGGCTTCGCATCGCTACTACTTTTGCTAAGCGTGATCACGCCCTCCCCCTTCAATTTCTCGGAGCCATAAGTCCCTCGATGAAGAGGAAGGAACGATACGGGATGTTCAAGCAGTTACTGTACCGTCTGTACGAAGGGCGGCTGTTTCAGGAAGTTCGAGGCGGAGAGCTGCCCCGGCACATCGGTCTGATCCTTGATGGCAATCGGCGATACGCCAGAGAGTACGGGTATTCCACCATCCTTGAAGGACACCGGATGGGAGCGGAGAAGCTGGAAGAGGTCCTGAACTGGTGCGAAGAGCTTGAGATCAGGATGGTGACCGTGTGGATCTTTTCCACTGAAAACGTATCCCGAAGCCAAGAGGAGGTGGACGACCTCCTGGCGCTGATCGAGAAGAAGATGCGCGACATTGCCAGGGATCCCAAGGTGCACCGAAAGCGGATGCGGATCAGAGCTATCGGCAAGATGGAACTTCTCCCCCCGTCCACGGTGAAGGCGATTCACGAGGCTGAGGAGGCGACGCGGGACTACGATGCCTTTTACCTGAATGTCGCAGTGGGATATGGCGGGAGACAGGAGATCGCGGATGCCATCGCGGCCATGCTCAGGGACAAATCAGCGAAAAGTGTCCCACTGGAGAAGATCATCGATGATATTTCCATCGACGAGATTGGCAAGTATCTCTATACATACGATCTGCCAGATCCTGATCTCATCATCCGGACCAGCGGTGAAGTTCGGCTGAGCGGGTTCCTGCTCTGGCAGAGCGCATACAGCGAGTATTACTTTTGTGACGCCTACTGGCCGGTTTTCAGAAAGATCGACTTCTTTCGGGCCATTCGAAGCTTTCAGCAACGCGAGCGCCGATTTGGGGTATGAAATGTAGGGGCGCTGCTTGCTGCGCCCATGTCTGGTGCGGAGTGCGAGGTGAGGAGTGAAGGGAAAGCGGCTTGCGAGAGAACCGGAACTGCGGAGGTAGGCGGTAACTTGTCTACCTTCCCTCGTCGTCGTTGTCAATCCGTGGGGTAGCCGCGCAATGCGCTTCGGAGACGGCAGGGCGGCTCCCCTAACCTATTGGAGGCACCAATGAACATGACCTTGCGGGGTATTTTGCTTGCGCTTGTGATGTCGATGGCCCTCACCACCCAGGCCGTTGCCGGGGAACTGACCAGCTCCTCGCCGGGCCAGAAGGCTCTGAGAGGTGTCGCCAATCTGACCCTTGGTCTGTTTATCGAATGGCCGAAGACGATCTGCTATGAGGCGCGAGAACAAGGGCCCCTTCTTGGGATCCCAGCCGGCTTCCTTGCTGGTTTTGGCCTCGGCTTGATGCGGACTGTCGTTGGAGCGTATGAACTAGCTACCTTCCCGATCTCGATCCCGGACGATTATAGACCGATCTTGAGCCCACGCTATCCTTTTGAATCAGGACGGACGGTGGTATCACCCGCGCTCATCGCGCGCCCTCGGGTAGGCGATAGGCCCTAGCCACGATGTCGCCGAGCGTCCCCAGTAAACTTCGTTCACTGGCCTGAGCTCTTTGCCAGTGTTAGTGCGACTGAATTGATACAGTAACGGAGGTGTGTCGGCGGTGGTCCGTCAGCAAAGACGTGGCCCAGGTGCGCGTCGCACCGGCTGCACCGCACCTCGGTACGCCGTATCAACAGATCGGCATCCTCCACAGTCTCGATCTGCTCAGGAGCCAGAGGCGCCCAAAAACTAGGCCACCCGGTCCCCGAGTCGAACTTGGTCTCGGAGCCAAACAATTCATTACCGCAGCTGACGCAACGGTAGATCCCGTCTACTTTGCAGTCGGAGTATTCACCAGAAAACGGTCTTTCAGTCCCCTTCTGCCGACAGACGTAAAACTGCTCCGGCGTGAGCCGCTGTTTCCATTGCTCATCTGACCTGATCAGCTTATCGGTCATGACAGATCCTCACTTGCTCAGTCTTTTGAAAATCTTCTTGCGAAGAGCTGTGCAGGAAGGCTACGTTAAGGAGAATTCGGCGGCCAGACACGAGAGATCGATAGGTTGCGGAGAGAAGGAGTAAAAGACGAAAAACCCAGCTAATCCGAGGTCTGCAACTCCGTAAGTCTAGTGGTGCCGAAGCGGGGACTCGAACCCCGATGAGCATACGCCCACTGCGCCCTGAACGCAGCGCGTCTACCAGTTCCGCCACTTCGGCACGGTATGTAGTAAGCTGCTTACGCTCACTACTTGTAGATGGTCAACGCTGAAAAGTCAACGGAAAAGCACAAGAAGAACCTATGGATTACGAAGACGATCATATGTGTTTTGTCTGCGGCAAGCAGAATGGAGCCGGTCTGCAACTCGAATTCGAACTGATCGGTGATGATCGCATTCGGACCGAGTTTACCCCACCGAAGCGGTTTCAGGGCTGGAAGGACGTCTTGCATGGGGGTATTATTGCGACCATTCTCGATGAGGTGATGGTCAACGGCGCCTACTTGCGACAGATCATGGCCGTCACCACCAAGCTCCAGATTACGCTTAGGCGCCCAGCCGCTATCGGAGAGCGGTTGATTTTCTACGGGCAGATTCTGAATCATGGCGCCAGGACTGTCAACATGAAGGCCTGGGCCGAGGGGGAGGATGGGAGGGTCGTTGCCGAGGCCACCGGCCTCCTGATGAAGATCCGAGGGTAAGATGGGGGATCAGGCACGGCGGGTCGTCACGTTGCTGACGGATTTCGGGTTGAGCGATCCGTTCGTCGGTATAATGAAAGGGGTAATTCTCGGCATCAACCCCCATGCGGTGATCGTCGATCTGTGCCATGGTGGCAAGGCCTACGAGCCCTCCGAGGCGGCGTTTGCTCTCATTACGGCGTACCGCTACTTCCCTCAAGGCACGATCCACGTCGCGGTGATTGATCCGGGGGTCGGCGGGCCTCGCCGCCCAATCCTGGTTACCTGCGACGACCATCTGTTCATTGGTCCGGACAACGGACTTCTGGCCCCGCTCGCAGAGAAGGCCGGATCGTCGGGCGTCAGAGCCATCACTGCTACCCGGTATTTCCTCCATCCGGTCAGCGCCACCTTTCACGGCCGCGACGTCTTTGCGCCGGTGGCAGGCCACCTGTCGCTCGGGGCCAAGCCTGCCGAGTTTGGAGTACCAATAGATGACTATGTCCGCTTGGCGCTCCCCCGCGCGACGCTATCCGGAACCTCGTTGATCAAGGGGGAAATACTCCATATTGATCGGTTCGGTAACCTGGTGACGAACGTTACCCGTACCGACCTGGAACATTTGGCGGCCGGAGATTTCCCGATGACATTCTTCGTTCGTATTGCCGGACAGGAGGTTCCGGTTGTTGCCTATTACGGCCAGGTCGCCCCTGCCGCACCTGGCGCCGTCATTGGAAGTACGGACTATCTGGAGATTTTCGTGAATCATGGGGATGCGTCCCGGCTCCTCGGCGCAGGACGAGGATCTGGGGTCGTAGTCGGCATGAAGGATGCCGGCGATCGGGGGTGAATCCCCCGCTTGATCCTTCCCCAACGCCTCCCTTGCTAACGTTGTCCTGGTCTTCCGGCCGCTTCCCTGTCTTTGACAATCCGTAAAATACTGTGTTAGGCTCTAGCAACATAGCAGCCCGGCTTGTTCATAACGCACGTGGATGCTGGATTAACGCGCAGGTGAGACACGGTGGCGAAAAGATCGTTCGCGCATTTTTACAAAGGGGTCTCCGACGACGCTCTAGGCGCCTATCTGAAGCGGATTGCCCAGGTTCCACTCCTGAAGAAAGAGGATGAGCTTCTCCTGGGAAAGGCGGCTCAACGTGGGGATGAGGGGGCCTTGAATCAACTGGTGGAGGCCAACCTCCGTTTCGTGGTCAAGGTAGCCCTCCGCTATCGCGGGTGCGGTCTGTCGCTATCAGACCTGATCAACGAAGGCAATATCGGCATGCTCGAAGCCGCGCGCCGCTACTCCCCGGAGTATAACGTTAAGTTTATTACCTATGCAGTCTGGTGGATCCGGCAAGCGATCATGCAGGCCTTGGCCGCAGGCGGAGGGGCTGTGAGACTTCCGCTCCGTAAGGCTCGCCTCGCATCGCAACTGAACGACATCCGCGCCGATCTCTCCCAGCAGTTGCAAGCTGAGCCGACCGACTCGGAGGTGACGGAGGAATTAGACCTTAGCGCGAGCGACCTGGAGGGGGCATTGCACCGGGCTGGTCAACTGGCTTTTTTCAGCGATGAAATCAGCCTTGAACAACGGATTGGCATGGAGTTATACGCATCGAAGCAGATCCCTCCTGTTGACTACGAACTGATCCGGAGGTCGTTCCGTGAAGAGGTGGAGCGAATGCTTGGCAACCTCACATCCAGAGAGCGACTCATTGTGGAGCTGCGCTTCGGTTTGGGGAAGGAAGATGCGATGACCCTCAAAGAGGTTGGCAAGCGACTTACGCTCTCGCGGGAGCGGATCCGACAGATCGAGGAGCATGCCAAGCAGAAACTGCGTGTCATGGCCAAAACCAGGCATCTGAGAGATTACTTAAATTAGATCTCCTCATCTACCGAACAACCCACCGTCACAAGAAGGGTGGGATGTTTCGCTTGAAAATAGATGCGGTTGGATCGATAAGCCCTGACCTTTTACCGGAGATCGGGGCTTTTGTTTTTACCCGGTGTGGCCTGCAGCTCTTTACCCGGCAGTCGCGTAATGAGAAATTGTGAAGCCCAACATGGTTACTTCACCCTTGTCTAGATCTTCAGTCTGATTGTTTCAGGGGATGCACAATGGACGACCAATATGAAAGCGCGGAGGCAGCGCGATGGCGGATGGTAGAGCAGCAGCTCAGGGCCAGAGATATCGTCGATGAGCGGGTCCTCACGGCGATGGGGAGGGTCCCACGCCACCTGTTCGTAGAGCCGGCCATGGAATGTTTCGCCTACGAAGACCGTCCTCTCTCTATCGGTGCCGGACAGACCATTTCCCAGCCCTATATTGTTGCGCTAATGATCCAACTCCTCCGGGTGCAACCGTCGCATCGGGTCCTTGAGATTGGGACCGGTTCGGGCTATCAGGCCGCTATCCTGGCCGAACTGGCGGCCGAGGTCTATACCGTCGAGATCATCCCATCGCTAGCGGAAGGAGCCTGCGCCCACCTGGAGGCTCTCGGATACCGCAATGTGCACGTCAGACATGGGGACGGATATGAAGGATGGCCCGAGTTTGCTCCCTTTGACGGGATCGTGGTCGCTGCCGGCGCTCCGCGGATCCCGTTACCGCTGATCGAGCAGCTACGCGAGGGGGGGCGAATAGCGATCCCGGTAGGGAGTGCGAGGGAAACGCAGGATCTGATCCTCGGAGAGAAGCGTGGCGGGCAATTCATGGTCCGCTCGATTGCACCCGTACGCTTCGTGCCGTTGACTGGAAAGGGAGGCGCCGAGGACTGGTGATAGTTCAAGGTTCAAGGTTCGGAGTTCAAGGTTCAAAGTTCAAAGTTCATCGTGTTTGCAGATTCAGATCTCCTACGCCTGGCATAGTAAGTAGAACGCAATCGTATTTTCTCTATGAACCTCGAGCTCCGAACCTTGAACCTTGAACCATGAACCTTGAACCATGAACCTTGAACTACTATGATCCCACTCAGGGATAACATCCCCTCCCGTCGCACCCCCGTTGTTACGGTTGGGCTCATCGTCGCGAACATCCTTGTCTACGTGAGCCAGTTGATGTTGCCGCCACAGGAGGCGGTACAGTTTATCCACCTGTATGGTCTCATCCCACTGGAGATCAGCGGTGGCGATCTGCTGGTGCCGCACCCCGTTCCGCTCTACGCCACCGTCTTCACCTCAATGTTCGTACATGGGGGCCTGTTCCACCTTGGCGGCAACATGCTCTACCTCTGGATCTTCGGCGATAACGTAGAAGATAGGATTGGACGGCGAAAGTTTCTGGTCTTTTATTTGCTCTCCGGACTGGCGGCAGCGGCTACCCAAATCTGGACTGATCCCGCTTCAAAGATCCCAATGGTCGGGGCCAGCGGGGCGATCTCCGGCGTGCTGGGAGCCTATCTCTTCCTTTTTCCCCATGCCCGTGTCCTCACCCTTATACCGCTCGGCTTTTTCTACCGGCTCGTCGAAGTCCCGGCATTGATTGTTCTGGGGTTCTGGATCATCGTCCAGGTACTGAACGGCGTGGGAACACTGGGCGTTCAGGTGGGGGGCGTCGCCTGGTTCGCCCACATCGGGGGGTTCGTCGCAGGCCTCGGTATGGTAGTGCTGTTGTCAGGCGGTCGCAAGTGGCTTCACTGGAGGAATCGGCTATGATGAGCGCGGCAAAGCGACGAATGGCCCTGAGTCGCCAGGAGTTCCGTCAACTGGTCTCTCAGGCGATCGCGTCCCTTCCGCCGCTTGTCATGGATTGCCTCACGAACGTAGAGGTCGTGGTGCAGGATCAGCCCACGCACGAGGAGTTGGCGGTGGCCGGGACCGATCCAACGGAGACCCTCCTTGGCCTCTACGCCGGCATCCCGCTGACCAAGCGGAGCAGTTCCTACGGAATGGTCTTACCCGATAAGATCACCCTGTACCAGCGATCTATTGAGGAAGGCTGCCGAACCAAGCAAGAGATCCAAGAACAGATCCGCACGACCCTGTTGCACGAGATTGGTCACCATTTTGGCCTCTCTGAAGACGAACTGGAAAAGGCCGGGTACAAGTAACGATTTGACTCGCGATTTCCGTTGACAAGAGTCTGGTTCGACGTAAAGTATAACAAGAAGCTCGATACTTGGTTGCGTGCATTGATGATAAATTGTGACGAACAGGTTAGGATCCGATAGATGTTCTGCCCAAATGGGTTTTGTGCGAATTCTGCTTGACAAGAAGGGGGAGAGGGAATGGCAAGAAGGACACGCCCCCTGCGAGCCGGAGATGAGGAGACTGCGATGCCTGAGACACAGAGTCTCGTAAAGGAAGGGAGTGGAACTTAGATGAAGCGCCTGCTATTGAGATCGGTAATTGGGGTCATCTGCCTTCTAACCATGCAATCTTTCACCGTCGTGTCGGCGCAGCAGCCGTCTGCGACATTCCCCGTAATCGTGGTCTTCGCCGATAACGCCCCTTTTCACAATTTCCAAGCCTTCTATCGTGCGGACGACCGAGCCCGCGCGAACCCTACAGCGTGGGAATACCTCGATCCGGGCGTCTCCGGAGCCGTGCAGGCAATTGAAGCGAGGCATGGCTTCCGCTCAGACCACGTCTACAGCGCAAGCTTGCGAGGCTTTGCCGCCCGTCTGACGGCGCGGCAGATTGACGCGCTCGAGAACGAGCCCATGGTCGCCTATGTCGAGGCCGACGGCACAATGCACGCTATCGCCCAGACGCTTCCCTGGGGTATCAATCGAATCGACGCGGACAGCAGCTCGACAAAGGCCGGGGACGAGGAGGGCGCCGTTACGAACGTTAACGTCTACATCATCGATACCGGGATCGCGACACACTCCGACCTTAATCTGGTCAAAAATGTGAACTTCGCCGGAGGAAAGAACACCGACTGCAACGGCCATGGGACACATGTGGCCGGCACCGTAGCAGCCAAAGACAATCTGAGCGACGTGGTAGGGGTCTCTCCCGGCGCGCCGCTCACTGGCGTGAAGGTGCTCGGGTGCAGCGGGAGCGGGACGATGTCGGGCGTTACCAAGGGCGTGGACTGGGTGACGGCCGACGCCAAGTTGCTAGCCAACGCCACGAAGCGGGCTGTCGCCAACATGAGCCTTGGCGGTGGGGTGAGCGAAGCTCTGGACACCGCGGTGAAGAGGTCGGCCGATAGCGGCGTCTTCTACTCTATCGCAGCAGGAAACAGCGGGGCGGATGCCTGCAACTCCTCGCCGGCCCGCGCGGGCATGTATGACGGCGTCATGACGGTCGCTGCCACCGACAGTACTGACCATGAAGCTTCCTGGAGCAACTATGGCACTTGCGTGGACGTTTGGGCGCCAGGCGTAAGCATCCTGTCAACGAGAAAAGGTGGGGGAACGACGACCATGTCTGGCACGTCGATGGCCGCACCCCACGTCGCCGGGACGGGTGCCCTCTATCTGTCGACCCCTGCCAATGCAAGCGCTAGCCCCTCCGCCGTCGAAATACAGCTCAAGGCCGACGCCACCAAGAACACGGGCACCTTTAGCAAGGACGAACAGCCCATCACGCTGATCCACGCTGGGGGATATTGATCTGACTATAAACATACCGCGTGGATTAGAGCGAGGGGAGACTCGGCGACAAGCATTTTCAGAGTTCAGAAAATATCACCATCAGCATCAACTAGACGCGCCGGCCTCTTGCCATGTCTCCGCGTTCCCTTCTATTAATCTTGGGGTGGGCGTTCGCCTCGTTCCATAACAATTCTTCCTGAATTCCTCTGTGGGTACTCAGCTCCAGCCTTCTCTTTCCGGCTGGCTTCACCAGGTCTGCTCATACTGAAACCCTGGAAAACTCTTGACACTTTCGGGTAACCCCCGATAAGATCGCGCCGGTCTTGCGTCTACACTGAGGATTGAGGAGGATCGATGGCTGCGAGAGGACGGCGTGGGGAGGCTAGGTTTTACGAGCTCTACTGCATCGTGTGCGGCAAGACCTGCACCGAGCAGGAGAGCAGTACGCGTTGCATCAGTTGCGGCAAGCCGCTCGGCGTACGCTATGACTACACCTATATCAGAGCTCGCCTGAATCGATACTCGCTCAAGACCTCTCCGATCAAGGCACTTAAATATCTCGACTTCTATCCCATTCTCAACCTCGATCTGGTGGTCTCTCTTGATGAGGGCGGGACGCCGCTGTACCGGTGCCATAGACTAGCGGAAGAGTTGGGGATCAAACGGCTCTACATTAAAAACGAAGGGTTGAATCCGACCGGTGTCTTCAAGGATAGAGGAACGCTCGTGGAGATCACCAAGGCCAAAGAGCAAGGCGCCAAGGCGATCTGCGTGGCGTCCACCGGGAATATGGCCGGTTCCGTCGCTGCCTACGCCTCGATCGCCGGGCTGCCGTGCTATGTGGCGGTGCCGGAGGGGACCCCGATCGGAAAGATGGCCCAGGCCCTCTCCTACGGAGCCCGGGTCCTCCAGATCCGAGGGACGTATAACGATGCGGCATCCATCGCCGAGCAGATGAGCCAGCGCTATAGGTTTTATCTGGCGGGCGATTACGCCTTCCGCATCGAAGGCCAGAAGTCGCAGGCGTTCGAAATTGTGGAGCAATTGGACTGGCAGGCCCCCAGCGTCGTCATTGTCCCAATGGGTTGCGGCACGAACATCGCCGCCCTCTGGAAGGGATTCAAAGAGTTTCATGAGCTGGGCTTGATCTCGTCTCTGCCGCGGATGATCGGCGTCCAGCCGGTAGGCTGTCAGCCGATCGTGACCGCGTTTAATCAGGGGAGCGATGACACTGTACCGGTAAAAAAACCGGAGTCGGTTGCCTCTGCGTTGATCGCAGGCGATCCACTGGACGGGCTGAAGGCGCTGGCGGCACTCCGCGAATCGGGCGGATGCGCCCTGTCGCTCAACGATACCGAGATCTTGGAGGCCCAGCAGCGGCTCGCGCGCCAGGAGTCGATCTTCGTAGAACCGTCCGGGGCGCTCCCGGTCGGGGCGCTAGCGCTGCTGCTTACCAGCGGACGCGTGAGGGCGGACGAGTCAGTAGTCTGCCTCGCGACAGGGAACGGGCTCAAGGATCCCCGGGCAGCGCTGCGAATTCTGCCGTCCCCGGCCACTATCGACCCCTCGATGCAGGAGGTCGAGAAGTTCCTGAAGCTGCGGCTCTACGAGATCAGGGCCGCCGGGGCTAAGAACGGCGATAAGAACCTGTTTGAGCAAGTCCCGTCGGCGGCCGAGGTCGTCACGAAGGTCCGGCAGGAGTTCGGGGTGAAGCTCACTGCGGAGTACGGGGGCAAGGTGCGGTCTCTGATCGAGGAGTTTGTGAAGAAGGGGAAGCCGATCACCAAGGCGGACCTTCAGTATATCGTGGAGAATGTTCTCAAGGGGCTTTCGGCCCATAAGCTCGTCCTCGCGGTAGAGGATTTCAGGGTCTCGACGTCGCTCCATGGCCAGGCGGAGGCGGCCGTTTGGGTCCTGTTCGATGGGGAGAAGGTCGAGGCCACCTCCGTGGGTGTCGGGCCGGTGGATGCAGTCATTAACGCCCTGAAACAAGCCGCTTTGACCAGCGGTAAGCTCTTCTTTGAGCTGATCGACTATAATGTACAGATCAACTCGCCTGGGACCGCTGCCGCAGTCGAGACCACCATTGTCATGAAGGACGCCGAAGGCAACCGGGTAGTCGCCATCGGGACCTCCCCCGACATTATCGTCGCCTCGGTGAATGCCTTCATAGAAGGCTATAACCTGCTTTGGCTACGACAGAAGCGGTGACTCCTTCGGCAGGTCGTAACGGAGGGGGCAACTGTCACAGAGCGGCGTTTTCCGGCAGTAGGTCTTGCCGACGGCCACCAGCAGGGCGTGATACTCGTTGAAGAGCGTCGGGTTAGCCGGCAGGTGTGTCATGAAGAGACGCTGGATCGCACCATAGGGAGTTTTCTCCGTACTCAGTCCGTGCCGCTCCAGTACCCGACGGGTGTAGGCGTCCACTACAAAGATCGGTCGGCCTCCCGCGTACAGTAGGATCGAGTCGGCCGTCTCCTCGCCAATCCCTGAAATTCCCAGCAGCTCTGGCCGCAATCTCTGTAGCTCCGCTCGACACATCCGCTGTAGACTTCCGCTGTAACGCGTTTGCAAGAACTGCGTGAACTGTTTCAGGCATTTGGCCTTCATGTTATAATACCCTGACGATCGGATGAGCTGGGCGAGTTGCTCCTGTGGCGCGGCATCGATCCCACGGGGGTTGAGCAGTCGCGCACCCCGCATCGCCGCGATGGCTCGCTCGACGTTGACCCAGGCGGTGTTCTGAGTAAGGATGGCGCCGACGATGACCTCAAACCGAGAGCGGGCCGGCCACCAGCGCTGTGGTCCAAAATGTCGGAAGAGATGCCGGTAAAGGGAGATGAGCCGACGTTTGGTTGCTGTCTGTGGCATGCCGATCATTGTGACTGGTTTTTCTGAGAGGTCAAGGGGAGAGTCAGCGAGCAGTGACGCGATACTTGGGGATCGATTTTGGGACGCGGCGGATCGGGGTGGCCGTAAGTGATGAGTTGGGACTCACAGCCCAGCCCCTGCCATCACTCGAACCATCTTCAGAGCAGGAGGCCCTCAGCGTCATTCAAGGGCTGATTGACCAGTATGGTGCACTCGAGGTGGTCGTCGGCCTGCCAAAGAACATGAACGGCTCCATCGGCCCTGCCGCCGAGGCGGCCATGGCGTTTGCCAGGCGACTGGAAGAGGGTGGGACGGCAAAAGTGACGATGTGGGACGAGCGGCTGACCAGCAGGGAGGCTGAACGCCTGCTGATCGAGGCCGATCTGTCCAGAGCCAAGCGGAAGCGGCACGTCGATCAGATGGCCGCCGTCCTTATCCTGCAGGGCTTCCTCGATCGTTACCATCGTCAGCAGGAGCGCTCCTCGTGAGCACAACACTCTCATCACCTCCACTGCCGCCGCGAGCGCTTACCCTATGCCTCTGTCTCCTGGTGGGAGGAGGTATCTTGTGGTACATTATGGGCGGACCGGCACCGTCAACGAACGAGACCACACGTGCCGTTGTCATCAGGCCGCAGACGGGAGCCTTCGATATCGCGAGGACGCTGAAAGAGGCGCGTGTGATCCGCAGTCGTTTCGCCTTCCTGGCTGTGGCTGTCGCCCGTGGCACACAACGACACCTGCTTGCCGGAGAGTATGAGTTTGCCTCTGGCCTCAACCTGCTTGAGGTTATCCGCCGGCTCGAGCAGGGGAAAGGGTTCGTCCATCAGGTGACGATTCCCGAGGGGTTCGCCGCCCAACAGATTGCCGAAACGCTTCAGAAAAAGGGGCTGGTCGATCAGAAACGGTTCATGGGTCTTCTGCGGGACCGTCAGTTGCTGGCGCGGTACAGGGTGGATGGTGAGTCGCTCGAAGGCTATCTGTTCCCAGATACTTATCGCCTCGTCAAGGGGCTGAGCGAAGAGGCGATTATCGGGCGAATGGTTCAGCGATTTGGTGAGGTGTTCGGTCCTGCAGAACGGGCACGCGCCATGGAGATGAAGATGTCAGTGGCAGAGGTGGTGACCATCGCTTCCCTGATCGAACGGGAAGCGATGGCGGAAGAGGAACGGCCGCTCATCTCGGCGGTGTTCTATAATAGGCTGCGGCTGGGGATGCCGCTGCAATCCGATCCTACTGTGCTCTACAGCCTATCGCGGTTTAGCGGCAAGCTCACCAGAGCGAACCTGCAGGCGCCCTCGCCATACAACACGTACCTTCACCGGGGCCTGCCGCCCGGTCCGATCGCAAGCCCTGGACGCGCCTCCGTCATGGCCGCCCTACATCCCGCCTCCTCCCGATATCTGTATTTCGTGTCGAAAAATGACGGGACGCATGCCTTTTCGAATACGCTGGGCGAGCACAACGCTATGGTAAGGCGGTATCAGATCAGGAGGGCGGGATGAGGAAGGGTCTAATCATAATCGTTGCGCTTAGCGGTCTGCTCGCCGCCTGTGCCACAGAGCAGATGGCGGTGAAACAGGAAAAGGCCGACAGCCATTATCATCTTGGTGTCGCACGCCTGGCCAATGGGGACGCGAAGCAGGCCATCGGGGAGTTCAGTCAGGCGATCGATGGCGCCTCAGACAATTCTGCCTATCATAACGCCTTGGGGTTAGCGTACCTGATGGATCGTCGGCCCGATCTGGCCATTGCCTCCTTGCAACGGGCTGTCGAGCTCGATTCGAAATTCTCCGATGC
Organism: Candidatus Methylomirabilis limnetica; assembly: GCF_003044035.1. NCBI lineage: Bacteria > Methylomirabilota (SeqCode) > Methylomirabilia (SeqCode) > Methylomirabilales (SeqCode) > Methylomirabilaceae (SeqCode) > Methylomirabilis (SeqCode) > Candidatus Methylomirabilis limnetica. The sequence continues at coordinate 113,069 of NZ_NVQC01000022.1, forward strand.
CTACAATAATCTCGGTTCGGCTTATGTCCAGCGAGCGGAGTACGATCAGGCCATCAAGGCCTTCAGGCAGGCCCTTTCAAACCCTGCCTACCTGACACCCGAGCAGGCGCGCCTGAACCTGGGGAATGTCTACGTCGTCCAGGGTCGGGCTGCCGATGCGGTTGTGGAGTTTAAGCGTGCGCTGGATATCGCTCCCGATTTCACCGAGGCCCATAATCGGCTGGGGCACGTCTACCTGGTGCAAGGACGGTTGGAACTGGCGATAGCCGAGCTGACACTGGCCGTAAAACAGGACCCTGATCTCGCCACTGCATACCAGAGCTTGGGCTTTGCCCATCTGTCGGCTGGTGAGAAAGACCGGGCCAAACAGGCATTTCAGAAGGTCGTGGAACTGAGCCCCACAAGCGAGATGGCAGCCGAGGCGATGCGTCAGCTCAAACTACTTAGCCAATAGCTGCGGCACATCTCCTTCCTATCCATTGAGTGAGAAAATGTCCAATATAATTGACCTCAAAGGGCTGAGCCTTGAGGAGATGGAGCGTTTTGTTTCCGACCACGGCGAGCCGGTCTACCGTGGCCACCAGCTCTTCCACTGGATCTACGGGCGCGGCGCACGTACGTTCGCGGAGATGACCGATCTGCCGATCGCGTTACGCGAGAGGCTGGCCGAGCGGGCGCGCATTGGCACCCTCGCTTCTCTCGGCAGAGAGGTCTCCCGGGACGGCACGCGGAAATACCTGTTTGGCTGCGCGGATGGGCGAGCTATTGAGGCGGTGCTGATCCCCGATGAGGGGCGGCTGACCGCTTGTCTTTCCACCCAAGTAGGTTGTGCTCTGGCCTGCGCCTTTTGCCTGACTGGAACAATGGGGTTCGTCCGGCACTTGCAGGCGGCTGAGATCGTCGATCAGACGCTCGCGCTCCAGCGGGATCTTCTGCCAGGAGAACGAATCGGCAATCTGGTGTTGATGGGGATGGGGGAACCACTCCATAACTACGACGCCACTGTGAAGGCGCTCACGATCCTGACTCACCCCCTGGGCCTTGCGTACCCTCCGCGTCGGATCGCCATCTCCACCGTCGGCCTGGTCCCAGAGATCGTGCGGCTCGGCCAAAGTGGACTTCTGGTGAACTTGGCCGTGTCGCTCCATGCGGCCACTGATGAGCTTCGCGACCGTCTGGTTCCGGTCAATCGCCGCTACCCGCTTAAGGCATTGATGGCGGCACTCAGGGCGTATCCGATTCCGTCGCGCCGCCGTCTCACCTTTGAGTATGTGCTCATCAATGAGGTGAACGACCGACCGGAGGATGCCCGTGAGCTGGTAAAGCTGCTGCGTGGCCTTCGGTGCAAGATCAACCTCCTGGCCTTAAATGAGGCCCCTGCCATCCCATTTCGCCGACCTTCACGGGAGCGCGTCGAGACCTTCCAACGTATCCTGAAGGCAGCCGGCCTCCTGACCACCATCCGCGAGAGTCGCGGCATGGACATCTCGGCCGCCTGTGGCATGTTGGTCACCGAGACCAACCAGAAAAAACTTGACACTGCCGGGCATCTTGCCTAAGATGTCTTCGCGGGGTGGAGCAGTCTGGTAGCTCGTTGGGCTCATAACCCAAAGGTCGCAGGTTCAAATCCTGCCCCCGCAACCAATATAATCGATGGGTTAGGCGTTCTCGCCTAGCCCTTTTTTTATGCACCATGTCCAGTAGGCCCATAGTAGGCCCAGCTTATTAAGTCCGCCTCACTTGGAAGCCCTTCAAGGTTGGCCCTTCACATTCGCGAAGTCGAGTGATCGAATCCCCTATACGATGTAGCTCGTAAAGGGATCATATGAGATGCGCTCAGGGCTGACCGCAGACAAGACAGCCTAGCCGCCTTTCCGATGCCTACCCTTGCCATCGTTATCAGTTTTCCTGCCTTGTGAAGTCGTGGGGAGAACAGCCCATGGAAGTCTCGCTTTGGTGAGACCGTTCTTGACAGATTCTCGCCTCCTGATATGATTGATCTAGTTATATCAACCATGATAGGAGCGTATGGACATGGTTAAAAAGGTAAACGCGCTGAATGCGCGAAAGAAGCTCGGCCAGCTCCTCGAGGAAGTGTACTACAAGGGTGACCAGTTCGTCATCGAGCGCGCGGGTCGCCCCATGGCGGCCGTGGTGCCGGTCTGGCAACTGGAAGAGCGAGCGACGCGTAAGGAGCGCCTCCTCGGGACGGTCGAAAAGGTGTGGCAGCAGACGAAGCATCTAAAACCAGGGATCGTCGAGCGAGAGGTGAAGCAGGCTATCAAGGCCGTTCGGGAGAGGGCCGGGCGCCGGAAGGCATGACTCGGGCGGTGCTTGATGCCAATGTGTTGGTGGGTGCCATCCTCAGCCCAAAGGGCACCCCCGCGAAGGTCCTCACTGCCTGGCAGGCCGAGCAGTTTCATCTGGTCCTCTCCGAGGCGGTCCTCGACGAGATCGACCGCGTCTTGCGCTACCCAAGGATCGCTAGGCGCCACGGCTGGTCCGAAGAGCGGCTTCAGGCTTTATCGAGGATCTCGCCCATCTCGCGATTATGACGCCAGGTGTGGTCTGCCTCACTGTGATCTCAGAAGATCCACCGGATGACCACTACCTAGAATGTGCGATTGAAGGGGATGCCGACTATATCGTGAGTGGTGATCAGCATCTCCTCGAGCTGGGGGAATACCAGGGGATCAGAATCCTCACGCCGCGAGCATTCCTGAATATTCTGAGAAGACAACCGAGGCCATAGAAGAAGGGCGATTTTCGCTGAGTGAAGTTCGTCGGTGGGTTACCGCAGGACGTAGCCCAGCGCTCGGTACCCGGCCTGCCGCCTCGCCGCCATCCGCGCCAGCACCGGAACAGCCATATCGGCATAGTCATAGACGATCACCTCGCTCTTGCCCTCGTGACCGCGGTGCAGGCGGCCGACGTATTGCGCGAGCGTGCCCTTCCAGGAGATGGGCATGGCCAGAAACAGGGTGTCAAGACGAGGATCGTCGTAGCCCTCGCCGAGATAGCGGCCGGTCGCCAGGATAAGGCGCTCCTGGCCGATCGAAGAGCGTAGGACGATTTCGGCGGAGCGGCGTTCGGCGGTTGCCATGCCGCCTCGCAGCACCACCAGATTTCGGGTGAAGCCCTTGAAGCGGGCCTGGAGCGTCTCGAGATGGTCGCGCCGCTCGGTCAGGACAAGGGGACACCGGCCTGCCGTCAACGCCGTCAGCACGTCGTCGGAGATGAGCGCGTTGCGCGCCTCGTCTTGCGCCAGGGCGGCGTAGAGTGCCGAAATCGAGAGGCGATCCCCTTCCATTCCCGGCGGTAAGCGGAAGCTCGTCTCGCGTAGGCACACGCGATGTTTGAAACCCCGCTGTGCGGCCTGGGACTTGGGATCGACCCGGTGCCGCACCGGACCACACTGCATGAAGATGATCGGGTGGTGTCCATCTTTCCGGGCGACCGTCGCGGACAGCCCAAGGACGTACCGGGCCTTTGACCGTCGGGCCACCAATTCGAAGCTCACGGCGGACAGGTGATGACACTCATCCACGATGAGCTGCCCATAGCCCGCGATCAGGTCCGACACTTCGCCCTTGCGCACCAGGCTCTGTATGAGCGCCACGTCGAGACGACCCGTCGGCTTGCGGCGACCGCCGCCAATGACTCCGATGTCGCAGGCCTCTACCGAGAGGAACGTCTTCAGGCGCTCGACCCACTGGGTGAGAAGCTCGCGTCGATGCACCAGGACGAGCGTACTGCACCCCCTTTGGGCGATCAGCGCGGCTGCGACCACCGTCTTACCGAAGGCGGTCGTCGCAGCCAACACCCCGAAATCATAGCGAGCCATTGCGTGGAAAGCCGCAGCCTGCTCCTCGCGCAGCGTGCCGAGGAAGCGGACGGGAAGAGGTGTGCCGGACTCCCGGCGGTCTTCGACCTCGGCTTTAATCCCATGTGACCGCAGCAGTTCTCTGGTCTCGTCGAGACACCCGCGGGGCAAAGCAACATGGCGCGGATGCAGCACGGCACAGGACACGATGCGCGGCTTGCCGAAGGTCGAGAGCCGCATGGCCTGAGCACGGTAAAACTCGGGGTTCTGAAACGCAGCGAGTCGGACGAGCCGCACCACCATCGAGGGTGGCAGGCTGGAACGGTCGATGTAGAGCTCGTCCGCAAGCACCACGCTCACGTGGCTCGGCAGCGGACCGGTGACCGCCGCCGGCTCGCGCCGCCGCGATGGCGACATCCGCCATGGCTGATCTGCGCCCTCATCCTCGACCGGCATCCTGACGCCGAGCACACTGCCACAGGCTTCTGCCTCTGCGACCCGCTCGAAGACGGCGTCGGCTTTCATCCGGGAAACTGACGAGAGAAAGGTCCACTGGTCTTCGTATGGCCGAAGATCGTTGTCTACGAAGACGCTGTTGCCGCGTTCTCGGACGCGCCGCTGAAGCGGCAATGCGATGAGGTTGCCGAAGCCGCCGGTCGGCATGGTGTCTTGGCTCGGAAAGAACCGATCATAGGAGGCAAAGCCGATCTCCGGCCGACGCTCCATCGTCTCAGTCAGGAGAAGGGCACCAAGCTGCCGGGCGTCACGCGCCGGCACCGGCTCGGAGAAGAAGATCCAGACATGGCCTCCTTCGCCTGAGCGGGACCGTTCAAGAGCCGCCGGCACGTCCCTGGCACGGCAGGTGCCCATGTAGGCGAGCGCGTCGGCGGCCCAGCCCTCGCCGTCAAAGTCGGCCGCCAGGAACCAGCAGGTCTCGTCGGCGAGAAGCGGATACACGCCGGCAACAAAGTCGGCGGCCCGCGGTCGCATCCGGTCCTTCCCGCGAAGGTGGCTCTCGATCACCTCGTCGGACACGGGGATGAATGCTTGGTTCGGGCATTCTCCGCACTTCACCTGCGGCTTGCCACAGACGCCCTTCACCCATTCGTTGGCGCATGCCGGCGCGTACCCTGATCGCCCTGTCTTGGCATTCTCCCAGCGCAGTGGGTACACGTCCTGGCGACCCGCGAACAGACGGCGGAACAGGGTGACCTTATCCGTTGCTCCAGCAGTGCTTGTCGCCTGACCGGCATCGACGGTGGACATCGGAGCTGCCAGCGGGGGCCGGCTCAGCAGGTCCGCTAGCCGTCTTTCCAGCGAAACCCGCTCCGCCTCAAGATCGGCAAGTCGACCCTGTATCCGCGCGACGTCTTGGTCAGCCTCTTGCTCTGCCATCTAGACCTCGTACGATTATCGAAACTGGCCGCAGTCTATACCCCTACCTACTATAAGCCATACGTAGGCGCAGGCAGTACCTCCTCAATCGCCGCCTCCGTCTGTTCAAAGGGGCCGTGTCTTCCTGGCAGGTCACACGCCTTGGGGCTCGCCTCTATTGCTCATCCGAAAGCGGGTGTACTCTTCGACGCTCAGCTCTAGGTCTCGCAGGACCTTTCGTAGAAGAGGCCGGACGATGACCTGTGAGCCGCGGTCAGGGATCACCACGATGCGTCTCTGACTCCGTTGTGCGACATCCTATCATAGCGCTTGATGAGAATCCAATGACCAGGAGATGGGTATGATACCCGATCTGACACTCACGCGTCCGGGAGATACTGACGAATCTCCCGAGGAATTTGGAGCCGGTGAGGCTGTTGCGGGTGGGGGTAGCTAACTGCTTAGATACGTTGGTGCCGGAGGCGGGAATTGAACCCGCATAGGCCGAAGCCCGCAGGATTTTAAGACCGCCCAGCGAGGACCCAGCAAATCCGCGCCCAGAGCCACTTTATCAGGATTAACGCGGAGTTAGCGATCGTCTATCATACCGATGGAGTATGACACAATGCGATAGTTTCCGACCACCTACTAGCACCGCTACTAGCACCAACGCCGAAACCCTATACCCGCATGGCTCCTAAGTCGAGGAGGTGCCATACACCCTTCAGCCAAGACGAGACGGAGGCCCCGACCGGGGGGCCAGGGGCCAGACTCAACCACGTTAGAGTGCCCTTTTCTTACGCATCTCATACAAAAGAGTGTGCCCCCAAATAGACCGCCGTTGGACCGTGTCTGGACAGAGTTTGGACACAGGCGACGGGCGGAGGGGAGCCAGACAACTCACTGTCACCGAATGGGAGTTGACGACACCCCGCATCAGGTGGGAGACCGTAGGCGGAGCGTGGGTGCTTTGGTTTTCGTGAGTTGGACCATGAAAAAGGAGCGTCACGCATGGATGACCGGCTCTTAAGCGCGCAAGAGGTGGCGGCCCTGCTCAACCTGAAGGTCTGCACGGTGTATGACTTGGTGGCGAGGGGCGACCTGTCAGCAAGCCGCTTTGGGAGAAAGCTACGGATTCGGCCTGGCGCGGTGGATGCCTTGGTGGTGGCACGAGAACAGCCCGAGGCCTCGCATGATACGGGTGGCCGGATGCAACGATTCGAGTAATCTGTGGCATGCACGATCATGACAGCTAACACCATGAATTATCACGATAATAGTGTCTGTCCCTATTTTACTATTTTACGATGCGCAGACGCCGGATTTATCACGCAGCCTCGCCCAATGATGTAACCCGCGTTCACCAAAGCCCGTGGATATACGCGAAGTACGTGACGAAAGGGCAGCCATAAACTGGAAGGTTGGGGTCTATCTTGGGACAAGGGGTCACTCGATCCCTTCTCCCTGCCACTCCTCCAATCTTGATCGAGTCAGTAGATGAGATTCCCCCCGAATTGGGGGGTCCCTCCCGACTTAATCGTCTGTATCCAGCGCTCCAAGAGGTCCTTCTCGTAGCCCCAGAACTTCTTGCAAAGCTCCAGATACTCGATGACGCTTTCCCTTTCGCCCCGTTCCAACAGTTCCTTCGCAAGGCTCATGCTGGGGCCAAAAGAGGTCAGCGTGCCCCCACCGAGTGTGTGCCCCGCCTTTATTAAATACGCCTTCGCCTCCTGTATGTTGCCCTGTCTTAACGCAAGCTGCCCCAGGATCATGTTGCCGTCATGCACTGCTGGTCCGTACTCCTCCTCACCCGTGTGCCGAGATGCGATTTCAAGCAACTCAGTCGCAAAATTCTCAGCTTTCTTCAGCTCCCCAGCTTCAACTGCGGCTTTCGCAGCGTCACCCAGTATCATGGACCTCCACCCCTCATCAGGCGCGCCTGGTATCGCTTGTTCCCACTGTGCCAGTTCTTTCTTGGCAAATTCGGTTTTTGCTTCAGTTGACTGAGCGCGCAGCCGCTCAAGCTTGTAGTGCCGCCCTAAGCTCATGGCGTTCGACCCAGATCCTCCAGACCGTTTGAGGAGTTCCTCCGCGAGACCACGGTAATCCTGCTTGCTCAGCCCCGTCCCGTAAATCATGGACCCATATTGAGAAAGAGTACTCCCGGCCGCTAAAATAAGCGCGGCGTCTGATGATCTCCGCAGCTCTTCCCTGGCTTTTTTCGCAAACGCTCCGGTCGTTTCAGCTGGATCCACAGATGTTGGAAGTCCGTTTTGATTCAGGCCATTCACGCCCATAATTCCCAGCGCGTAGAGATAGCCCAGGCTGGCGGACCATTCAGGGTTCTTCGGCTCAAGCACCTGCGCCCGCTTCAATGCGCTCTCCGCCAGTTCTTTGTCCGGAAGTTGAAAAAACTTCGCGGCGCTCCTCATCACTTTTGTGCTCGTCTTGTACCCCTCGACCTGCTTAAGCCACAGCGCCTTTGCCTGCCGATAGCCCTCCGGGTCCGCTAATGAGTGCCCTGCTGGGTCGATCGTTGCCGCCGGCGTGCCAGCCAATTCGGCCTCTGGGCGGTTTTGGATGAGCCAGAGGATGTGCCGCCGGCGTGCCTCCAGCGTCACGGCCGCCCCGGACAAACGGAGTGACCGCGCAAAATAATAATCGAGCAGGCGTGCCCGGGCATCCAGATCCTCCGGATTACGCTTCAGCCCGTCCTCCAACTGTTGGGCGTCTTCCCTGGACAAGTGCCGCCGCGCCTCCCTGGCCACCGTCTCCACTGCTGGCCCAGGAACACCTTGCTGTTTTTCCTGCCGAACGACATTCGGCTGGCCACGGTCTGGCGGCTCGGGCTCGAGGTCGTCGCAGCGCACGTAGCCGGCCCTTCGCGGCGAGGCCACCTCCGTGACTCGGCACCAGTGTCCCTGGGCATTGAGGAGGGCAAAATCGACCTGCACGATCGCGTCTCGCGCGAGAGCACTCAGCACCTTGCTCGTGGTGGCCATCTGGGCATAGAGGGGCACCCCGTCACGCTTCACGGTTGCCCGTCCAGATAGCGCGTCCGCCTCCACCGTCCAGCCAACCGCGCCCGTCATGAGCCCGCACACAATGGCCCAGCGCAGCGCATGTACCCACAATCGCCATGGCTCCTTCATAGCTTTCCTCCTGAGATGCCCCTGCCAACGCACCAAGAATCACCCCCTGCGACCTATCTTCCCATCACTCATCTCCCCCTGAGCGCTTCACTTTCAGTGATATATGGACAGTCACTCTCCCTTGAAATCCTTTCTTGGTCTTCCCCTCTGCAACATGCGTATTACTCGTCTAGTTTCCTGCGCACCTCCCAGATGAACCCGTCTCTTCCGCAGCGGCCGCTATGTCATCGTGTGCCTTCGAATCGCGGTCGTGCCGAACGATCGCCAGGTGATCATTCCTTCGGTGCCTTACATGATACGGGTGACCGAATGCAACGATTCGAGTAATCCGTGGCATGCACGATCATGACCGCGAACACCACGAATTGTTACGATAATAGTGTCTGTCACTATTTTATTGTGTGCATTATGGCCAGTAGGCCCAATTGTTGTCACCGGTCATGAGAAACTGTACCAGGAATGGTCATGAAAAGTGTACCACCTTTAGGGGGCATTTCTCGTAAAAAAGCCGTACCATCGATCCCTCACACGAAACCAGGAGGGATGCGATGGAGGGAGTCGGAGTAGGAATTGATGATTAATTACAACCCCCTCCACAGATCCCAGCGAACGGGATTACCGCACTGGGCTCTTGCCTCAGGTGACAACGCCAAGTCGCCTCAGGGGATAGGGATGGCAAATGCGTGGAGGGGGGGGCAGCCAGCGCCGAATGAGCCGCCGCATCCGCTCCCAGGCGATACGAGCGGTCTGGCTACGCCGCCGCAGCGTACGACACCGGAGTCGCCCAACCTGGAAACAGAACGTGAACAACGCCGGGCGGTTCATGGGCACCCCGTAGTGCCCCCACGTCTCGCCGTCGACCCCGGCGGCAGCGTCTCGCTTCAGCGCGACGTACGCCGCTTTCAGGTGCTAGACGTTGTAGACGTGGTGCAAGAGCGTCGTGAACCGCACCTGCTTGTCCCGCTCAGCCACTGAGGCTTGGCGCCTCGGAAGATGATGATAGTGTTGGGACATTAGCCTGCTATGTGCGTGGGAACGTGAGAGCGTCTCGGGCCATGTATGGACGTTACTCTACGCTGGGATTGGTCGCCGTTGTGGCTCTTCGAGGCTGGTACATACGCGGATCGTAGTGGAAATCTCGCTCGATACGCATCGTCACCGTAGCAAATTCCGCGTGATTGGGATTCAGGACCGCGATCTGTTCTTCCCTGACGAGTGCTGAGGGGAGGTAGAGGACCAGCGAGCGGCTTTCCCTGGCCCATTTCATCCCGAATGCCATGCTTGCCGGTCCCGCTGGTACGAGATCCCAGCCTTCGGGAAGGTTGGTCAGCGCTGGTTGTTCTGCCGAATGGTCGTCAGGCAACACCACTCGAACAAGGACAAGGTCCCGTGGCACGATGCCGGCAACGTGCACAAATCTCTCCAATGCCGCAATGGCGATGGTGCGGCCAGCGTAAATGACGGCGGTTCCGGGGTAGTTCCAGCGCCCGCCGTCTTCGCGTGCGCCAACCCCAAGCCTGTCGAGCGCGTACGGACGCCGCGCGATCCGCCAGACGGCGGCGCGCGCCACTAGAATGTTCCACCATAATTGATCGACGACAGGATCCTACGAACCTCGTCGGCGCCTGGTTCGGTATCCAACATAGATAATGGCGTGATACCGCCCAATGCCAGGTTCGACCTCGTGAGCCACTGAGCTGCCGGTTCCTGTCCGCCAAAGGTCTCTTGCGCCATCCGCATGATGTCAGCAACCCGTACCACGCGTTCGGAGGCTGCGGCATTGAGTCGTCGTTTGTCCTTGATCAGTTTATGGGCGGTGCTATCGGGCGTGTGGAGGACCTGAAAGATGACGTGCTTTGACACGCCGAGGTACTCGACCATGTCATCGACGACACGAGCGGCGACTCCGCCTCGAATGAGGTCAATCTTCTCTGCGAGGGGTGTCTCGTGAGACACAAACGTCTTGAACGCCATGACGCCCTTCTTCATTGGCACACGTCGTCTGCTACGCGTCGAAGAACCCGGTCGGTCCGCTACGGCTGGGCCGATCGTCCCTGAGTGTTGCGATATCTGTGGTGCCCTGCGGGGCAGTCTGGACATGGTGTGCTCCCTCCTGCCTTGTAGGGTAGCTCCCTATGGAGAGATTGTCAACTCCAAAAAGATAGTACGGGAGTGGCGGGGCTACGCATGGCGGGATAGACGTTTCAATCGAGGTGTTAGTCAACTCGTGGCTTGCGAACCGGCTTGCATGCCACCTGGTTCTACCGGGCGATAGTTGACCTACCTCCATAAGCAACAGACCGGTCAACCGATATATGTGATCAGACTCCGTACAACAAAACACCGCAAGCTATTCCTGATCACCATGATCACTGTAAAGATGTTTAGGTAATGATGGAGCCTACACTTTTCATGATCTCATTCCAGAATGTATCGACTCCAAAGTCCAGGAGATACTCATCTAACCAGCCACGTGGCGGGCCATAGAACGTGCCGCTCCGGACATCGACGCAGCCAAATCGTGGTTTGTGGCATAAGCTGCTTTTTCGCTGATTGAGGGCTCGAATCGTTTCGATGATTTGCCGCTGTGGCGATTCAAGCACAAAAATCAGGAGACCTTCATTATTTCTCTGGCCCTGCTCAATCCAAGCCTTCCATTCTTGATAAGCATTTTCAATAGCATCGGGATTCTCATGGCCTGGTAGAAACCCGAGGTTTTCTTTGCACATCCGCCTGCTCATCGGCAGGCCGATACACGTGTTCCCCGGAGCGCGGAATTCAGTTCCGCATTCCCCGTTCACACTCGAGAAGCTTCACAGAACTTTCACAATATGGGAAGGATCGTACGAAAGGAGAAGAAGCAGAGGCGTGTAACTTACTAGAAGTAGTGGTGCCGGGGGCGGGAATTGAACCCGCATAGGCCGAAGCCCGCAGGATTTTAAGTCCCGTGCGTCTGCCAGTTCCGCCACCCCGGCAGCATCCTTTCGTGTACTATGGCCCGCTTCGAAGCAGTGGTTGAACCTTCCACCATTGCTCTGGTGTGTTTAACGCCTTCCCCTTCTCGATGGTTCTGATTCGAATTGGGTGGAGGCGGCGGGCGGACTCGAACCGCCGAATAAAGGTTTTGCAGACCTCTGCCTTAGCCACTTGGCTACGCCGCCATGAGATAAGCAATGATGACGTGATTCAGTAATTGGGTCGGTAAGAAATAATGGGTGGGTACGATCTTGGACAATATGCGTGATTACATCATGCATCTACTCGATAACGGTTTCGTCTGTCGCAATATTGGAGCGGGAAACGGGATTCGAACCCGCGACCCTCGCCTTGGCAAGGCGATGCTCTACCACTGAGCTATTCCCGCGCTAGCAAGAGACTATAGCGTCGGCGGTCCAGACTGTCAAACGAAAACCGCCAAACCAACTAGAGCGACAGGAGCTTCAGGACAGCCTCGGGATCGGCCTTCACCGTGACGGGCTGCTGTGAAAGGCGGATGGCGGCATCGGGTTCTTTCAGGCCGTGCCCGGTGAGTACGCATACCACTACCGCATCCTTCTGGAGGCGGTTCGATCGGCAAAATTTGATGAGCCCGGCCACCGAGGCGGCCGATGCCAACTCACAGAAGACCCCTTCGGTCCGGGCCAGAAGGCGATAGGCGTCGATAATCTCGCTATCAGAAACCATATCAATCCGCCCTCCGGACTCGGCAGCAGCAGCCATCGCCCCATGCCGGCTCGCGGGATTACCGATCCGGATGGCCGTCGCAACGGTCTCGGGCTGCTCGACCACCTTTCCCAGGACGATAGGCGCCGCGCCTTCGGCCTGCCATCCCATCATCTTCGGCAGCGCGTTGATCTGTCCGGCCTTGTAATATTCCTGGTACCCCTTCCAGTACGCAGTAATATTGCCCGCATTGCCGACCGGAATAAAATGGTAGTCCGGGCTTCGGCCGAGCCAGTCGCAGATCTCAAAGGCGCCACTCTTCTGACCCTCGATCCGGTACGGGTTGACCGAGTTGACCAGCACGATGGGCTGATCCGCAGCAACCTGCCTCACGATCTGCAGGGCTAGGTCAAAGTTGCCCTCGATCTGTAGCACCTGCGCGCCATGGATCATCGCCTGAGCAAGCTTGCCCAGCGCGATCTTCCCCTCTGGGATCAGCACATAGGCACGCAGTCCTGCCCGAGCCGCATATGCCGAGGCAGAGGCCGAGGTATTCCCAGTCGAGGCGCAGATGACGGCCCTCGCCCCTTCCTCCACCGCCTTACTGATGGCGAGGGTCATCCCCCTGTCCTTGAAGGAGCCCGTTGGGTTGAGCCCCTCATACTTCAAATACACCTCCGCCTCAACCCCAAGTGCGGATTGGAGCCGTTCGGCGCGCACGAGCGGCGTATTCCCCTCATTCAGGGTGACGATCGGCGTCCGATCGGTGACGGGCAGAAATGCCCTGTACCGATCAATGATCCCTTTCCAGCTCATTGTCCGCATGACAGGCTCAATCGGTGACTCCCTCGACCCTGAGGCACATGGTTGGCCGATCCACCACATCGAGTTGATCGATGGCCAGAAGCGACCGTTGCATATCGCCCTCTACCGCCTCATGGGTCATCATGACGATCGGCACGGCGCTCTGCTCCTCACGTCCCTTTTGGATGACGGATACGAGGCTGATGTTGTTGCTGCCCAGGATCCCGGTGACCCTTGAGAGTACCCCTGGCTTGTCGATCGCCATGATCCTGAGGTAGTAGCAGGAGCGGACGGACGCCATGTCCTTGATCTTGGCCTCTGCATCGGAGATCGGTGGAGGCGGAACGCCCCTTGCGGTTGGATCGTGCAGCAGGCCCCTGGCGATCTCCGCAATGTCGCTGACGACCGCTGAGGCGGTTGGCATCTGGCCCGCTCCTCTCCCGTAGAACATCAGGGAACCCACCGCGTCGCCGACAACGTAGACAGCGTTGTGGACACCGCCGACTGCGGCCAGCAGGTTATCTTCTGGAATGAGTGCCGGATGCACTCTTGCCTCCAGCTCGCCATTACGCTGCTTGGCAATCGCCAGGAGCTTAATCCGATATCCCAGCTCGCGGGCGTATTCGATGTCGGAGGCATCGATCTGTCTGATCCCCTCGACATGAATCCGATCGAAGGGGACATAGGCTCCGAACGCCAGTGTCGCCAGGATCTGGAGCTTGTGGGCGGAGTCGATCCCGTCCACATCAAAGGAGGGATTGGCCTCGGCATAGCCATGGGCTTGAGCCTCGGCCAGCACCTCGGCGAAGGGCCGCTTACTTTCCGTCATCGTTGTGAGGATGTAATTACAGGTACCGTTCACAATTCCGATGATCGAGCGGACCCGATCGGCCACTAACCCATCTTTCATCGCCCGGATCAGAGGAATACCACCGCAGACGCTGGCCTCAAACCCGATCGATACTCGTTGTGCCGCAGCGGTCCGATAGAGTTCAAGCCCGTGAGTGGCCAGGAGCGCCTTGTTGGCTGTCACCAGATGCTTCTTCCGGTTGAGCGCCTCCCGGCAAAACCTGAGCGCGACATCACAGCCCCCAATCAGTTCGACGATGATGTCGATCTCGGGATCCTCCAGCACAGCCGTCGCATCCGTAGTCAGTAGCGTAGGGTCCACCTCTACGTTTCGCCTTCGATGGATATCGACGTCGGCGATCCGGCGGATCACAACCCTTCCGCCGAGCCGCTGCTGCAGGAGATCCCCGTTTTCCTGAATCAGCTTCACGACCCCGGATCCCACCGTCCCACACCCCAAGATCCCGATCTGGATAGATTTCATCGCACGCCTCCCGCCTCACGCACCCATGGACGACGCTAGTCCGCTTTTCCAGGCCCTCTCGACCTCTTCAATGGAAAGGTCAAGCCCACACGTTGGGCCACTAAGCCTAAACCTTGTCCCCCCGACGGTTCCAAGACGCTGCACAGGAACCTGGTGCGCCTCAGCCATCTTCTCCAGCCTGGGCCAGTCGGACTCCTTCAGAGATACGACGATCCGGGATTGCGATTCCCCGAAGAGCAAGGCATCGGGGCGAATCGTTTCGCTGAGTATCACATCGACACCAATCGGCGTCCCCTGGCCGCCCAGGCACGCCTCTGCCAGCGCGACGGCTAGGCCCCCGTCCGAGCAGTCGTGCGCCGAGCGAATCATCCCACTACGAATTCCCTCGAGGCAGACACGTTGAACGTTTCGCTCCCTGGCCAGGTCAAGTGACGGCGGCTCACCCTGTACGAGGCCGAACCGGGTCGCGAGATATTCGCTTGCTCCCAGTTCTTCACGCGTCTCCCCCAAGAGCGCCACCAGATCCCCTTCGCTCTTGAACCACTGGCCTGTGGCATAGGCAACATCATCCAGGAGACCGACCACCCCTATTATGGGCGTAGGGAATATCGCGTTTCCCGATGTCTCATTATAGAGGCTTACGTTGCCACCGGTGACTGGGGTCTGTAGAGCCCGGCAGGCTTCGCCAATCCCCTTGACCGCCTCGACGAACTGCCACATGATCTCAGCGCGCTCCGGGCTGCCGAAGTTCAGGCAGTTGGTGATGGCGAGCGGCTCTCCGCCGGCGCAGACGACGTTTCTGGCCGCCTCAGCCACGGCGATCATCGCCCCCCGATACGGATCGAGGGCGCAGTAGCGGCTATTGCCGTCGGTAGAGAGCGCAATGGCACGTTTGCCGCCAGGTAGCCGCAGGACCACGGCATCCGACCCGGGCCCGACGATCGTGCCCAGGAACAGCATGTGGTCATATCGCTCCCAGATCCGTTCCTTGCAACAGAGGTTGGGCGACTGCAACAGTTCTAACAGTGCTGCAGCATAGTCGTCAGGCAATGGAATGGTCTGGAGGTCGAGGCGTCGCCGCTCATCGGCATCCTCGGGGCGAGCTATCGGCCGGTGATAGACGGGTGCCTCAGATGCTAGGGCACTAGCCGGGATCTCTGCAACCAGCCTTCCATGATCCAGGACCCGCAAGAGCCCCCCTTCGGTAACCTGCCCGATCACCGCCGCGTCGAGGTCCCATTTTTCGAATACCCCTCTGACCCGATCCTCGCTTCCTTTTTTCGCTACAACGAGCATCCGCTCCTGCGACTCTGAAAGCATCAGCTCATACGGGGTCATCTCCAGCTCTCGCCTGGGGACACTGGCGAGGTCCATCTCGATCCCGGTACCGCCGCGGCTGGCCATTTCGGCTGTCGCACAGGTCAATCCCGCAGCCCCCATATCCTGAACCGCGACTAGATCATCGCCCTCCATCAGCTCAAGACAGGCCTCAATCAGCAGCTTTTCACGAAACGGGTCACCAACCTGGACGGTCGGCCGCCGCGCTTCAGCCCCCTCGTCGAAGACGTCAGAGGCCATCGTCGCGCCATGGATGCCGTCGCGTCCGGTCTTGGCGCCGACATAGATAATCGGATTGCCGATCCCGCCAGCCCCGGCAAAAAAGAGCCGATCCTTTTTGGCAATCCCCACGCACATGACATTCACCAGCGGGTTGCTGCTATACGGCTCGGCGAAGTAGGCCTCTCCGCCTACAGTCGGCACGCCTACCGCATTCCCATATCCTGCGATTCCAGCGACCACGCTGCAGAACAGGTGGCGGTTCTTTGGGTCGGTCAGCGGACCAAAGCGGAGCGAATCACACAGCGCGATCGGTCTCGCGCCCATAGTGAAGATATCTCGGATGATCCCCCCCACACCCGTAGCAGCCCCCTGATACGGTTCGATGAAAGACGGGTGGTTATGACTTTCCATCTTGAAGACAAGGGCAAGGCCATCCCCGATATCAAGGATACCCGCGTTCTCCCCTGGCCCCTGGAGGACGCGTGGACCCTCCGTTGGAAGCGTAGCCAGATAGACTCGCGAACTTTTATAGCTGCAGTGTTCCGACCACATCGCGCCGAACATCCCCAGCTCAACCAGGTTCGGTTCACGACCGAGAATCGCCAGAATTCTGTCGTACTCCTCGACCGTCAGGCCGTGCGACTCTACAAGATCCGGGGAAATGACAGACACGGTCATAGCGGAAGCCTCAGATGCGGGTAAAGGTATCAAGGATCGACGCAAACATCAGGCAACCATCCTCAGAACCCAGGATCGGCTCGGCGGCTCGTTCCGGATGAGGCATTAAGCCAAGGACATTGCGACGCTCGTTGCAAACGCCGGCAATCTGGTCAAGCGACCCGTTCGGGTTTGCGTCCTTCGCGAGCGCTCCATTCGCATCACAATAGCGAAAGATGATCTGGTCGCCATCCACCAGCCTTCTCCAGCCCGCCTGGTCGATAAAGTACCGCCCATCGCCATGAGAGATCGGCATCCGCATCACCTGCCCGAGTGGTATGGTAGCCGTAAAGGGAGTCTGCCGGCTCTCCACCCTCAGGTGGACCCATCTGCACCGGTAGTGCAAGCAGTCGTTAGGTAGCAGTGCGCCAGGGAGCAGCCCTGCCTCAGTTAGGACCTGAAATCCGTTGCAGCTTCCCAGAACAAAGCCGCCGGCTTCCGCAAAGGCCGTCACCGCTCGCATGACGGGGGACAGTCGCGCGATAGCGCCGGCCCGCAGATAGTCACCATGGGCGAATCCTCCGGGGAGGATCACGCAATCCACGTCTTTGAGGTCAGCCTCTTTATGCCACAGGTAGCAGGCCTGCTCCTTCAGGACGTTCACGATGACATGGTAGAAGTCCTGCTGGCTCCAAGAACCAGGGAAGACTACAATGCCAAACTTCATCCCGCAGCCCCTTCCACCTCGACGCGGTAGTCTTCAATGACCGGGTTCGCAAGCAGCCGCCTGCACATCTCCTCAACCCGTGCAGCCGCCTCCTCCTTCGTAAGGCTATTCAGCGTCAGCACGATGAACTTTCCGATTCGTACGTCCGCCAGCCCCTCAAATCCCAGCGTCTCAAGAGCCGACTTTACCGTAGTCCCAGGAGCGTCGAGGACGTCCGGCTTCAAGGTAACGTAGATCTTAGCGATCAGCATATCATAGCCCCACACGAGCAAAGATGTCATCCAGATGCCGTAGATGATAGTCCAGGTCAAAGCAGTTTTCAACCTCGACAGGCGAAAGGTGCCGGCAAATCTCCGGATCGGCTAGCAGGAGCGGCTTGAACGGTTCATGCGACTCCCACGCCTTCATGGCATGTCGCTGTACCATCCGGTAGGCTTCTTCCCGGCTTAGCCCCTTGCCTATCAGTGCCAGTAACACCGCCTCCGAGAACACCAGACCCCCTGTCAGCTCCAGGTTATACCGCATTTGATCCGGATAGACCCGAAGACCCTCCATGACCTCCCGAAAGCGGACCAACAGGTAATCAAGCAAGATCGTCGCATCGGGGAGCACCACCCGTTCCACGGATGAGTGGCTGATGTCGCGCTCGTGCCATAACGGCACGTTCTCCAGACTCGCCTGGGCGTAACTTCGGAGCAGCCTGGCCAACCCGGATACCTGTTCACAGACGACCGGGTTGCGCTTGTGAGGCATGGCCGATGATCCCTTCTGTCCTTCGACAAACGGCTCCTCGACCTCACGTACCTCGGTTCGCTGCAGGTGGCGGATCTCGGTGGCGAACTTATCCAGGGAGGTCCCGATCAGGGCAAGCGTAAGCATAAATTCGGCGTGTCGATCCCTGGATAGAATCTGGCTGGAAATAGGTGCTGGCTTTAGCCCCAACCGAGTACAGACATACGCTTCCACAGATAGTGGAAGATGGGCGAAGGTCCCAACGGCGCCAGAGAGCTTGCCATAGGCCACGGTCTCCTTGGCCCGGCGGAGGCGATCGAGATTGCGCTCCACTTCGCTATACCAGAGCAGGAGCTTCAAACCAAAGGTCACTGGCTCGGCATGGATTCCATGCGTCCGTCCAACCATGATCGTTCGCTTGTGGCGTTGGGCGAGGTCAGCGATCACCAGGCGGAGCGCCTCCAGGTCTTCCAGCAAAATGTCGGCAGCCTGCTGAAGCTGTAACGCCAGGGCCGTGTCAACCACATCATAGGACGTCAGCCCGAAATGGAGATAGCGTGCCTCCGGGCCGACCCGCTCCGCCACCGCCGAGACAAAGGCGATGACATCGTGGCGAACCTCCCGTTCGATCTCTTGGATACGGTTAAGGTCGAAGCTGGCCCGCTCCTGGATCACGGCCAACGCCTCGCGCGGAACTACGCCCAGCTCGGCCCAGGCCTCGCTGGCTAACAGCTCGACTCGCAGCCAGGTGGCGTACCGGTTCTGTGGTTCCCACACGGAGGTCATTCGGGGGAGCGCATAGCGAGGAATCATCAGTTGTCCTCTCGCGTCTGTTGCGTTCATAGCGTCTATTGCGTATGTTGCGTCATTGCGTCCGTTGCGTATTACGCTATGGATGCGATAGACGCTATCGACGCCGCACGCTATGGACGCGATAGACGCTACAGAGAATGGTTGGCTAGATCGACTGTCAGGAGAGTAGGGCCGCTTGGGGAACAGGGCCGATAGAGGTGATGGCAAACGACTCGTCGCGCAACAGCCGTCTCGTCAGCGACTCGAACTGATCGGTGGACACCGCATCGATCCCCGCGATGATCTCATCCAGGTCATAGGTGCGATCGAAATAGATCTCGGACTTGGCAAGACGAGTCATTCGGCTACTCGTCCCCTCGAGACCGAGGAGCAGATTGCCCTTGAGCTGATCCTTCGCCTGTTGGAGACCACTGGGATCGACCGGCTGATTCCGCATGCGGGCGCATTCCGCCCGGATCAGGTCGACGACCTGGCCTGAGGACTCCGGACTGGTCCCGGCATAAATGACCAGCAGACCGCAATCGCGATAGGCGGCCTGGTAAGAGTAAATCGAATACGCCAAACCTCGTTTTTCGCGAATCTCCTGGAAGAGCCGAGAACTCATGCTGCCACCCAGCATGGCGTTCAACAGGTAGAGGGCATAGCGATCATGGTGGGCATACGGTAAGGCATCCATGCCGAGACACAGGTGGAGCTGGGCCGTATCGCGCTCCTCCACCCTGACCGCCGCGCTGGAAGACGGTGGTGGAGGATCGGCGTGAACGGTTCGGCCTTCAAAACCGTCGAATGCCCGCGCCACCAGATCCACCAACTGCTCGTGATCCAGATCACCGGCTGCAGCTATCACGGTTCGATCGGGACGGTAGAAGCGACCCATGTGGCGGCGGATATCGTCTTGCGTGATGAGACAGACCGTCTCCTTCCGCCCCAGGATCGGTCTGGCTACCGGGTGATCACCCCAGATCGCTTCGGCAAAGAGGTCGTGAACCAAGTCGTCAGGAGTGTCCTCCACCATCTTGATCTCCTGAAGAACGACCTGCTGTTCCCGCTCAATATCTTTGGGATCGAGGCGAGAATGGAGGAAGGTGTCGGCCAGAATATCGATACCCAGGGGCAGGTGCTCACCTAGGACCTTGGCAAAGAAACAGGTACCCTCGCGACTCGTGGAGGCGTCGTGCGTACCACCAATGGCGTCAATCGCCCTGGCGATCTCCTGCGCGCTACGCCGCTCCGTCCCCTTGAAGAGCATATGCTCGATGAAGTGGGAGATGCCGGCTACATCGGAAGCCTCATCCCGAGATCCAACCTTCACCCACACGCCGATCGAGACCGACTTGACAGCAGGCATCTGCTCGCTGAGGACGACCATCCCGCTTGGCAACACCTGGCGGTTGTAGGAGAAACGGGCCATCGGTCAGGAGGACCTCTGCTCAGCCTTGAGTTGCCCCCCCGATTCCATCGCCTCTTTCCGACTCAACCGGATCTTGCCGCTCTTGTCGATGTCGATAACTTTTACCATGACCTCTTCCCCATTCGACAAGACGTCTTCGACCTTCATCACCCGTTCAGCGGAGATTTGAGAGATATGCAGAAGACCATCGGTACCAGGAAGAATCTGGACGAAGGCACCAAAGTCCATGATCTTGACTACCTTCCCTCGATAGACCCTGCCAACCTCAGGAACCTCGACAATCCTGCTGATGATCGCCAACGCCTTCTGCGCTGCCTGTTCGTCAACAGAGGCGATCTCGATCCGCCCATCGTCCGAGACATCGATCTTCGCCCCGGATTCTGCCACAATCCCGCGGATCACCTTGCCACCAGGACCAATGACATCACGGATCTTGTCTACCGGAATCATAATCGTGAGGATGCGCGGGGCATACGCTGACATATTCACCCTTGGCTCTGCAAGGGCGCGGTCCATCTGATCCAGGATGTGGAGTCGGGCGCGCTTGGCCTGACCCAGAGCCTTCGGCATGAGGCTAGGGCTGATGCCTTGGGTCTTGATATCCAATTGCAGCGCGGTGATCCCTTGCCGGGTACCGGCCACCTTAAAGTCCATATCGCCAAGGTGATCCTCAAGCCCGATGATATCGGTGAGAATAGCCGTCTGCTCATTTTCCATGACGAGCCCCATTGCGACCCCAGCCACCGCTGACCGGATCGGAACCCCGGCATCCATTAAGCTGAGGCTCGCACCGCAGACCGTAGCCATGGAAGACGACCCATTCGACTCGAGGATATCTGAGACAATCCGAAGCGTATACGCAAACTCCTCCTTCGTCGGCAGCACCGAGAGAAGAGCCCGCTCGGCAAGGGCCCCGTGCCCGATCTCTCGCCGACCAGGTCCGCGCATAAACTTGACCTCGCCGACGCTGAAGGGTGGAAAATTGTAATGGAGCATAAACCGTTTCTTACCCTCTCCTTCGAGAGTATCCATGCGCTGTTCATCTTGCGAGGTGCCGAGCGTGGTGGTCACGAGGGCTTGCGTCTGACCCCTGGTGAAGAGGGCCGATCCGTGAGTCCTTGGCAGGACTCCGACCTCGGTGGTGATCGGCCGGACGTCCTCAAGCGACCTTCCGTCCGATCGCTTCCCATCTTCCAGGATCATTCGGCGCAACTCCTCGTGCTCGATCTGCTCGAACAGCCTCTTGACGGCGACCTTCCGATCATCCGGATCAGCGCTAAACTGGCCCATAACCTCGTCAAGGAGCGCCTGCCGACGGCTGCGCTGCTCCTCCTTCTCGGCGATCCCGGTCAGGGTCCGAAGCCCTTGGCGAGCCAGGTGATTCACGCGCTCACCCAGCTCAGGATCTACGGGAGGAACCCTGAAGGGCGCCTTTTCAACCCGAAGCTCTTTCGCCAGCTCCAGCGTCATGTCGATCATGGACTGGATCCCCTTATGGCCAAATTCGATCACCTCGACCATCACCTCTTCAGTGACCTCAGTAGCTCCAGCCTCAAGCATCACTATCGCGCTTCTGGTCCCCGCTACCACCACATCGATGTCAGATTCTTCCATCTGGATGTACGTTGGATTGAGAACCAGCTTGCCACCCACCCGGCCTACCCGGACTGCACCGACCGGCCCGAGGAACGGAATAGGCGATATGGTGAGAGCGGCAGAGGCGCCCAACACCGCCAGGACGTCAGGGTCGTTGTCCTGGTCAGCCGAGAGAACCGTGGCGATAATCTGGACATCGTGTCGATAGCCATCCGGGAAGAGCGGACGGAGTGGGCGATCGATGAGGCGCGAGGTCAGCGTCTCCTTCTCATGGGGACGGCCCTCTCGCTTAAAGAAGCCGCCAGGGATTTTACCTGCCGCATACGCCCGTTCCTGGTAATCGACAGTAAGCGGAAAGAAATCGATCCCCTGCCGCATCTGCTTCGACGCCACCGCTGTGACAAGAACGACCGTGTCGCCGTACCGGACCAACACTGCGCCATCGGCCTGCCTGGCCACGCGCCCGGCCTCGATACTCAACGATTTCCCTTCGATGATTTGCTCGACACGACAACTCATTTACGAATTCCCAACCTTTCGATGATCTGTTTGTACCGGCTCGCATCTTTGCTCCTGAGGTAATCCAAGAGCTTCCTGCGCCGGGCAACGAGGCGGAGCAGCCCTCGCCGAGAGTGATGGTCCTTCTTGTGGCCATTCAGATGGTCGGTCAAATACCCTATTCGTCCGGTAAGGAGCGCGATCTGCACATCCGGAGAGCCGGAGTCGCTATCATGAAGCCGATACTGCCCAATGACCTCTTGCTTATTTACGGATGCCTTGACCACCAAGCTATGTCCTCCTTTCTTCTTGAGTAGATACCAACATTCGCACGGACGGTATCATACGCCTTTAGGGTAGTAAAGTCCAATCTTCCGGAGAAAACCGCGGGAAGGCAGCAAACACCGCATCCGCCTGCCGCTTGTCGCTGTCGATCTGTTGCCGGAGTAGTGACGGGCTCTCAAAGCGTCGCTCGTCACGTAGGCGTTCGAGAAAGAAGAGCGTGAGTGTCTCCCCGTACAACTCCTCCTCTACCTCAAGCAGGTGGACCTCCACTCGACGCGCCTCACCACCAAAGGTCGGAGCACTCCCGACATTGACAAGCGCCTTATGTAATCCCTGCTTCAACCACGCCTGGCCACCGTATACGCCATCCGGAATGAGCAGATCAGCCGTAGCGGGTAAGTTCGCTGTCGGATACCCCAGCCCTTTTCCCCGTTCGGCGCCATGCTCGACGTGTCCGCGGATCGCGTAGGGCCGCCCTAAATAGCGCGCAGCCTGCCGCAAATCCCCCGCCGCCAGTAAGGCGCGGATGAGCGTGGAGCTGACGACCTGGCCGTCTACTGCCATCGCAGACACTACATCGAGCCCGAACTGATGCTCTTCTCCAAGCTTCCTGAGCACCTCTGGAGAGCCGGCTCTGGCATTACCGAAGGCAAAATCGTACCCGACACAGACAAACCGTGCCCGCAGCCGATCAACCAGGTAGGTCTTTACGAAATCGCGCGGCGAGGTAGCAGCAAGGCCCGGGGTAAAGGTAGCTGCGATCATCAGATCGACGCCAAGAGCGGCAATGATGTCCCGCTTGATTGAGAGCGGGGTGATGAGGGGCGGGGCCTTTGAAGGATCCACCACCTCTAACGGATGCCGCGCGAAGGTGAAGACAACCGCTGTTCCCTCTTCCTGGCGAGCCCGCTGTACCACACGCTTAAGGATCTCACGATGCCCGCGATGGACCCCGTCGAACGTCCCGACCGCCACCGCAGGAGAGGGATAGTCGTCCCCCAGCTCTTCGATCTGCTCAATAACAATCATTACCCGGCAAGGACCCGTACCGGCTTCAGGACAATCCGGCGCGGGTCGATTGTGGCGAACTCCCGGCCGGCAACCGTCACCTCAGCGAGCGAAAGGAGCTGGCGACGATACCCCAAGACTCGGACGAGATCGCCCTTCTCTACCTCCATGGGGAAACTGAGCAGCGCGCCAGCCGCCATTCCGCTTCCCTGGACGACCCATCGAGAGGATTCTGGATGAACACGGACAGCGGGGAGATGCCCCAGCGCCTCCCCGATGGGGAGCAGTACTTCCAGGATGCGACCCTCCACAACGATCTGCTCGAACTGCTGTAGCGTCAGTGCGTCCTCAACCAGGAAGCGACCCGACCGGACGCGAGTCAACGCATACAGGTGTGCGCCGCACCCGAGGACTTGACCAATATCATCGCACAGGCTGCGGGCATACGTTCCCTTAGAACAACTGACCTGGAATCGGACGAAGGGCAGGTCAATCTCCAGGAGCTTGAGCTCGTGGATCCGCACCGTGATCGGCTGCCGTTCGACTGTTTCGCCACGCCGAGCCAGGCGATATAGGCGCTCCCCGTGATGCTTCTTCGCGGAGAAGAGTGGCGGCACCTGCTGGATCTCGCCAACAAATCGATTCAGGACGTCCGGCAAATCAGCAGGATCTACGCTGATATTGTCCGTCTCAGACAGCACCTTCCCATCAGCATCCAAGGTGTCGGTGGTGATCCCCAGCCGCATCGTAATCAGGTACTCCTTATCGGCCTGGGTAAGAAATTGCGCAATTCGGGTCGCGCGCCCAACGCAGAGCGGCAGAACGCCGGTAGCCCTCGGGTCGAGCGTGCCGGTATGGCCAATGCGACGCATCTTCAGAAGACGCCGCGCCACGTCCACCACATCATGGGAGGTCATCCCCCCAGGCTTATTGATGTTAAGAACCCCGCTGAGTTCCATCACATGTACCAGAAACTACTTGGAGATGATCGGTTCACGGCCTGACTCTCGTTTTCTAGCCCTCAGATGTTCGACGGTCTCCCATGGCACCTCGACCCCTCCCAGCTCGGCATCCGCAACAACCCCACCTCCGTGAAAATCGCTTCCCCCGGTGGGCACGAGCCGATGCTGCCCGGCGACGGCGAGCAGGGACGCTGTGATTTCCGAGGTATACCCCTTGTAGTAGACCTCGATCCCCTCCAAGCCCGCCTCCATCATCATCGGCAGCAGTCGCGATAGATCCAGATGGTAATCGCTTGCCCCCACGATGATCGGGTGCGCCAGCGAAGATACACCGTGAGCCTCCCTGATCAGGCTAACCGCCTCCTGTGGAGGGAGCTTCGGACCCTCAACATAGCCAGGACCCCCTCGTTTCAGAAAACGCGAGAACGCCTCATTCACCGACGCAACGTAGCCACGCTCTAAAAGGGCCATCGCAATATGTGGCCGTCCAACCGATCCCCCATCCGCGATGGCCATTACACGGTCCCACTCTAGCGGACACCTGAGTGCGCCTAACCGCTCGACCATGGCTTTGGCCTGAGCGAGTCTATCCTCCTGCAATCGACGGAGGGCCTTTTGCAGGAACGGGTCGTCCGCGTCGAGCAAGTAACCCAGGATATGGAGCTCGTCGCCGTCCAGGCTTGTGCTGATCTCGATCCCCGGAATCACCTCGATTGCCAGACCTGATGCGGCCGCTTGCGCCTCGGCGATCCCATCTACGCTATCGTGGTCGGTTACGGCCATGATGCGGATCCCAATCAGGTCGGCGGCCTTCACCAGCTCTTCCGGCCGAAGCGCACCGTCGGAGGCCTTCGTGTGAAGGTGCAGATCGACACGACTCGCCATCGTCATTGCTCCTTAGTTCCGGTAGCCTCGATCTGCCGGAACAGCTTATCCAAGTGCAGCTCCTGCTCCAGCGAATCATCAAGCGAGAAGAGAATTTCCGGGACATAGCGAAGTGTAAGCCTCCGCCCTAGCTCTCCACGGAGAAAACCAGCCGCACGCTTTAGGCCGATCAGCGACTCCTGGCGCTGCTTCTCCTCGCCTTTGATCGAAGCGATATAGACCACCGCTTGTCGTAAGTCATCGGTCACACTGACACGGGTAACCGCTACAAAACCAATCCTCGGATCCTTCACTGACTGCAGGATCAGACGACTGATCTCTTCCTGTATCAGGGTACTCACGCGGTCGGCACGCCTGCCTTGCATTATCATCCCCTCAACAACCAAGAGGTCGGGAGCATCAATAGGCCATCAGATCGATTTCGTAATCGAGAATCAGGGCGTCGGCGTCAGTCTCAATGAGGTTCACCACTTTGGCCAGGGTCTCATCTACCAATCGAGAATTATTACTGACGCAGACGATCCCAAGCGTGGCGCGTTGCCATTCATCAAGACGATCTACCTCGGCAACGGAGACATTGAAGCGGCCTCGAATACGATCCTTGAGACTCTTGACAACCCGCCGCTTACCCTTGAGGGAGCTGTTTCCAGCCAGACGCAGCTCAACGCGGCACGTTCCAACGGTCATGGGCAAAAAGGTTCAAGGTTCAACGTGCAAAGTTCAACGTTCGATGTTCAAGGTTCGATGTTCGATGTTCAAGGTTTCAGATTCTTACCACTCTTAAACTTTGCACGTTGAACTTTGAACTTTGAACGTTGAACTTTTCAACATCTTTTAAAGTTTCTGGGCTACCGATTCAAGGTCGAACACTTCCAGGATATCGCCAAGTTTGACGTCATTGAAGTTCATCAGGCCGACGCCGCACTCAAACCCGCTCTGCACCTCTCGGGCATCCTCCTTGAAGCGGCGAAGTGACCCAACTCGCCCCTTGTGGACTACCTTGCCATCCCGAATAAGGCGGACCTGACTATCTCTACAGACCTTACCCTCCACAACGTATGCGCCGGCTATGGCTCCAATTTTAGGCACAGTAAAGACCTGGCGAACCTCTACGCGACCAATCGATCGCTCGATATATTTGGGATCCAGTAGCCCCTCCATCGCCTGCCGGATCTCGTTGATGGCATTGTAGATTACGGTGTAGAGCCGAATCTCGACGCCTTCCAGCTCAGCCAGCTTCTGGGTCTTTGACTCAGGACGCACGTTGAATCCTACAATGACAGCGTTGGAGGCTGACGCCAGCATCACGTCAGTTTCGTTGATGGCGCCCACCGACGCGTGGATCACCTTCAACCTGACCGCCTCGGTGCTAATCCGCTCCAGCGATTCGCGAAGCGGCCCAACGGAGCCCTGGACGTCCCCCTTGATAATCATCCGAAGTTCTTTGACTTCACCCTCCCGGATGCGACGGTGCAAATCCTCCAGGGTCATGCGGTGCTTCGAACCGATCCTCTCCTCGCGATGTTTCTGCTGTCGGCTGATGGCGATCAGTCGTCCCTTCCGCTCGTCGGACACCACAACAAACGTATCTCCGGCCATGGGGATGCCCGAAAGACCCAGTACCTCCACCGGGGTCGCGGGCCCGGCCATCTGAACCTTTTTTCTCGTCTCATTGTTCATAGCCCGCACCCGACCCGAATGCAATCCGGCGACGATCACGTCCCCCACATTCAGGGTCCCATTCTGCACCAACACTGTCGCGACTGGTCCCCGACTACGATCCAGTTCGGCCTCAATGATGACACCCTTCGCTGCCCTGTGCGGGTTCGCTCTCAGCTCCTGAACCTCGGCCAGCAGAAGCAGCATCTCGAGAAGGTGGTCTATACCCTCCTTCTTTTTGGCCGAGACCTCCACATAGACCGTCTGCCCTCCCCAATCTTCCGGGACCAGACCGTAATCCGCCATCTGTTGCCTGGCACGGTTCGAATCGGCGCCGGGCTTATCGATCTTGTTAATCGCGACCAGGATCGGAACGCCTGCATCCTTGGCGTGGTTAATCGCCTCCACGGTCTGGGGCATCACCCCGTCATCGGCCGCCACTACCAGGACCACGATATCGGTCGCCTGCGCCCCACGCGCCCGCATGGCGGTAAACGCCTCGTGGCCCGGCGTGTCCAGGAACGTGATCTTGCCACCCGGCAGATCGACTTGATAGGCGCCGATGTGTTGGGTAATCCCACCTGCCTCCGAGGCCATGACATTGGTCTGCCGGATCGCATCCAGCAGGGAGGTTTTGCCGTGATCGACATGACCCATGATCGTAACCACCGCAGGCCTGGGTAGGAGCAACGAAAGGTCCTCAAGCTCCCTCGCCCCGGCCGCAGTCTCTTCCAGGGGCGTCACTTCCACTAAGAATCCTAGCTTATCGGCCGCGCCCTTGACCACATCCACATCGAGCGGCTGGTTAATAGTGGCAATGATCCCCATCTTAATCAACTGCTTGATGAGCTCGCTAGGGCTCATCGCGATCGTCTCCGCTAGCTCCTTCACGGTGATCGTCTCCGCAATCTTGACTATCGGGCGTAGCGGAGGAATGGGCTCGCGCTCGGACTGCGCTACCTGGACCTGAGGTTTCAGCGCTGGTGGGATCACGGTCACCCTCTGCCCTGGAGCGGAGGTAGGCGGAGGTGGCGTTGGAGTCTGGGATGGCTCCCTTTTCAAGCCGGCTGTCGCTACCGGGCTTTCGCGAAGAGGCTCTAACGGTACAGAGGGCGGCTGTTCGAGAACTGCTGTTCCCTTAGAGGGCTGTAGGGCAGAGACAACCTTGGGCTTCTGGGGTTCCTTTTGCTCAAGCGAGCTCGATTTTAAAACTGGCCCTACCTCTTCGATTATTGGCTTGGCCTTGGCCGGTGCCTTTGTCTCGACAAGCCCGGATCGAGCGGGCTTGTCAGCTGAGATCTTGGTCGTTGTTGTCGGCACGTCAGCCTTTCCTGCCGCGGGACGTTGGCTTTCCACGGGCTTGGCGTGAACCGCCTGATCTGAAGGAGACGTCTCCAGCGGTTTGGGCTTAGGACGACTTTTCTTCTGAGCCGGTGCGGCTGTCAGGAGCGACCTCACATGGTCCTCATCCACGTTGCTGCTATGGCTCTTGAGTTGCAAGCCAGACCCCTCAAGCCGGTCAATGAGCTCTTTGCTTGACATGCCGAGGACTTTCGCTAGATCGTAAACCCTCATCATTCCCACTCCGGATCACCCCCCCCAGACCTTCCGAGGCTCAGCCCTGCCCCCCAAATCGGCGGCCTGACCATGCGGCCTCTCTCGTTTCCATCTCCACCGGTATCTTTTCCAGAACTGACATCACCGCCCCTGCAAAGCACGGATCCGTCACAGCGACGCACGCTCGAGGGGCCCCTCCGAGAGCGGCCCCTAACTCCTCCTTACCCATGGCCTGCCTCCATGCGATGCCAACCTCTGCGGCCATGGTCCGCAACTTCGAAACCGAGTTCGCCGATGCGTCTACCGCACTCAGGATCAACCGGGCTGTATGGCGCTTCACGGCCGATTCCACCGCCTCTGTGCCTGAGGCGACCTTGCGGGCTCGGCGCGCAAGCCCAAGAAGAGCAGCCACCTTGCGCAAGACACGTTCTCGGATCAGCCCCTCAAGGGCCTGCACTGTCATCGGTTCGAGCGTCACCTTCAGACAGCGCGCAAACTCATCTCTTTTTACCGCCTGCTCCAGGCATATGTGGAGCGGGCAGACATACACCCCGCGTCCAGCTCCCCCGCCCAGATCCACGCCCAGCCTCCCGCCTGGCACAAGATGTACGCGAACAAGATCCCTCTTCGGCCGGCTCGTACGGCAGGCTACGCAAGAGCGCAGGAGCTGAGAGACCACCTATCCTGCATCCCTCGAAGCGAGGGCGGCTTTCGCAACCTCGATCAATTTCCGGGCTGTCTTCGGGCCAACCCCCTCTACCTGGACCAGGACTTCTTCCGATGCATGAGCCAACTTCTGGTAACTGTCCAGGCCAGCCTCGATCAGGCGATCAGCTAATTTTTCCCCTACGCCAGGCAAATCCGCTAGTCGCATAGGAACAGGAGGAGGACTCTCCGCCACCGACACTGCGGCCTCGAGCTCTGGCATGATCTGCTCTGCCAACTGTTTCTGAATCTCGCCCCGGCCCTTGACATCCACTTTCCATCCTACCAGCTTCGCCGCCAGACGAGCGTTCTGTCCCCGTTTCCCAATAGCCAGAGAGAGCTGACCGTCAGCTACGAGCACCTTGAGGGTGTGCGTCTCATGAGCAACTTCGACGCTCTCAACCTCGGCTGGGGCAAGCGCACTCCGGACGAAGGAAGCCGGGTCGTCCTTCCAGGCGATCACGTCGATCTTTTCACCCATCAGCTCTCTGACGATAGCCTGAACTCGACTGCCACGATATCCAACGCAGGCCCCCACCGGATCCACATTGCTGTCCCGTGAGGCCACAGCCACCTTGGCTCGTTCGCCCGCATCGCGGGCCACCGCCTTGATTTCAACGATCCCCTCGTAGATCTCGGGAACCTCGATCTCGAGCAGCTTGGCCAAGAGACCGGGATGCGTTCGTGAAAGGACAATCTGGGATCCCCTTGGTAATTTCTTCACATCCAGAACATACGCCCGAACGCGATCGCCAGTCCTGTGATCTTCGCGGGGAAGCTGCTCTCTGGGGGGAATAATTGCCTCAGCCTTCCCGAGATTGACTATGACGTTGCCCTTTACAACTCGCTGTACGACGCCACCCACCATTTCACCCACTCTGGCCTTAAAAGCCTGAAACACACTCTCCCGTTCGGCCTCTCTGACCCGCTGGATGATGACCTGTTTCGCTGTTTGGGCAGCAATCCGTCCGAACTCTTTTGCCTTCATCTCAGTCTTGATCTCATCGCCAAGTTGGGCCCCAGGGCTTATCAATTGGGCCTCATCGATGGAGATCTCGACATGGGGATTCAGAACCTCCTCGGCAACCTTTCGCACTGCGTACAGCGTAAAGCAACGAGCCCGTTGATCAAACTCCACGCGTAGATCAAGGGCGGCTCCAAGGGTCTTGCGGGACGCGGAGAGGATCGCCGCGCTGACAGCCTCAATCAGAACTGCCGAATCTATCTCTTTCTCGCGTCCGACTTGTTCTATAACCTGCAGTAAATCGATGCCCATTAGTCTCACACCAGGGTTTAGGGAAGAGCTAAATGCCTTCCTATTTTCTATACCCTATACCCTGAACCCTATACCCTGCTCTTTACAGGATCGGGTCCAGTCGGGACTTCACAATCAGCGCATAAGGGATAAGGGCAATCGTACCATCCTCCCGTTCCAGCAATATCCGTTCCTCCTCGTACCCCCTCAGGATGCCAAGAAACCGTCGTTGACCGGCAACGGCCGATGAGGTACTTATCCTCGCCCGTTGGCCCACGAAGCGAAGAAAATCCGACTCTAAGCGGAGTGGCCGGTACAAACCAGGAGAGGAGACTTCGAGTGAGTAGGGATGACCGATAAGATCCTCTATGTCGAGAAGGTCGCTCAGCTCTTCGCTCACTCGTTGGCAATCCCCCAAGACCACCCCACCAGGCTTGTCGATGTAGAGGCGGAGGATCCATCCGTTTGCTTCTCGACGGAACTCAACGTCTACAAGCTCCAGCCCCAACTCCATGAAGAGCGGAATGGCGATCGTTCTAACCCGCTCTACGACCTCCCCAGTCATATAACAACACCCCTTATAAAACAAAGAGCGGGCATCGCTGGCCCACTCATGTCAAAATAGCACATTTCTCTTGAACCGTACAAGGGAAATCAAAGGGAAGTAGGTGAGGAGAGGTCTATTCTCCTTTCGCCTTTTTCAATTCTGCGACCACTCGCTCCATTAGATGCTGGGGAACCTCGTCGTAGTGAGAGAACTCTACAGTATAGTCACCTCGGTCGCCGGTGATGGCCTTGAGCTGTGTGGCATACTCCAACACTTCAGCCATAGGAACATGGGCCTTGATAGTCTGCCCCTTCCCCTTAGCCTCCACGCCCATCACGTGTCCCCGTCTGCTGTTCAGGTCGCCGATCACATCCCCCATACACTCGTCGGGGACCATCACCTCAACCGTCATGATCGGCTCCAGAAGAGTTGGGTGTGCCTGCAGTACGCCCTTTTTAAACGCCAATGAACCAGCAACCCTGAAAGCCATTTCCGAGGAATCAACGGCATGGTACGAGCCATCGTAGAGAGTGACCTTCACATCCACGACAGGATACCCGACCAGGCTCCCTTCTTCCATCGCCTCCATGATCCCTCTCTCCACCGCTGGGATGTACTGCTTGGGAATAACTCCCCCCACAACTTGGTTCACGAATTCGTACCCCTCGCCTCGAGGGAGCGACTCAAGCCTGATCCAACAATCACCGTACTGTCCATGGCCACCGGTCTGCTTCTTATGCCTTCCCTGAACCTCCGTTCGCCCGTGAATTGTCTCCTTGTACGGTACGCGTAGCGTATGCATCTGGACCTCGAGTCCGAACTTCCGCTTGAGGCGCTCGACCGCCATCTCCAAGTGGGCCTTACCCATCCCGGCCAGGATGATCTCCTTGGTCTGCGGATCGCGTCGAACCTGAAGAGAGGGATCCTCTTCCTGAAGTCGATGGAGCCCCAAGCTCATTTTTTCATCATCCCCTCTTGTCTTAGGCGCGATGGCATACTCGATGATGGGGCTTGGGATCCTCGCCGGTTCCAGGCGGATTGGACTTCGCTCATCGCAGAGGGTATCACCTGTGCCTGTCTCCTTCAGCTTCACCACAGCCCCAAGATCTCCCGCCCCGATTGCCGAAACCGGAATCTGATGTTTACCCAGGAGCAGCACCGCCTGGCCAATCCTTTCCTTACACCCTTTGGTGCTATTGTAGACGATGGAATCTGAAGAGAGCGTACCGG
This sequence comes from Candidatus Methylomirabilis limnetica, assembly GCF_003044035.1. NCBI lineage: Bacteria > Methylomirabilota (SeqCode) > Methylomirabilia (SeqCode) > Methylomirabilales (SeqCode) > Methylomirabilaceae (SeqCode) > Methylomirabilis (SeqCode) > Candidatus Methylomirabilis limnetica. The sequence continues at coordinate 145,305 of NZ_NVQC01000022.1, forward strand.
AGTACACCCGGAAAAGTGTCATCTTGCCGGCGTAGGGATCGACGAGTGTTTTACACACTAGAGCAGACAATGGGGCATCCTCTCTGCTTTCTCGGACAAGCGGCTCCCCGTTCCTCGGATCGATTCCCATGCTGGCTTCACGATCTATCGGGGATGGAAAGACCTCTGTCAGGAGATCCAGCAAAAGCTGTACGCCGATGTTCTTAAGAGCCGAACTGCAGAGAACCGGAACAAGCTTTCCCATGATAACCGCCCGCTGCAGCCCGGTCTTCAGCTCATCGTACGAAAGCGTCCCGGATTCCAGATACTTCTCCAGCAGTCTGTCGTCACTGTCCGCGATCACCTCCATCAGCGCCGATTGTAGCTCCTCTGCCTTCGGTCTCAGATCCGGTGGAATCTCCCCTTCGGAGAACTTCCCCGCCATCTCGCCCTGGTAGATCCTGGCTTTCATTCGCAGTAGATCGACCACACCCATGAAGGAGGCTTGCGTTCCTATTGGGAGCTGGATGGGTGTGGCCACCGGGCAGAGGTTCTTACGAATATCTTCCAAGGTTCGGAAAAAGTCGGCCTGCTCCCGATCCATCTTATTGACAATAATCGCCCTCGCAAGGCCTTCTGTTTCAGCGTACTCCCAAACCTTCTCCGTCTGCACCTTCACGCCGGATACGCTACTCACCACCACAACCGCGCCGTCAACGACCCTCATGCAGTTTCGGGTATCAGTCAGGAAGATGGACGCTCCAGGAGTATCAATCAGGTTAAGCTTGCACCCTTTCCACTCACAGAAGGCGAAGGCTGAGCTGACGCTCATCTTTCTCTTGATCTCGTCTTCGTCGAAGTCAGTGACGGTCGTCCCATCTTCGACCTTTCCAAGTCGAGAAATGGCACCGGCGTCGAAAAGCATCGCCTCAGTCAGCGTCGTCTTACCTGCGCCTCCGTGGGCTACGATCGCTACGTTGCGGATCCTGGCAATCCCAACCCCGCTCATTGCCATTTACCCCATATATCGCGCAAGCCGCTCAAAAGCCCCGAGGTTCTTTTCGGACTACAGCGGCCGCCAGGTTGTTAAGAGAAAATCATCTCCTCGTGAAAGCAACGATGCCCTTCCCGAACGAGTCGGGAAGGGCATCCTGTACTTAAGTCAAATCATTGTCCTCAAGGACCTATCGCACTTTCGGCGGCGGGCGGAGAAGCCGTCAAGGGTTTGGCTTGCCTTGTTTTCGGCACTTTTCCTTTGTCCTCACGCCGACCACGGCGGCTGGCCGGCTTTGCGGCAGGCGCGGCGTCTACGCCGACCCCTGCCAGCTCGATAGCTGCGAGCGGGGCACCGTCCCCCATTCTATACTCCAGCTTCGTCATCCTCGTATAGCCACCGTTTCGATCCTTATAGCGGGTCCCGATTGCATCAAACAGCTTTTTTAAGACGGTCTCGTCCATGACAACCTCGGCTGCCTGTCGGCGCGCATGCAAATCCCCACGCTTGGCCAGCGTAATAATCTTGTCTGCCAGTTTGCGCAGCTCCTTGGCCTTCGCCTCAGTTGTGACAATCTTCTCGTACTGGAAGAGCGATGTTACCAGATTACGGAGGAGCATCTCTCGATGAGCCGTTGTTCGGCCGAGCTTCCTCCCAGCGATTCTGTGCCGCATAGCAGATACTCCCGCCTGACTGACTAAAATCCTGCCAGGCTTAGGCCCCCGTTAAGACCTTCGAGGTCTTATCGCCTCGTTTCCCGAAGGGTTCGCCAACAGGGAGACCTTCCAGTTTCATTCCTAAGGTCAACCCCATACCGACAAGGATCTCCTTGATCTCATTCAGAGACTTCCGACCGAAATTCTTTGTCTTCAGCATCTCGGGCTCACTCTTGACTACCAACTCGTAGATATGGTGAATGTCAGAGTGCTTCAAGCAATTAGCCGACCGTACCGAAAGCTCCAGCTCGTCGACACTTCGATTCAAGTTGTCCACTAGCTGTTTCTTTGCCTCGTCGACGACTACCCCCTCCCTCTCTGGCTCTTCCTCAAAGTTGGTAAATATGCTCACGTGATCCTTGAGGGTCTTTGCCGCATACGCAATGGCGTCCCGAGGCAGGATGCTGCCGTCAGTCCATACCTCCATGGTCAGCTTATTGTAGTCGGTGATCTGGCCGACACGGGTGTCTTCAACCAGGAAAGTAACCTTCCGAATCGGGGAGAACATAGAATCTATGGCGATAACATCAACGGGTTGCCCCTCTCGCTTGTTTCGCTCTGCAGGGACATACCCTCGCCCATGACACACCTCCAACTCCAGATCGAGATTGCCATCCAACGCCAGGGTCGCAATATGTAGGTCAGGGTTTAAGATCTCGACATCAGGATCGGGAGTGATATGTGCTGCTCGAACCTCCCCCTCTGAAAACGCCTTGAGGTGCAGGGTCTTGGGGTGATCTACGTGCAACTTGATCCGCAGCCCCTTGAGGTTGAGGATGATATCGCTCACATCTTCTTTTACTCCAGGGATGCTTGTGAATTCATGCAGCGCCCCGGTGATTCGAATCGATGTTACCGCGGCCCCCTCAATCGCGGAGAGGAGGATGCGCCGAAGCGCATTACCGATGGTCAATCCGAATCCGCGTTCGAAAGGCTCTGTGACAAACTTACCGTATGTGCTGGTCAGAGATTCCAGTTCGCACTCCAGCCGCTTTGGCTTCTGGAGGCCCTTAATCTTCTGAATCATTAAAACACCCTCCCACGCCCACCATTATTTGGAGTACAGCGCAACGATCAACTGCTCCTCCACGGGGATAGCGATCTCCTCTCGGGATGGGATCGATCGGACAACCCCCTTCATGTTGGTCGGATCAAGCTCTAGCCAACTCGGCAACGTTCGCCGCTTTGCCACTTCGAAGGCCGTCTTAATTGCCATTATTTCGCGACTCTTTGGCCGCACCTCGATGGTCTCGCCTGGACGAACCAGATAGGAAGCAATATCGGTCTTTCGCCCATTGACGAGGATGTGCCCGTGGGTAATCAATATTCTCGCCTGTGCGCGGGATGCGGCAAATCCGAGGCGATGGACAACGCTGTCCAGCCGTTGCTCCAGAATCTTGACAAGGTTTTCGCCCGTAATCCCTGTCTGTCGCTCGGCCATACGATAGTATTTTCGGAACTGTGTTTCCAGGACACCGTAGATTCGGCGCATCTTCTGCTTCTCGCGAAGCTGCCTGCAGTAATCCGAAACCTTTGTTCGTCGTTGGCCATGCATGCCTGGAATGAAATTCCGCTTCTCAATGGCACATTTGGTAGAGAGGCAACGATCCCCTTTCAGGAACAGCTTCAGCCCTTCCCGCCTGCAAAGCTTGCACGCAGAATCCAGATACCTAGCCACGAGCCCCTCCTCCCCAGAGGGTAGTGTCACCCCCCGTCTCACTGACACTTCCGCGGATTACGATCCTGGCCTCCCTTCCGAGGGTCATTGGACGATATATCGGCCAGAACAACCGTCTCATACTCGTCTCCGCTTGGACGCGCGACAGCCGTTATGGGGAATCGGCGTCACGTCCTTAATCGTCGAGACCTCCATACCTGCCGCCTGTAGGGCCCGAATGGCGGATTCCCGACCGGCGCCTGGCCCCTTGATATACACCTTCACTTCTTTCATGCCCTGGCTCATCGCCCTCTGCGCAGCACTATCCGCAGCCCTCTGCGCAGCAAATGGGGTACTCTTCCGGGAACCCTTGAACCCCACAGACCCCGCACTAGCCCATGCAACAACATTGCCTGTCATATCTGTGATGGTGACAATAGTATTGTTGAATGTCGCCTGGACGCAGGCGATTCCGTGAGCGATGTTCTTGGTCTCTTTTTTACCTCCCGTACGTCCCGCCGGACGTCTCGGTTTTACCTCCTCAGCCATTCTTCCTCCATCAGGTCAACAGGCCATTGAGCAACTGCATCATCGCGCATAGACGCTGGTTCTCACCTGTACCAAGCGGGACAATCCGGCGCCCTCAGCGCGATCTGTCCGGTTATACTTTCTTGCTTTTCATACCTACCGTCCGGCGAGGCCCCTTACGCGTCCTGGCATTGGTGCTGGTTCGCTGGCCACGAACAGGAAGACCCCGGCGATGCCTGAGACCACGGTAGGCGCCAATGTCCATGAGCCGCTTGATGTTCATAGAGATCTCACGCCTGAGGTCGCCTTCTACCCTGTAGTTCCCTTCAATGGTCCGCCGCAGCTTCGCGATCTCCTCTTCAGTGAGGTTCTTGACGCGGACATCCGGAGTGACTCCGGAGTCCCGTAAGATTTTATGCGAAGCAGAGCGACCGACGCCGTAAATATACGTTAGCGCAATCTCAAGACGTTTTTCCCTCGGAAGATCTACCCCGGCGATGCGTGCCATACAGCTCCTTCTCTTAGTTCAGAGTGCATGGTTCATAGTTCATAGAACGGCGCTCAAACACGCGACACCATCTCTTACATGAACTCTAAACTCTGAACTGTGAACTGTGAACCATCTACCCTTGTCGTTGTTTGTGCCGAGGATTTTCGCACACTACCCGCAGCACTCTTTTACGTCTAACGACCTTGCACTTCTCACACATCGGCTTAACTGACGCCCGCACCTTCATAATAGCCCCCGCATCACAGAATCACTGATCGCCCTTGACCTTCAATCGTGATCCTATTTATATCGGTAAGTAATTCGCCCTCGCGTCAAGTCGTATGGAGACAGCTCCACTATCACCTTATCTCCGGGAAGAATCCGAATGAAATGCATGCGCATCTTTCCGGAGATGTGCGCAAGGACCTTGTGCCCGGTTTCCAGTTCTACACGAAACATAGCATTAGGTAAAGGCTCAACCACCGTCCCCTCAACTTCAACCGCCTCTTCCTTCGGCATTAGCGATCCGCTCCCTGAGGTGCTTCGTCCTCGGTTAGGCTGCTCAGCACCTCTGCCCCATCCTCGGTGAGCGCGACCGTGTGCTCAAAATGAGCGGAAAGGGAACTATCGCATGTCACCGCTGTCCAGTGATCATCGAGGACCATGACGTCTGGGCCTCCGGCATTGGCCATCGGCTCAATGGCCAGGACTAACCCAGGTTTGAGCATAGGGCCTTGAGCTGGTGGTCCAAAGTTCGGAATCTGCGGTTCCTCATGAAGGGCCCGCCCAATCCCGTGACCAACAAACAGGCGCACAACTGAAAATCCTCTACCCTCAACGACGGACTGGACAGCATGAGAGATGTCGGAGAGATGATTCCCGGGACGCGCAGCCATGATAGCGCGCGTAAGGGCATCTCGAGTCGCAACAATCAAGCGCCTGGCACCCTCCGACACCTTCCCCACCGGAACCGTAATCGCAGCATCCCCGTAGTAGCCATCGACAATAACTCCGAGATCCAGACTTACGATGTCACCCTCATCGAGAATCCTCGCCGATGGGAACGCGTGGACTACCTGCTCGTTCACAGAAGCGCAGAGCGTATAAGGATAGCCCCGGTAGCCCTTGAACGCTGGCTTACCCCCTCGTCTTAAGATATAAGCCTCTGCAGCGCGATCCAACTCCAACGTAGTCAGCCCCGGCTCTATAAGTCTCGTCAGCCTATCGAGGGTTTCCGCCACGATTCGGCTGCTCTTTCGCATCAGATCAATCTCCCATGGGGACTTTAAGACCATCATAACTATTCCTATCCGTCCCCTAAGGCCTGCTGCACCCGTTGAGCAATTTCCTCGATCGTCCCCCGACCGTCGATCCGCCTAAGTAGCCCCATCGTATTGTAATATGCGATCAGAGGCTCTGTTTGCTCCCGGTAGACCCGAAGGCGATGGCGGCTCGTGTCCTCCTTATCGTCGTCCCTCTGGAAGAGGTGGTCCCCACAGCTATCGCATATCCCAATCTGCAGTGGCGGCTTCGTGTCAACGTGAAACATAGCCCCACAGGCTCGACAAATCCGTCTACCAGCGAGCCGCCTGACCAGATCGTCCTCAGACACCTCTACGCTGATAACCCAATCTAACGGGGCTTGCAAAAGCCTCAGAACTCCCGAGAGTGCCTCTGCCTGGCGAAGCGTCCTTGGAAACCCATCAAGGATGTATCCGCTGGTACAATCAGGCCTGCGCAACCGCTCTTCGATAATCCCAATGACCACTTCATCCGGAACAAGGGACCCTTGCGCCATAATCGCCTTGGCGGTCTGTCCCATCTCAGAACCATCAGCCACCGCTTGTCGCAGCAGATCGCCAGCAGAAACGTGTACAACGTCAGACTTAGCCATCAGTAGCCTGGCCTGCGTCCCCTTGCCAGCGCCAGGCGGTCCCAGCAAGACAAGCCGCATTGCCTGACTACCCTAGCCTGCCTTTAACTTGACCCTTCTTTAGGAATCCCTCATAGTTACGCATGAGCAAGTGAGACTCCACTTGCTGCACGGTATCCAGGGCCACGCCAACCACAATCAAAAGAGATGTTCCCCCAAAAAAGAACGGAACGTTCATTGAGCTGATCAATAATTCCGGAAGAATTGAGATCAGCGTAAGGTAGATCGCCCCAACAAGTGTAATCCGATCCAACACCTTCTCGATAAATTCCGCCGTCTTCGTTCCCGGTCGAATGCCCGGGATGAAGCCCCCGTGCTTTCTCATGTTGTCAGCAACGTCAGTCGGGTTGAAGACAATGGCCGTATAAAAGTAAGTAAAGAAAATGATCGCTACCGCATACAGAACCGTATACGTTACAGTACCCGGGGAAAGCGCCCCGGCCACACCCTGCATCCAGGGGTGATTAATAAATTGTGCGATGGTAGCGGGAAACACAATGATCGAGGAAGCAAAGATTACCGGAATGACACCGGCCGTGTTGATCCGCAACGGAATATGCGTACTCTGGCCTCCGTACACTCGCCGCCCTACGATTCTTTTAGCATACTGTACGACTATCGGTCTTTGACCAAGCGTCATGACGATGACCCCGGCTACAACCAACACCATCATAACCAGAACGATCAGCAGCACTAGAACCTGCAGTTCTCCCGTGGTCAGAAGCCGCCAAGTATTCACGATTGCCTCGGGCACCCGGACAATGATGCCGGCAAAGATCAGAAGAGAGATCCCGTTCCCGATTCCTCGCTCCGTAATCTGCTCGCCAAGCCACATGAGAATGATCGAACCTGTCGTAAGCGTAATCGTGGTCATCATGCGAAAGCCCATTCCCGGATCAATTACAATCTGCTCACCAGTCGGGCTCCGCATGTTCTCAAGGCCGATGGCAATTCCCATGGCCTGGATGGCCGCTAGCAGGACGGTGCCGTACCGCGTGTATTGAGAGATCTTCTTACGCCCGGCCTCCCCCTCTTTACTCAGCTTCTCCAAGGGGGGAAAGACGACAGCAAGGAGCTGAAGGATGATCGACGCGCTAATGTACGGCATGATGCCGAGCGCGAGAATACTGAGACGCCGTAGCGCGCCACCGGAAAAGAGATCAAAGAAGCCAAGTAGCGTCCCACCAGCCTGCTGAAAAAACGATAAAAGAGCATGGGCATCTATGCCGGGTGTCGGGATGTGGGACCCTAGCCGGTAGGCGATCAGCGCAAGAGCGGTAAAGATAATCCGCTTCTTGAGCTCGGGCACTCTGAAGATGTTACCAGCCCAATCAGTCATACACTAATAACCTCGATCATCCCACCAGAGGCGAGAATCTTCTCAATCGCCTGCTTGGAGAACTTATGCGCAGCCACGCTCAGAGGCTTGCTTAGCACCCCTTCAGCAAGTACCTTCAGCCCCGCCTTGAGGTCCTTGACAATCCGCCTCTCCTGAAGCAGTCCTGGGGTCACTTTGGTGCCTGACTCGAATCGCTCCAGGTCTCTAAGATTCACGGTGGCGTAGACTTTTCTAAATCTGTTGGTAAATCCCCGCTTTGGCACACGGCGATGTAACGGAAGCTGGCCGCCCTCGAACCAGGGATGGATATGGGCACCAGAACGAGCCTTCTGGCCTTTTTCTCCTCTACCGGATGTCTTTCCGTGCCCCGATCCGGTACCACGTCCAACGCGTTTTCTGCGTTGAGTGGCGCCAACTGGAGGCTTTAGCTCGTGCAGTTTCATCCCTTCTCCTCGCTGTCAACTTGCTGCACATCGACCAAGTGGACCACCTTCCTGATCATCCCTCTAATTGTCGGGGTGTCGGCGCGAACCACAAAGCTATTGATCCTGCGCAACCCTAGCCCAGCGAGGACTCTAGTCTGATGCGCCGGGTGCCCGATCTTACTCTTTCGGAGAATGATACGTAGACTTTTGTCCATCTTATGCCCCTTGCGCGACCAGTCCTTCCTGACGCACCCCCCTGGAGCGTGCGACTTCCTCAGGCGACCGAAGCAACTGTAAACCCTTCAATGTTGCTTTCACGACATTGTGAGGATTGTCTGATCCCAGCGATTTAGACAGCACATCCCGAACACCAGCCGCCTCTAGCACAGCGCGGGCCGCCTTTCCCGCCACGACTCCAGTTCCCTGTGAGGCCGGCCTCAGGATCACCTTGGCTGCGCCATACCTTCCGACAACCTCATGAGGAATACTCGTCCGCAGCAGCGTTATGCCAATCAATTCCTTCTTGGCAGCCTCGATACCTTTGCGAATCGCCTCCGGCACCTCGTGTGCTTTGCCCAATCCTATTCCGACGTGTCCGTTTTGATCGCCTACCACGACAAGGGCACTGAAGTGAAATCGCCGCCCACCCTTAACCACCTTGGCGACCCGGTTGATATGGACGATACGCTCGGCCAGGTTAAGAGCGTCAGCTTTGATCTGCTTCAAATCTTCTCCTTCTCTTCCACTATACCGGCAACTCGTCGAGAGGAATAACTGATAACATTATCGCGGTGACTAAGTAGCGTGCGATAGAACTATACGGTCAGGCATGCGCTCCGACGAACTAGATCCTCACTCCTTTTTCCCCAAGGCCAGCGGCCAATGCCTTGACGCGTCCGTGGAATTTGAAGCCACCCCGGTCAAAGACCACTCGAGAAATATGCGCTGCCAAGGCCTTGCTCGCCAATAACTCACCGACTAACCGAGCGGCAGCAGTCTTGTTCCCAGTCTGCCCTTTTTCCCTAATCTCTATCGAAAGGGTAGAAGCGGCAGCGAGCGTCTTTCCCTGCTCATCGTCAATAATTTGAGCGTAAATATGGCGGGCGCTCCTAAATACGCACAGCCGCGGGCAAACTGCACTGCCGACAATGCGCTTTCTGATCCGGCGATGGCGTCGAATTCGACGCTCCTGTTTTCCTCCGTAGCCAGTCAACTCACATCCCCCCCGGAGACACGCAATCCGCTCTACGCCCCAGTCTTCCCGGCCTTACGGCGAATACGCTCACCCGTGTACTTGACTCCCTTGCCCTTATATGGCTCAGGCGGTCTGAGACTCCTGATCTTGGCGGCCACCTCTCCGACCTGCTGTTTATCTGCCCCGGAGATCGTCACAAGATTCTGACTCTCCACTATAACATTAATCCCGTCAGGCAGCGGAAGAACGAGAGGATGCGAATAGCCTAACATCAGTACAAGATTTCTCCCTTGCACCGAGCCACGATAGCCGACCCCAATCATCTCTAGCTTCTTCTCAAATCCTTTAGTAACCCCCTCGACCATATTAGCAATCAGCGTACGGGTGAGCCCGTGAAGCGAACGATGGAGTTTATTGTCAGAGGGCCGCACACAATGGAGCTCGCGATCCTCTAGCTTCACCGCCATCGAGGGATGGAGGCGAAGCGATAGCTTGCCCTTTGGCCCCTCGACAAAGATACTGCCCCGAGAAATCTCTACTGTCACCTGGTCTGAGAGAGGGATTAACTTTCTTCCGATTCGCGACATACCCTACCTCTTTCATGCGTCATTAGCGTTCATAGCGTCATCGCGTCTAGGGCGTCTGTTGCGTCATCGCGATTAACGCAATAGACTCAATATATGCTTCGCCCTGCCTTTACCAAACGTAGCACAGCACCTCACCACCTGCGCCGCGGTCTCTGGCCGAACGCTCTGCCATGATCCCATGCGATGTCGAAAGAATCGCGATGCCAAGACCGTTCATGACCCGAGGGAGCCGTCGTGACGTTGAATACACCCGAAGCCCTGGCCTGCTTACCCGGCGAAGGCCGGTAATAATCCGCTGGTCTCCAGGACCGTATTTCAGGTAGATTCGTAGCACCCGTCTGTTGTCGACGTCAAGAAGTTTGAAGTTCCTGATATAGCCCTCCTCCCGCAGGACCTTAGCGATCTCAACCTTCATCTTGGAGGCGGGGATATGGACTTTGTCGTGAACAACCAGGTTCGCGTTCCTGATCCTGGTCAGCATGTCCGCTATGGGATCGGTCATCATGGTCGGATCACTCCAAGTTCTACGTTTAGTGTTCGAGGTTCAGCGCCAAGAGAGCTCAAGGCTTCGAGCCTGAGGGTCATAATATCCTACCAACTCGCCTTGATGACGCCTGGGATCTCGCCACGAAGAGCCAGATCCCGAAAGCAGATCCGACACATCTCGAACTTCCTGATGTAGCCCCGCGGTCGCCCACAGGCGCGACAGCGGTGATAGCCGCGTACCTGAAACTTCGGCTGCCGTTGGCTCTTAAGAATTAACGAAAGCTTTGCCATACATTACTCCCCGGCTTTCAGTGATCAGCGGTCAGCTTTCAATAAAACGAACGCGCGTCACCTCTTTGCTGATAACTGACCGCTCTTTGTGCCGCTAGCTCTTCTGAAAGGGGAAACCGAAATGCTCAAGGAGCGCACGCGCCTCCTCATCCGTTTTAGCTGAAGTCGCAATAGCGATATCCATACCCCGAACCGCTTCCACCTTATCGTATTTGATCTCCGGGAAGATAAGTTGTTCCTTCACACCCAGATTGTAATTACCACGGCCATCGAACGACTTCGCCGGCACGCCTCTGAAGTCCCGAATTCGTGGTAGCGCAACACTCACGAATCGATCGAGGAACTCATACATCCGATCCCCACGCAGGGTGACCTTGCAACCGATGGGTATCCCCTCCCTAAGCTTGAATCCTGCTTCAGACTTCCTGGCGCGCGTTACGATCGGCTTCTGTCCCGTTACGACCGTCAGCTCCTCGACCGCAGCGTCGATCACCTTCACATTCGCTACAGCCTCCCCCAGTCCCATATTGATGACGACCTTAGAGGGGCGTGGGACCTGCCAGACATTCTTATACCTGAACTGCTTCATAAGGGCAGGAGCGATCACATCACGAAAGCGCTCGCGAAGTCGTGGCAGCGTGCGAGACTCCACACGCGACTCTTTCGCGGCTGACTTCTCTTTCTTTTTGGTTTTGGTCTCGTCTGCCATCAATATTCCCCTAACCAACTATCTCGCCACACTTTTTGCACACCCGCACCTTTTTTCCGTCAGCGAGGCGACTAACGCCGACACGGACAGGGCGGTCACATTTATTGCATACCAACATCAGATTCGACGCGTGCATAGGGTTCTCACGTTCAAGGATCCCCCCCTGCTTTGAAGCCCCCCCAGGCTTCGTATGCCTCTTGATGAGGTTGACCTTTTCCACCACTGCTCGCTGGGTCTTAGGGATCACCTTCAGAACCTTACCACGCTTCCCCTTATCCTTCCCAGCGATAACGGCAACCAGATCATTCTTCCTGACATGAAGCCCCTGTCCCACCGCCATCATGCCCTCACAGATTCAGCCAACGCCATCTTACACAACCTCTGGCGCCAGGGAGATAATTTTCATAAACCGAGCTTCACGCAGCTCTCGGGCCACCGGACCAAAGATTCTGGTGCCGATCGGGTTATTCTGCTCGTTCAAGAGTACGGCGGCGTTTCGATCGAACTTGATGTAAGAGCCATCCTTACGCCGCATCTCCTTCGCCGTCCTGACCACCACTGCTTTTACCACCTCGCCCTTCTTCACCGAACCCTCCGGGACCGCCTCTTTGACGTTCGCGACGATGACGTCGCCCAAGCGGGCATACCGCTTCCCCGATCCTCCCAGAACCTTGATCAGGGAGATTCGCTTGGCGCCGGAATTGTCGGCCACTTCCATGATTGTTCGTAAGCCGATCATGATCGTCTACCTTCCTCGTGTCCATCCAGGCAATGATTGAGGCGAGGGCTAACGGTGAGGCGCCTACCCCTACACAACCGCCTTCTCCAGGATTTCTGTCACCCGCCAATGCTTCTCTTTGCTCAGGGGGCGAGCCTCTTCAATGGCCACCTTGTCCCCCATGCCGCAACGACCCTCTTCGTCGTGGGCCTTCACCTTTGTCCGGCGGCGGACCATTTTACTATAGGCGTCGTGCCGAACAAGCCGCTCAACCATCACAACGACAGTCTTTTGCATCTTGTCGCTCACCACGACCCCCACCAAAATCTTCCGACGACTTCTCTTTACCTGCTCGGTCATGGCGTCCGCTCCACCCCTGATGATGCCTGTTTACGCAAGAACTCTGTCCGCACCGTCTCTCCGATGGCGACCTCCCGGCGAAGTCGCCGGATACGCGCAGGGTTCTCAAGTGGCGACGATGACGCCCTCAACTTCAACTTGAAGAGTTCATCTCTTACATCGCGGAGCTTCTGTTTTAGCTCTGCCGCGCTCAATTCACGAAACTCCTTCGCATCCATGACACTCATCGTCACCCTCAGCTCGCCAGCATCGTAAGAGACACAAACCGTGTGGCTATGGGGAGCTTATGCGCAGCAAGCCGCATTGCCTCTTTAGCCGTTGCCTCAGTCACCCCTTCCATCTCACACAGGATACGGCCAGGCTTGACGACCGCCACCCATCCTTCCGGCGCACCCTTTCCCTTACCCATCCGGGTCTCCGCCGGCTTTTTCGTAATGGGTTTATCCGGGAAGATTCGGATCCACACCTTGCCTCCCCGCTTGACATGATGGGTGATCGCTCGCCGGGCGGCCTCGATCTGGCGGTTGGTAATCCAGGCAGCTTCCAGAGCCTTCAGACCAAACGCGCCAAACGCTAACGTCGATCCCCGGATGGCGAGTCCGGATCGCCGACCACGGTGTTGTTTCCTGAATTTAACTCGCTTAGGTATCAGCATCGCGTTCTAGCTCTGCACCGGGGTAAGCCCCTTCGGCCGCCGCTGGCGGTCTTGAGGTGCCTCGCGTTCCGGTTGGGCCGCCACAGTCTCAGGAGTTGCTTCCCCATGATACACCCAACACTTGACCCCGATCAGCCCATACGTAGTCTTAGCCTGAGTGAACCCGAAGTCGATGTCGGCTCGCATGGTACTCAATGGCATCCGACCCTCGCGATATCGCTCTTTGCGGGCAATCTCTGCTCCAGCCAACCGCCCGGCGCATACAATCTGCACCCCCTGAGCGCCTAGCCGCATTGAGGATTGCACCGTCTTTTTCATGGCTCGCCTGTAGGCTACCCGGCGCAACAATTGAGAAGCGACCTGCTCGGCGATCAGCTGGGCGTCCAACTCCGCCCTTCGAACTTCGACGATATCCAACTGAATCGGCTTTTTAGACATACCGGAGAGGGCCACTTTCAGCTTGTCGACCTCAGAACCCTTCTTGCCGATAATAATACCGGGCCTCGCGGTATGTATTATAATGCGAATCTGATCAGCCTTCCGCTCGATATCGATCCCGGACACGCCAGCGTGATAGACGCGCTCCTTGATGAAGCTCCGGAATTTGAGGTCTTCATGCAAAGCATCTGCATACCCCTTCGTGGCAAACCACCTGGACCGCCATGGCTTGATGAAGCCCAGCCGAAATCCTATAGGGTGTACCTTCTGTCCCATTACGCCTCCGCCATCCTGCTCAAACTAAGCCTCACTGGAGTATGGTAGATCCTATCCTTTCGTAAGGATGGAGTCATCGGGCAGATTCCTTCTCCGTGAGGACGATAGTGATGTGGCTACTTCGCTTCCTTATGGTATTTGCCCGTCCCATGGCGCGAGGCCGCATCCGCTTCGTGGTCGGACCCTGATTCACAAAGGCCTCCTTCACAAACAATCGATCAACGTTCTTCGCTCCATGGTTATGCTGCGCATTCGCCAGCGCCGACTTGAGAATCTTCTCCACAACCTTGGCGGCATACTTTTTCGTAAACTTCATGGTGTTGAGGGCCTGATTAATGCCGCACCCGCGAACTAGGTCAACGACCAGCCTCGCCTTACGTGCCGGGATCCCGATGAATCGGCCAACTGCGCGACATTCCATGATCGATACTACCCCCTTATTTTAGCGCAGAAGAACGCGCCGTATGCGACCCGTGCCCACGGAAGGTTCTAGTTGGAGAAAACTCCCCAAGCTTGTGCCCAACCATGTTCTCGCTAATGTAGATCGGGATAAATTTCTTGCCGTTATGAATCGCCAGCGTGTGGCCAACGAACTCAGGAAGGATGACAGACCGCCTCGACCAGGACTTGACGATCTTCTTCTCCCTACCGTCGTTCATCGCCTCGATCTTTTTAAGTAGCTTAGGATCCACGTACGGACCCTTTTTTAGTGACCGTGCCACGCTAACCTCCGTGAATAGTTTCGAACTTCAGGTTTCTAGATCGAGCAGCCTTGCACGCCTAACTAGGAGCTCGAAACGTGCAATGCTAATCTTTTTTTCTGCGCTTCAAGATAAAGCGATCCGATGCTTTTCTCTTCTTCCTGGTTTTTCGCTCTAGCTTCCCCCATGGACTACAGGGATGGCGACCACCGGAGGATTTCCCTTCGCCACCGCCCATCGGGTGGTCATGAGGGTTCATGGCCACTCCACGAACTGACGGCCTGACCCCAAGCCATCGGGACCGACCAGCCTTCCCTAACGAGACTTTCTCGTAGTCCAGGTTCCCTACCTGACCAATAACCGCCATACAATCAAGACTGATCCGACGTACCTCCCCAGAGGGAAGTTTCACCAAGCCGTAGTTACCCTCTTTAGCTAAAAATTGCACGCCGGATCCAGCGCTTCTAGCCAGTTGAGCTCCCTTGCCGGGCTTCAACTCAAGGTTATGAAGCGTCATGCCGACTGGAATCTTGCGTAATGGGAGGGCGTTGCCGATCTTGACATCAGCATCGCGACCGGACATCACCTGCTCACCGACCTGAAGGCCAAGCGGCCCAACGATGTACCGCTTCTCCCCATCCGCGTAGTGCAGGAGAGCTATTCGCGCAGAACGGTTCGGATCGTACTCAATCGACGCCACCTTTGCGGGGACCCCGGTTTTGTCACGCTTGAAATCGATGAGGCGATACTGACGTTTGTGTCCACCCCCACGATGCCGAACAGTGATCCTACCAGCACTGTTTCGTCCCCCGCCCTTGACGAGCGGACGGAGAAGCGCCTTCTCCGGGGTAGCTTTAGTCACATCGTCGTACGTCAGAACCGTCTGGAAGCGCCTGCCTGCGGATGTCGGCTTGTATGCTCTGATCGGCATCTATACTCCCTCGAAGAACTCGATGCTTTCCCCGACTTTCAGGGTTGCCACCGCCTTCTTCCAACTTGGTGTCTGACCGACAAAGCGGCCTACCCGCTTCTTTTTGCCGTTGACGTTGAGCGTCCGCACAGACAGTACCTTTACCCGAAACAGCGATTCGACCGCACGCTTGATTTCGATTTTATTCGCACCTCGGGCTACCTCGAAGAGGTACTGGTTGCTGTGCTCCTTCAAATCTGTCCCCTTCTCAGTGATAAGAGGACGACGGATAATCTGGTATGGCTCTTTCATGGCTTCCACGCCTCTTCTACCACGCTCACCGCATTCTTGGTCATGATAAGGACATCATGCCTCAGGATATCATACACGTTCAGCCCCTGGGTCGGTAAAAGCGTGAGATAGGGCAGATTGCGGCACGACATGGATGTCGCATCATCTCGCTGAACTCGTTCTGTGATGATCAGGGCTCGCCCAGCAACACCCAACTTCTCCAGCAGCGTCTTGAATGCCTTGGTGCTTGGCTCCTCCAGCGAGAGACTCTCCAACACCATAAACTGCCCGGCCCGGACCTTATCAGAAAGGGCAGCACGAAGCGCGGCAGCCCGCACCTGTCGCGGCACTGCGTAGCTATAGCTCCGAGGCTTGGGACCGAACACGGTCCCTCCGCCGCGCCACAAGGGTGATCGACTCGATCCAGCCCGAGCCCGCCCTGTCCCCTTTTGCTTCCAAGGTTTTTTCCCGCCCCCGCGAACATCAGACCGCGTGCGGGTTGAAGCGGTCCCCTGACGCCGATTCGCGAGTTGCATCTTGACGACGTCGTGCAGGAGCTGCGGCACCGCAGCAGCATCGAAAATCGCCTCATCAAGGGCGAAATCCGCCATTTTCAGACCATTCGTATCTAAAGCCTGGACCATGACTGCCATCGCCTTAGCCTCGCTTGCTGATCGTGACCAGGCCACCTGCCGGCCCAGGTACTGCACCGCGAACCAACAACAGGTTCTGCTCTGGAATAACCTTCACCACCTTGAGCCCTTTGACGGTCATCGTATCGGTACCCATCCGTCCTGGCATATGGTGTCCCCTGAAGACGCGCGACGGAAAGGACGATGCGCCGATTGAGCCTGGTGCTCGATGGAACATAGAGCCATGGGTCGCAGGACCGCCTCGATACCCCCACCGCTTGACCCCGCCCTGAAACCCTTTGCCCTTTGTGATACCAGTAACTCGGACTTTCTCTCCCTGCTCGAAGAGGCCCACGGTCAATATCTGGCCAATAGAATAATTCGAATCCTCCGTGGGCTCCAGTCTAAACTCCCTCAGATACTTCTGCGGAGCGACTTTGGCCTTGTCGAAGTAGCCCTTGAGAGGCTTAGTGACGTTCTGGGCCTTGCGTTCCGCCTGATAGCCGATCTGAACCGCCTCATAGCCGTTGGTGCTGATGGTCCTTCGCTGCACCACTGGACACGGACCCACCTCGATGATAGTAACCGAGACGGCAACACCACTTTCGTCGAATAGTTGCGTCATTCCGACCTTTTTGCCAAGCAATCCTATGCTCATATCAAATAGCCTTTAGCATTCAGCCGTCAGCTTTCAGCTAGAAGCTGAGTGCTGATAGCTGATAGCTGTTAGAGCTTAATCTCGACATCGACGCCGGCAGGCAGATCGAGTCGCATGAGGGCGTCTACAGTCTGGGGCTGCGCATCCAGGATATCCATCAGGCGAATATGCGTCCGAATCTCGAACTGTTCGCGAGATTTCTTATCGATGTGAGGTGAGCGTAAGACCGTAAACCGACTAATTTTTGTCGGTAGCGGAATGGGCCCAGACACCCTTGCACCCGTTCGTTGCGCCGTACTGACAATCTCCCTGGCCGACTGGTCAAGGATTCGATGATCATAGGCCTTCAGCCTAATTCGTATTCGCTGATTTTCCATCTTTACCAATTCTACCCCCTACTCCACGACCTCGCTCACCACGCCGGCCCCAACAGTGCGGCCCCCCTCGCGGATTGCGAAACGCAGCTCCTTCTCCATGGCGATCGGCTGGATCAATTCGACCGTGAGGCTCACGTTATCCCCCGGCATGACCATCTCGGTTCCTGCTGGGAGCGTGCAGACGCCGGTCACGTCTGTCGTTCGAAAGTAGAACTGGGGCCGATAGCCGTTGAAGAAGGGGGTGTGACGGCCACCTTCTTCCTTGGTGAGGATGTACGCCTCGGCCTTAAAGCGCAAGTGGGGCGGGATGGAGCCAGGCTTCGCCACCACTTGGCCACGCTCGACTTCCTCGCGCTTGGTCCCCCGCAGCAGGAGCCCGACGTTGTCCCCCGCCTGGCCCTGGTCGAGGAGCTTGCGGAACATCTCGACGCCGGTCACCACGGTCCGCTGGGTGTCCCGGATGCCGACGAGCTCGACCTCGTCTGATACCTTGATGATGCCGCGCTCAATACGGCCGGTGACAACGGTCCCGCGCCCGGAGATCGAGAAGACGTCCTCGATAGGCATCAGGAACGGCTTGTCAAGGACCCGGACGGGCATGGGGAAGAAGCTGTCCACGGCGTCCATGAGCTCGAAGATGGGTGCGGCGTCGGGGTCGGTCCGCAGCCCGCTGCCGGTCTCCAGCGCTTTTAGTGCGCTGCCGCGGATGATTGGGGTCTCGTCCCCGGGGAAGTTGTAGAGCGTCAGCAGCTCACGGACCTCCAGCTCGACGAGCTCGATCAGTTCGGGGTCATCGACCAGGTCGACCTTATTCAGGAAGACGACGAGGTTCGGAACGTTGACCTGACGAGCGAGGAGGATGTGCTCACGCGTCTGGGGCATGGGCCCCTCGGAGGCGGCGACGACCAGGATCGCGCCATCCATCTGGGCGGCGCCGGTGATCATGTTCTTGATGTAGTCGGCGTGGCCGGGGCAGTCGACATGGGCGTAGTGACGCTTGGCCGTCTCGTACTCGACGTGGGCGATGTTGATGGTGATCCCCCGCTCCTTCTCCTCCGGTGCCTTGTCGATCTGGTCGAAGGGGACGAAGGCGACCTTCGCGTTCGCCGCGTGCAGGACCTTCGTGATCGCCGCGGTCAGGGTGGTCTTCCCGTGGTCGATGTGCCCGATGGTCCCGATGTTCATGTGCTCTTTCGTCCGCTCAAACTTAGCCTTGCCCATAGTCAACTCCTTTAGATGCGAAACCGAATCCGATTACCGTCCGCCGTGTCGTCCACCCATACGGGCCACAATCTCCCCAGCAATACTGGCGGGGACCGGTTCGTAGCGTGAAAACTGCATCGAGTGGGCGGCCCGACCCTGGGTCGCTGAACGGAGGTCAGTGGCGTACCCAAACATCTCGGAGAGCGGTACGTCCGCTTGAATCACCTGGGCGACAGATCTAGCCTCAATCCCAATCACCCGACCACGACGCGAGTTCAGATTACCGATAACCTCACCCAGGAAGGCCTCCGGCGTAGAGACATCGACTCGCATAATCGGTTCCAGCAGAACCGGCTTCGCGCGCCTGGTCCCCTCTTTGAAAGCCATTGAGCCTGCGATCTTAAACGACATCTCCGAGGAGTCGACCTCGTGATACGATCCGTCAAAGAGGGTAACCTTCAAATCAATGACGGGGTAGCCGGCCACCACCCCGGTATGCAATGCCTCCTTAACACCCTTCTCCACCGCGGAGATATACTCTTTGGGCACGACGCCACCAACAATCTTATTGACAAATTCAAATCCCGATTGAGCGGTGGAGGGTTCCACTTTGAGCCAGACGTGTCCGTACTGTCCACGCCCACCGGTTTGCCGCACATACTTACCCTCAGCCTCGGCAGTGGTCGTCACGGTTTCACGATAGGCAACCTCTGGCTTGCCGACATTGGCCTCAACTCGAAACTCCCGTTGGAGCCTGTCGACGATAATCTCGAGATGCAGCTCTCCCATTCCGGAGATGATCGTCTGGCCAGTCTCTTCGTCCGTGCTGGCGCGAAATGTCGGATCCTCATTAGCCAAAGCTTGAAGTCCCGTCGCGAGCCTATCTTGCCCTTCTTTCGTTTTCGGCTCAATGGCCACAGAGATCACCGGCTCAGGAAAAACGATCGATTCCAGAATAATCTGGTTGCCCTCATCGCACAGGGTGTCGCCCGTTTTGGCACCCTTGAGCCCTACGGCAGCCGCAATGTCACCGGCAAAGACCTCTTTGATCTCCTCGCGCTTGTTGGCATGCATTTGCAGCAGCCGTCCAATACGCTCCCGTGTGCCTCGCGTAGAGTTATACACGTGGCTCCCTGACGTGAGGGTGCCTGAGTAGACCCTGAAGAAGGCCAGTTGTCCCACATAGGGATCCGTCATGATCTTAAACACTAAGGCTGAGAAGGGGTCACTTATCTTCGGGACCCGGACCACAGACTTTGTGCGCGTCGAATCAAGACCTTCGATGGGCGGTAGGTCGATCGGGGACGGGAGATAGTCTACCACGGCATCGAGTAATAGCTGGACACCCTTGTTCTTGAACGAGGCGCCAGCAAGAACCGGGACCAGCAGGAGCTTGAGCGCCGCGCCACGAATCGCGGTTTTGATCTCCTCCGGTCCAACCGCGAGACCATCCACATAGCGGACGAGGAAGCTATCGTCCACTTCAGCGATGGTCTCCAGCATCCGCTCGCGAGCAGCATGAGCCAGTGAGCGCATCTCCTCAGAGATTTCATCCTCCCTGTAGTTCGCCCCTAGAGCCTCATCGTCCCAGATCACCGCCTTCATCCGGATCAGGTCTACGACACCCTCGAAATGATCCTCACTACCAATGGGAAGCTGCACAACCAATGGAACAGCCCCCAGACGCTCAGCGATCATTCGAACGCACATATCAAAATTAGCCCCCATCCGATCCATCTTATTGATGAAGGCGATCCGGGGAACACCGTACTTGTCTGCTTGATGCCACACCGTCTCAGACTGGGGCTCCACGCCGGCCACCGCGTCGAAGAGGGCCACCGCCCCATCCAGCACTCGAAGCGATCGCTCAACCTCAACCGTAAAATCGACGTGTCCGGGCGTGTCGATGATATTGATGCGATGGTCCCGCCAGAAGCAGGTGGTGGTGGCTGAGGTGATCGTTATTCCACGCTCACGCTCCTGCTCCATCCAGTCCATCTCGGTGGACCCCTCGTGCACCTCTCCGATCTTATACGTCCTGCCGGTATAGTACAGGATCCGCTCGGTGGTAGTAGTCTTCCCGGCGTCAATGTGCGCCATAATTCCGATGTTTCTGACCGTATCTATTGGATATATATCAGGCATCTTGATGTTCCGACTTTCGGGTTTTGAGTCCCGAGTTTCGGGTGTCGGGTTCCGAGCGGCGCATGCCGACCCGAAACTCTAAACGTGAAACTCGAAACTGGTGATTACCAGCGATAATGGGCAAACGCCTTATTCGCTTCCGCCATCTTGTGCGTATCTTCCTTCTTCTTCACCGAGCTTCCCCGGTTAGCCGCAGCTTCAATCAACTCGGCAGCGAGCCGCTCTGCCATCGTCTTCTCTGTGCGCTTTCTGGAGAAGCCAATGATCCAACGAAACGCCAGGGAGTTCCGTCGCTCCGCTCGGACCTCCACCGGTACCTGATAGGTCGCACCCCCTACCCGACGCGACTTAACTTCAAGTACTGGTTTGACGTTGTCAACGGCCTGCTTGAACATTCGCAACGGGTCGGTTTTAGCCCGATCCTCAATGATCTTCATTGACCCGTAGACAATCGACTCGGCAACGCTTTTCTTGCCTTGAACCATCATGCTATTGATAAACTTCGTAACCATTCGGTTACTATAAACAGGATCAGCGAGGGTCTCTCGTTTCTCAATTACTTTTCGTCTGGGCATTGCGCGCTCTCCGAAATAGTTGGTCGTCCACGTAACCGGAAAATCAAAATCGGCGCTTCAGGCAAGGTGCGTGAAGAGCCGATCTCTCTTCAATACCGAAGGTCGTTAACTGATCTTTGGTCTCTTGGCGCCGTAAAGTGATCGGCCCTGTTTGCGATCCTGGACTCCCGCCGTATCAAGAGCACCACGAATCACGTGATAGCGGACGCCCGGCAGATCCTTGACACGACCTCCCCTGATCAGAATAATGGAGTGCTCCTGCAGATTGTGCCCGACTCCCGGAATATACGTTGTCACCTCAATTCCATTACTGAGGCGAACCCTGGTCACCTTTCGAAGGGCCGAATTCGGTTTCTTTGGGGTGGTCGTATAGACACGAATGCATACCCCGCGTCGCTGGGGACATCCCTGTAACGCCGGCGTCTTGGCCTTCTTGACGGCTGCGGCTCGACCCTTACGAACTAACTGGTGAATGGTGGGCACCGATTCCTCCCTCTCTATGGCAATCTCGTTATTATACAGACTCGCTGTCTATTGTCAAGCCCTTTCATTACTTATTTTAATTATCAAGCGACGCATCCAGCTCGTCCGGTCCCCGGTCAACTGCCACAATCGCCCCCGTTAAGGCCGCCTTCGACAACGCCACCTCAGGTGTGGAAATCGTCGTGTCTCTGTACCACCTCATCCCTGTGCCAGCCGGAATCAGTCGCCCCATGATGACGTTCTCTTTCAGGCCACGCAATTCATCCCTCGCCCCATTGATGGCTGCCTCTGTCAAGACCTTAGTGGTTTCCTGAAACGAGGCGGCAGAGATGAAACTGTCAGTGGAGAGTGACGCCTTCGTAATGCCTAAGAGAAGAGGCTTAGCGGTGGCAGCGGCCCCGCCTGAGGCCATTGCGCGATGGTTCTCCTCTAGGAAAGTAGCCTTATCAACATGCTCGCCGATCAAGAAGTGAGTATCTCCAGACGCCTCGACCAGCACCCGCTTGAGCATCTGCCTGACGATTACCTCAATATGCTTGTCGTTGATCTGTACCCCCTGGAGCCGGTAGACTTCCTGGATTTCATTTACCAGATACTTCTGCAGTTCCTGTTCGCCCAACACGTCCAGGATATCGTGCGGGTTTATGGGGCCGTCCATAAAGGGCTCGCCAGCCTTGACTTCATCCCCCTCCAGCACATTGATATGCCGACGTCGCGGAATCAAGTATTCTCTGGGCACGCCGTGCTCGTCCCTGACGGAAAGCTTACGCATGCCCTTGGCGATGCCACCCAATTCTACATGACCGTTGATCTCGGAGATGACAGCAGCATCCTTTGGCCTGCGTGCCTCGAATAGCTCAGCCACCCGTGGGAGACCACCCGTGATGTCCTTGGTTTTCATCGTCTCCCGCGGGATCCTCGACACACTGTCTCCAGCCGACACCATCTGCCCCTCGCTCACCATGATGTGAGCGCTGACAGGCAGCAGGCAGCGGAAGACGGTCGCGCCATGCTCGTCCTTAATCGAGACCCGAGGCTGCAAGTCCTCCCGTCCGTGCTCCACTACGACCCGCTGAGATAGGCCGGTGACCTCATCCACTTCCTCCCTGATGGTCACCCCCTCGACGACATCCCGAAAGTGCACCATTCCACCGTGTTCTGTCAAGATCGCGTTCGTAAAGGGATCCCACTCCATCAACACCTGCCCAGCTTTCACTGTCGCGCCATCCTCCACTTTCAGGTGAGCACCGTAGACTGCAGGGTAGCTTTCTTTCTTGCGGCCCTTCTCATCGATGACGCTGATCGTACCATTCCGGTTCATCACCACGTAGTCGCCCTTGGGGGCCTTAACCGTACGCAGGCTCGTGAACCTGACGATCCCCGTTCCCTTGCATTCGAGAGTACTCTGCTCGACAGAACGGCTCGCAGTACCCCCTATGTGGAAAGTTCGCATGGTCAACTGGGTCCCAGGCTCACCGATAGACTGCGCCGCTATGACACCGCACGCCTCTCCCAATTCCACCAGCCTGCCGGTAGCAAGGTTGCGGCCGTAGCACCTGATGCAGATACCTCGTCGCGCCTCGCAGGTAAGGACCGAGCGAATTTTGACCCTATCGAGGCCGGCATTTTCGATATTGCTGGCCAGCACCTCCACGATCTCCTGATTGGCCTCTACCAACACCTCTCCCGTGAAGGGATCAAGAATTTCATCCAGGGCTACCCGACCGAGGATTCGATCACGCAGGGGCTGGATGATCTCGCCCCCTTCGATGAGGGGGGTGACCCATATCCCGTTGGGCGTACCGCAATCCATCTCGGCCACGATGACATCCTGCGCCACGTCTACCAATCGGCGAGTGAGATAGCCGGAATCGGCCGTCTTCAGGGCCGTATCTGCCAGGCCCTTTCGCGCCCCGTGAGTTGAGATAAAGTACTGAAGAACAGTGAGCCCCTCCCGGAAGTTCGCGGTGATTGGGGTCTCGATGATCTCTCCGGAGGGTTTGGCCATCAAGCCGCGCATGCCTGCCAACTGCCTGATCTGCTGCCGGCTGCCTCTCGCGCCAGAGTCGGCCATCATGAAGACCGGGTTGAATTCCCCCTTCTCCTCAGCCTCGATCTCTCGGAACATCTCGTCCGACACGCGTTCGGTTACGTGGGTCCAGATGTCGATAATCTTATTGTAACGCTCGCCTTTGGTGATCAGACCATCCTGATATTCACCATCGATCTTGACGATCTCCTTATGGGCATCGTCGATCAACGCGCCTTTGGTAGATGGAATATGCATGTCGTCGATGCCAATCGAGATGCCGGCGAGCGTGGCGTATCTGAACCCGAGGTCCTTCAGGTTGTCCAGAAGCTTTACTGTTTCCACATTCCCGAGAAGGTAGTGGCACTGCGCAACGAGACGGGTCAACTCCCGTCTATTCATCTCCTGGTTGATGAACCGGAGCGTCTCCGGCAAGTGCTCATTGAAGATGCAGCGCCCCACGGTGGTCTCAATCATTTCGCCTTCGAAGCGGACCTTGACCCTGGCCAGCAAACCCACTTCCTCGGCATCATAGGCCGCCCTGACCTCGTCCATATCGGAGAACACATGGCCCTCGCCCTTCTCGCCAGACCTGCTCCGAGTCAGGTAGTAGCAACCCAGCACGATATCCTGGCTTGGGGTAACGACAGGCAAACCGTTTGCCGGAGAAAGGATATTATGGGAAGCCAACATCAGCACCGAGGCTTCAATCTGGGCCTCCGGCGACAGAGGCACATGGACGGCCATCTGGTCACCGTCAAAGTCAGCATTGAAGGCCGCGCAGACCAGGGGATGAATCTTGATCGCTTCGCCTTCCACCAGTACGGGTTCAAAGGCCTGCACGCCCAGCCGATGCAGCGTCGGGGCACGGTTCAGGAGGACCGGGTGCTCGTGAATCACCTCCTCCAGGGCATCCCATACCTCAGGCTTACCCTTTTCTACCAGCTTCTTGGCACTCTTGATGGTGGTGACAACGCCGTCCTTGAGTAGCTTCCTGAAGATGAAGGGTTTGAATAGCTCAAGAGCCATCTTCTTTGGCAGACCACACTGGTGCAGCTTCAATTCGGGTCCCACCACGATCACCGATCGCCCGGAATAGTCCACCCTTTTCCCGAGTAGGTTCTGGCGGAAGCGCCCCTGCTTTCCCTTCAGCATTTCAGAAAGGGACTTGAGCGGACGGTTATTCTGCCCCTTCAGCGCGCGGCCACGACGGCCATTATCGAACAGAGCGTCAACTGCTTCTTGCAGCATCCGCTTCTCGTTACGGACGATGATATCAGGCGCCCGGAGTTCAATGAGACGCCTGAGTCGGTTGTTGCGATTGATTACTCGTCGATAGAGATCGTTCAGATCCGATGTGGCAAAACGCCCCCCGTCAAGGGGGACCAGCGGCCGAAGCTCAGGTGGCAGGACTGGAATCGCGTCCAGAATCATCCACTCCGGTCGATTGCCGGAATTGATGAAGGCCTCCACGATTCGCAGCCGCTTAGTGGCCTTCTTACGGCCCTGTTGAGAGGTCTCCAGGGGCATTTGCGCGTGGAGCTCTTCCGCCAGTTCGCGAAGGTTCAGCCGCTTCAACAGATCCCGAATAGCCGCTGCGCCCATCCCCGCCTTAAAGCCGTCCCCGTACTCTTCATATGCCAGGCGATGTTGATCCTCGGTCAAGAGCTGTTTCAAGGAGAGGGGAGTCTTGCCCGGGTTCAACACAACATACGCTTCGAAGTAGAGGACCCTCTCCAGATCTCGGAGGGATATATCAAGGAGATAGCCGATTCGACTTGGAACGCCTTTATAAAACCAGACGTGGACCACCGGTGAGACCAGCTCGATGTGGCCCAGCCGCTGTCGTCGCGCTTTACTCCTGATCACCTCCACGCCGCACTTGTCGCAGACAACCCCCTTATGCTTGATGCCCTTATACTTACCGCAGTTGCACTCCCAATCCTTTGTCGGACCGAAGATCTTAGAACAGAAGAGCCCGTCTCGCTCCGGCTTAAACGTCCGGTAGTTAATGGTCTCCGGTTTTCTCACCTCTCCGAAGGACCACGACCGAATCTTCTCTGGCGAAGCTAGTCCGATCCGGATGGCTTTGAAACTGGTGGGATCAATGGTCTTTTCATCGTAGAACCCGAAAAACTTATCCAACGCTATTACCTCCGCCCGAGAACGGCTCTCAGCTATTAGCTGACAGCTGATCGCTGTCTTTCAGGGGCTACTCTTTTTTCAGCTCGACATCCAGCGCAAGGCTTTGTAGCTCCTTGACCAGGACGTTGAAAGATTCCGGGAGTCCAGGCTCGAGGGTACAGTCGCCCCTGACAATCGACTCGTACATCTTGGTTCGCCCCACCACATCGTCTGACTTCACGGTCAGGATCTCTTGCAGGATATGGGCGGCCCCGTACGCCTCCAGAGCCCACACCTCCATCTCTCCAAATCGCTGTCCGCCGAATTGAGCCTTGCCCCCCAGGGGCTGCTGAGTGATCAACGAGTAGGGCCCAATGGAGCGAGCATGAATTTTGTCATCCACGAGATGGGCCAGCTTCATAATGTAGATATAGCCAACCGTCACCTCCTGATGGAACGGCTTCCCGGTTCGTCCGTCATAAAGAACGGTCTTCCCCGTAACAGGGAGACCAGCTCGCTTGAGCCAGACCTTGATCTCCTTCTCCGTAGCTCCATCAAAGACCGGTGAGGCGACCCGCAGCCCCAAGGCCCTGGCCGCCCAGCCCAGGTGGGTCTCTAGAACCTGGCCCACGTTCATCCTGGAAGGCACGCCCAGAGGATTCAGGACCACCTCGACAGGCGTCCCATCAGGTAGATAGGGCATATCCTCTTCGGGTAGAATCTTCGCGATAACGCCCTTATTCCCATGTCGACCAGCCATCTTATCGCCGACAGAGAGCTTTCGCTTCATGGCCACGTAGACCTTGACCATCTTGAAGACCCCAGGGGCGAGCTCATCACCTCGGGTCACTCTGCTGACTCGCTCATCCAAGAGCGTCTGCAAGACGTGGACCTGGTTATCGGACGCGTCACCGATCCTACTCGCCTTCCGACCCAACTCTTCGTCTAATCGCCCTGCGAGATCCACCATGTCCTCATGGGACAGCGCATCCAGGGTCTCGCCGGTCAACTTCTTGTCCTTGGCAACCATAACCTTACGCGTGAGCCTGCTCCGGACCTCCTTACTGACACTCAGGCCATCGAGAAGGGATCGCAGCTTCCTATCCCGATCTGCAGCGATGATACTGATCTCGTCTTCGAAGTCCTTGCGGAGTCGGCTAACCTCTTCGTCCTCGATCGACTTGGCCCGCTCGTCCTTCTCGATCCCTTTTCGGGAGAAGACCTTCACATCGACGACGGTACCGCTAATCCCAGGCGGGACATAGAGCGAGGCGTCCCGTACATCCTCGGCCTTCTCGCCAAAGATAGCTCGCAACAGTCGCTCTTCTGGGGTGAGCACGGTTTCACCTTTGGGGGTGACCTTCCCAACCAGGATATCCCCGGGCTTCACCTCGGCTCCAATCCGGACGATCCCACTCTCGTCGAGATCTTTGAGCGCGTCCTCGCCCACGTTCGGGGTGTCTCGCGTGATCTCCTCCTTCCCCAGCTTGGTCTCGCGAGCTTCGATCTCGAACTCCTCGATGTGGATGGAGGTAAAGCGGTCTTCCTTGATGAGCCGCTCGCTTATCAGGATTGCATCCTCAAAGTTATACCCACCCCATACCATGAAGGCCGTCAGGACATTCTGCCCGAGCGCCAGTTCGCCGTTCTGGGTAGCCGGACCATCGGCGATCACCTGGCCCTTGGCGATCCGATCGCCCTTACTCACAATCGGCTTCTGCGTGATACAGGTATTCTGGTTGCTACGGCGAAACTTTATCAGGGTGTAGATGTCTACTCCTGAATCGTCCCCGCCGTCGTCACCTTTGCCGTCCGAGGAGCGGACGATGATTCGGTCAGCGGTTACCGATTCGACGATCCCTCCACGCTGGGCCACCACGACCGCCCCAGAGTCCTTCGCCGCAGGATATTCCATCCCGGTTCCGACTACTGGAGCCTCCGGCCGCAGGAGGGGGACTGCCTGACGTTGCATGTTGGCGCCCATCAGGGCACGATTGGCGTCATCGTGTTCGAGGAATGGGACAAGCGAAGTGGACACTCCAACAAGTTGTTTCGGAGCGACATCCATATACTCGACATTGGCTGGGGGAACCGTGACAAAGTTACCTCCGGATCGTGCCGAGACCCGATCTGACGTGAAACGTCCCCGTCCGTCCACCTCTGCGTTGGCCTGTGCGATAGTGTACTTCTCCTCTTCATCGGCCGTCAGGTACTCGATCTCGTCGGTCACGGCCATACCCCGGACCTTGCGATAAGGCGTCTCGATGAAGCCAAAATCGTTGACGCGGGCATAGGTAGAGAGACTGGCGATAAGCCCAACGTTGGGGCCTTCCGGCGTTTCGATGGGACACATCCGACCGTAGTGTGTCGGGTGCACGTCCCGGACCTCGAACCCTGCCCGCTCCCGCGATAGCCCTCCAGGACCTAAGGCTGACAGCCGCCGCTTATGGGTCAGCTCAGCTAGCGGATTGGTCTGGTCCATGAACTGGGAGAGCTGGGAGCTGCCGAAGAACTCCTTCAGCGCTGCCGTGACCGGCTTGGCGTTCACCAGATCGTGCGGCATCAGGGTCTCCAGCTCCTGTGTACTCATTCGCTCTCGGACCGCCCGCTCCATTCGAGCCAATCCGACCCGGAACTGTTCTTCCAGGAGCTCCCCAGCCGACCGAATCCGGCGATTGCCCAGATGGTCGATGTCATCTACGGAGGTCCCGGCCTCCCCGTGCTTCAGCCTGAGTAGGTACCGGATAGTCTCCACGATATCGTCTACCTGGCCCATCCGCCCTTCCATACCGGCAGGCCGATATCGGCGGCACATGAGGGTATGAACCTCAAGCGGCACCTCAAGGCCAAGCTTGCGATTGATCTTCAGGCGCCCGACTTTGGAAAGATCGTAGCGCTTCGGATTAAAGAAGATAGTTTCGAGGAACGCCTTGGTCGCTCCCTCGTTCGGCGGATCGCCCGGTCGCATTCTTCGATAAATCTCAGTCAGGCCATCCTTTTCAGAGCGAGTCGAGTCCCGAATAATGTTCTCCCGAATCTCGAACATATCCTGACCCGCGCGGCTGGCAAGCACGGAGAAGCTGCTCAGTTCGCTTTTGAGGACCTGCTCCAGCACTTCTTCTGTGATCTCCTGCGCACATTCAAGGATTACCTCGCCGCTCTTTGTGTCCACAATGTCAGCGGCTGCAAATCGGCCGATGAGATCTTCTTTATACAGTGGTACTTCCGTAATCTTCAAAGCCTGCAGTCGCTTCTGGGCCACCTTCGTGATTCGCTTGGTCGCCCCAAGAATCAGTTGCTTACTGTGAGGATCGGAAATATCCTTGTTCACCCGAAAGCTGGTCGCGCCAGGTGAACCCACAGGAATCAGGAAATCCTTCCCCTCCTCTACGCGCAATACATCCCGCTCATAGAATAGGTTCAGGATCTCCTCATTAGTCCCGTAGCCGATCGCCCGCAGCAGGATCGAGGCTAGAAACTTTCGTCTTCGGTCCACCCGGACATGGAGCACATCGCTCGAATCAAACTCGAATTCCAGCCACGAGCCTCGATATGGGATGAGGCGAGCAGAGTAGAGGATCTTGCCGCTCGGGTGAGTCTTACCGTTGTCATGGTCGAAGAAGACCCCCGGTGAGCGGTGGAGTTGGCTGACCACCACCCGCTCGGTCCCATTGATAATGAAGGTACCCTGCGGCGTCATCAAGGGCATCTCCCCCAAGTAGACCTCTTGCTCTTTAATGTCCCTGATGCTGCTGGCCTCGGAACTGACTGGCTTATCCCAGACGATCAGGCGAAGGGTCACCTTGATCGGAACGGAGTAAGTCATCCCCTTCTCCAGGGATTCCTCTGCGCCGTACTTGGGCACCCCGAACTCGTACTTAACAAAACCCAGGGACGCTGAATTGTCGTAATTGAAAATCGGGAAGATGCTGGCGAAAGCCCCTTGAAGGCCGATCTCCTCCCGCGCGTGCGGAGGAACCTTCATTTGCAGGAACTGATCGAAGGACCGTCGCTGGATCTCAATCAGATTGGGGATAGAGATCACCTCTTTGATTTTGCTAAAACTCCAGCGCTCGGCTGCCACGCTCTTCTTTGCGAGGGCCATACGTCCTTGACTCCTTTTCTTCCTGCTTTATTTAAGTTCTGCGGTCGCGCCAGTCGCCTCGATCTTCGCTTTGATCGCTTCCGCCTCAGCCTTTGATAGTCCTTCCTTTACCGCCTTAGGAGCGCCCTCGACCAGGTCCTTTGCCTCTTTCAGACCAAGGCCGGTGATTGCCCTCACCTCCTTGATCACCTGGATCTTCTTTTCCCCCACAGAAGCGAGGATGACCGAGAATTCCGTCTTTTCCTCAGTTGGTGCCGCTGCAGCAGCGGAAGCCCCTCCTGGACCTACCGCCATCGCAGGCATCATCGCCGCAGCGGAAATGCCAAACTTTTCCTCAATCCCTTTCACCAGCTTGTTGAGGTCCAAGACACTCCACTGCTCAATCGAGTCTAATACGTCATCAGCTGTGACCTTTGCCATCGTCAATCCTCTCCTTGGCTACGTAGTAACACGTGTGTCGACGATGCCCAAGCCGCTCCAGGGCCAGGGCCGGTTCTTTACTCTTTCTGTTGTCTCACCGCCTCCAGAACCATCAGGAGCGAACGAAGCGGCCCAGAAAGTACAGTCACGAGGCCGCGAAGGGGGGATTGCAGAATACCAGCGAGCCTGGCCGCAAGCACCTCACGTGGAGGGAGATCAGCAAGCGCCATTACCTCTTGGCTAACCAGCACTCTTCCCTCTGCGAAACCGGCTTTGATTTGGAAGGTCGATTTCGTCTTGATGAAAGAGGCTAAGAGCTTAGCAGGCGCGGTAGGATCACCTTTCCCGTGGACAATCGCTGTCGGGCCAACGAGGTAAGGCTTTAGCTCCTGGAGTTCCGTCCCCGTGACGGCCAATCTGGCGAGAGTATTCTTAACGACCCGGAGAGCCATCCCCTGTTGGCGGAGCATTTTTCTCAGTTCAGTCAAATCGCTTACACTGAGCCCCCGAGGATCTGCCAATATGGCTACAGTCGCCCCTGCTAGCCCAGTCTTGAGTTCATCAACTACCGTTGCCTTTTCCGTCTGCTTCACTGTCCCCTCCCTGCAAGACAAGGTGGCTTCCCTAGCTCTTTGCCAACCCCACCAAGGTGTCAAGCTCCACCTTTATACCCGGTCCCATTGTTGACGATATGGTGACCCCATTAAGGTATCGACCCTTGCTGGAGGCCGGCTTGGCCCGGAGCAACGCCTCCAGCAAAGCCACGGCATTCTCACGGAGCTGGTCCGCCGTAAAGGAGGCCTTACCGAAAGGCGCATGCACGATCCCTGCCTTCTCCGTGCGATACTCAATCTTTCCGCCCTTAAACTCCCTGACCGCTTTTCCAACATCGAAGGTGACGGTGCCGGTCTTAGGGTTGGGCATCAATCCCCGAGGTCCGAGAACCTTTCCGAGGCGTCCCACCAGACCCATGACGTTCGGGGTAGCAATTGCCCGATCGAACTCAAGCCATCCCTGTTGAATCTTCTCTATCAGGTCTTCACAGCCAACATAATCAGCGCCAGCCTCACGCGCATCCTTCTCTTGTTCGCCCTTCATGAAGACCAGCACCCGAACACTCTTCCCTGTGCCATGAGGCAACACGACCGTGCCCCTCACCATCTGATCGGCATGCTTCGGATCAACCCCCAGGCAGACAGCGATTTCCATGGTCTCATCAAACTTCGCGCCGGCATTCGACTTTACTGCCTCTATCGCCTTAGCCAAGTCGCATGCACCAACCCGTGTCACTGCCTCAGTAGCCACCCCATAGCGCTTTCCAGCTTTCGACATATCCCACCCCTGAAAGAAAGGGTATAGGGTAGAGGGTGCAGGGTATAGAGGAGATGAAGCGGATCGCGTTCCCCTTATAAACCCTAGACCCTAGACCCTCAACCCTGTTCTTAGACTACATCAATCCCCATAGTCCTCGCCGTTCCCTCGATAATCCTGACAGCCGACTCAAGTGATAGCGCATTCAAGTCCGGCATCTTCGTTCGCGCAATCTCTTCCACCTGCATCCTGGTCACCTTGCCTACCTTCGTACGGTTCGGTTCCTTAGAGGCCTTCGCGATCCCAACGGCCTGCTTTAACAGGATTGCTGCAGGGGGGGTCTTGGTGATGAAAGTGAAGGACCGGTCCGCGTAGATAGTGATGACAACAGGGATCACCAGGCCCTCTTCCGATGCTGTCAGTGCATTAAAGGCCTTACAGAACTCCATGATGTTGACGCCGTGCTGTCCGAGTGCAGGGCCGACCGGCGGCGCTGGGTTGGCCTTACCGGCTGGGACCTGAAGTTTTACGATCGCTGTAACTTTTTTCGCCATAAAGACCTCAAATGCAGAAGCTGTTAGCTGCTAGCTGTGAGCTGTTCTTTCAGACCTTTTCAACCTGTAGGAACTCAAGGTCCACCGGGGTCGGCCTTCCGAAGATGCTGACCATAACCTTTAGCCGCCCCTTTTCGGGCTTAACCTCATCAACGAGGCCAGTGAAGTTGGCGAACGGACCGTCGATAACTCGAACACTTTCCCCACGCAGGAACATGACCCTATGTTTGGGTCGCTCAGCCCCCTCCTCTACCTGCTGCAGGATGGCTTGCACCTGTTCCTCTGGAACTGGAGTTGGTTGCGTAGCCGGGCCAACAAAGCCAGTCACTTTCGGGGTATTCTTGACGAGATACCAAATATCCTCCGACATTTCTGCCTTGATCAGAACGTACCCTGGAAGGAATTTCCGCGAGGAAACCGTTCGTTTCCCCTTCTTGAGCTCGACCACGTCTTCAGTGGGAATAACGACCTGGGAGATCTTGTCAGCTAGCCCCATGGCGGCAGCCCGCTGCTCAATGCTTCCCTTCACCTTATTCTCAAAACCCGAATACGTATGGATTACATACCAACTTTGCGGCATAGTTTGACCTGCTGGCATCAGCTACTCCTGGCTACCTGACTACCAAAGTGAGCAGCCATTGCAATATGACGTCAATACCTCCAAGAAAGAACGAGACAATAATAACCGACACGATGACTACGACAGTAGAGCCCACAACCTCTTTCCTTGTGGGCCAATGGACCTTTTTCAGCTCAGTCCTGACCTCTTGTAAGAATTGAACCAACTGCTGCCATCGTTCCATCATCGTCGTTTTTCTGCTCCTCCAACTCTCCGACTTCGGCGGAAATCTCTCTCTAGCGCCAAAGACCTTACACGTAAACCTGTGATCTTCGGAGGGTGAACCTGATGCCACCGACCCGCTGCCGAAAATTTGCTCCCTCGAACTGTGAAAGATCCTCACGCCATCACATGGCAGGCCAGGAGGGATTTGAACCCCCAACACCCGGATTTGGAGTCCGGTGCTCTGCCGTTAGAGCTACTGGCCTCTGAAAGGTTTCGGGTTCCGGGTTCCGGGTTTCGGGTTCCGGGTCGCTCCAGATTCCGTCATCAACGCGAAACTCGAAACGCGAAACTCGAGACTGTTTACTTTGCTTCCTTATGGGCGGTGTGCTTGCGACACCAACGACAGTACTTACTCAGTTCGAGTCTATCAGGGGTATTCTGTTTACTCTTCGTCGTTGTGTAATTCCGCCTCTTGCAATCACCGCAGGCTAATGTAATTATCTCACGCATCGATGCTCCGTACGCTCACTATTTTTTAAGGGAAGGCTCTCGCCACCTGTAAGACGCAAACCCCGCTCCAAACCCACGCCCCTACTCCACGACCTCGCTCACCACGCCGGCCCCAACAGTGCGGCCCCCCTCGCGGATTGCGAAACGCAGCTCCTTCTCCATGGCGATCGGCTGGATCAATTCGACCGTGAGGCTCACGTTATCCCCCGGCATGACCATCTCGGTTCCTGCTGGGAGCGTGCAGACGCCGGTCACGTCTGTCGTTCGAAAGTAGAACTGGGGCCGATAGCCGTTGAAGAAGGGGGTGTGACGGCCACCTTCTTCCTTGGTGAGGATGTACGCCTCGGCCTTAAAGCGCAAGTGGGGCGGGATGGAGCCAGGCTTCGCCACCACTTGGCCACGCTCGACTTCCTCGCGCTTGGTCCCCCGCAGCAGGAGCCCGACGTTGTCCCCCGCCTGGCCCTGGTCGAGGAGCTTGCGGAACATCTCGACGCCGGTCACCACGGTCCGCTGGGTGTCCCGGATGCCGACGAGCTCGACCTCGTCTGATACCTTGATGATGCCGCGCTCAATACGGCCGGTGACAACGGTCCCGCGCCCGGAGATCGAGAAGACGTCCTCGATAGGCATCAGGAACGGCTTGTCAAGGACCCGGACGGGCATGGGGAAGAAGCTGTCCACGGCGTCCATGAGCTCGAAGATGGGTGCGGCGTCGGGGTCGGTCCGCAGCCCGCTGCCGGTCTCCAGCGCTTTTAGTGCGCTGCCGCGGATGATTGGGGTCTCGTCCCCGGGGAAGTTGTAGAGCGTCAGCAGCTCACGGACCTCCAGCTCGACGAGCTCGATCAGTTCGGGGTCATCGACCAGGTCGACCTTATTCAGGAAGACGACGAGGTTCGGAACGTTGACCTGACGAGCGAGGAGGATGTGCTCACGCGTCTGGGGCATGGGCCCCTCGGAGGCGGCGACGACCAGGATCGCGCCATCCATCTGGGCGGCGCCGGTGATCATGTTCTTGATGTAGTCGGCGTGGCCGGGGCAGTCGACATGGGCGTAGTGACGCTTGGCCGTCTCGTACTCGACGTGGGCGATGTTGATGGTGATCCCCCGCTCCTTCTCCTCCGGTGCCTTGTCGATCTGGTCGAAGGGGACGAAGGCGACCTTCGCGTTCGCCGCGTGCAGGACCTTCGTGATCGCCGCGGTCAGGGTGGTCTTCCCGTGGTCGATGTGCCCGATGGTCCCGATGTTCATGTGCTCTTTCGTCCGCTCAAACTTAGCCTTGCCCATAACACCTCCCAGCCTGAAGGGTGATCCCTTTTTCCCTTCCGGCACTTATCCGCCGAGGGCGGATTCAGCCGTCCCTATCGAGTATACACGAAGAAGACTACCTGGAGCCCACGACCAGGATTGAACTGGTGACCTCATCCTTACCAAGGATGTGCTCTGCCAACTGAGCTACGTGGGCTGGTCCACCGAGGTCTCAATCCACTACGTCACGACTCACGCACATGGGGTAGCTGCGCGACTCGTTCTCTCCGACTCCCCCGAACACACTCCATCGATCGAGAGTTCATCTCTACCCGCTGATCGAGTCTTCTGCTTCCTCTTTCACCGGCGAGCGAGTACTAAGGAATAACGGTAGAGAAGTAAGCCGACGCGAATGACAAATTAATACGCTCTCTGGAGCGGGAAACGGGATTCGAACCCGCGACCCTCAGCTTGGAAGGCTGACGCTCTAGCCAACTGAGCTATTCCCGCCCACGCTTGTAGCAGTTGCTCGACACTAGAGAATCTCGTCGAGGGAGCACCTCGTCTCTGGTCTGGCACCCCCTGCACGAGCCCGTTCCAATGGTGGGGAGAGGAGGGTTCGAACCTCCGAAGGCAACGCCAGCAGATTTACAGTCTGCCCCCTTTGGCCGCTTGGGTATCTCCCCGCATCCCCATTCAGAATCTCCCCGGATGCTAGCTCCCCGTGGAGCTGGCGAAGGGATTTGAACCCCCGACCGGCTGATTACAAATCAGCTGCTCTGCCAGCTGAGCTACGCCAGCACACAAGCTAGTAGGCTATGACTATTTTGAGAAACGCGCAATGTCGATATTAAAGATACTGCAAGCAAAAAGCAAGCAAAAATTTCTTATTGAGGGGATTTTTGAGAAACAATCGCAGTTTCTTGTCCATTCGCTGAAGGCTGCTTCATGATACTATGTTGCCGACGGATCTCAAAGAGGAAGACAGCAGCAGCAGCAGCAGCATTAAGAGAGTCCACACGACCATATGTGGGGATTCGCGCGAGCAGATCGCACCGCTGTCGCACTAACACCGTCAGTCCACGGTGTTCTCCTCCGATTACCACGCCCATTGAAGTGCCAAAATCGATCTCGTGGATGGACCGTACAGCACTTGGATCGGCCCCGAGAATCCAGACACCCTGATCCTTCAGCCACGTGAGAAACGCCGGCAGGCCCGCGACTCTCGCCACGGGTAGATGCTCCACAGCTCCAGCAGAGGCCTTTGCGACCGCCGGAGTGATCCCGACAGCACGATGTTTTGAGATAAAGAGCCCATCTGCTCCTGCAGCCTCCGCAGTGCGAATGATCGCTCCAAGGTTCTGAGGGTCCTGAACCCCATCAAGCAACAACAATAACGGCAGCGGGGTGGCAGCCTTGATTCGAGTCACCAGCGCGAAAGGGTCGTCGTAGCCTACCTCACTGACAACGGCAAGGACCCCTTGGTGTGTAACCCCCTTGGCCAATTCGTCAAGCCGTTCCTGTTTCTCCTGTGTAGAGGGTACGCCCAAGTCGCGGGCGCGCTTTACAATCTCGACGATCCTGGGATCATACCGTTCCCTCGCCAGATAAATCCGATCGATGTGACGTCGCCCCGCCCGAAGCGCCTCTAGCACAGCATGAGGACCAACAAGTATGTGCTCCGTCATGGCTGCTGTGTCTTCACGTATGTGGCCTTCATGTGCCAGCGGACCCCATCGCCGGTATCGTCTACGACCACACCTCGGTCCGCCAACCAGGTTCGAATCGTATCGGCAGTTGCCCAGTCCTTCCTGCCACGGCACTGAGCGCGATACTCTACGATAATCCTGATCTTGTCGTCTGGTACCGGCTGTCCAGATGCAGCGGTCGATTCAATAACATCGCGAGCGTCACGATACTCGTCCTGCGACACGCTCGGGAAGCCGTCCGCCCATTCAGGAGGTAGACCCCGGGAAGCAATGAACGAGTAGCCCCTTCCAGCAGCACCCTCAAACAGGCCGCCCAACACCGACCCCAACCCACACAACGTCTCCCCCGCTAAGCAGAGAGCGCTCACCAGCGATTGCTCCGGTGGCCCATCGGCACATCTCAGGGCAATGTTCATATCCCTGGTCAGGTTAAACAGTGCGGCCAGTGCGCGCGGTGTATTAAAATCATCATCCATCGCGTCCGTAAACTCATTCTCCGCCTCACGAATCTGGTCCAAAAGAGGCAGGGGGTCCATGCGTGAAAGGTCAGCCTTTGGACTCGGGATATCCCGGAAACGCTGTACCTCATCCAGTACATTGCGGAATCGATCCTCTGCAGCCATAGCGCTGATCAGCGCATCCTCCGAAAAATCTAAAGGCGCCCGGTGATGGGTGCCTATCAAAAATAGCTTGAGCGCACATGGGCTCATGCGCCCGAGGAGCTCTCGGACCGTCAGAACATTGCCCAGAGACTTCGACATCTTTTCGGCGCGGATGTTCACAAATCCGTTATGAACCCAGTAGCGGGCAAACAACTTGCCGGTGGCATATTCCGATTGCGCGATCTCGTTCTCGTGATGGGGAAAGATCAGATCAGCCCCCCCACCGTGGATGTCGAATGTCTCACCGAGGTATTTCATCGACATGGCAGAGCACTCGATATGCCAGCCTGGCCTGCCTGGACCCCACGGGCTCTTCCAAGCAGGCTCTCCTGGCCTCGACGCCTTCCACAAGGCAAAATCTAGCGGATCGCGCTTTCGCGGATCCACCTCCACCCTTGCCCCTACTCGCAACTCGTCGAGGCCTCGATGGGAGAGCTTCCCATAGTCGGGCGCTCGCCTGACCTCGAAATAGACATCGCCTTCTACGGAATACGCGAATCCCTTCACCATCAAGGCCTGGATGATCTCGATCATCTCCAGGATATGCTGCGTGGCCCGAGGCTCCTCCGTCGGCGTCCTGAGGCCCAGAGCTCGCATATCCTGGCGATAGGCCTCGATCTGCTCCTCGGCCAGTAACTCATACGACTGCCCCCGCTCCGCGGCCCGTTGGATGATCTTATCGTCCACATCCGTATAATTACGCACGTAGAGGACCTTGTACCCTCGGAACTCCAAGTAGCGCCAGATCACGTCGAAGGTCAGAGCAGCGCGCGCGTGGCCGATGTGGGCATGATCGTACACGGTCGGTCCGCAGGCGTACATTCGGACCTCGCCGGGCACGAACGGTTCAAACACCTCTTTTTTCTGGCTCATGGTATTGTAGATGGCTAGCGCCATATGACTATCCCCGTCATGCTACGGCCGTATCTGATGGCGCTGGAGGGACGCAATGGCGAGACAGGCAATACCGTGCCCTGCCCCAAGCGCGCCTACTCGATTTGCCGTCGCCGCCTTGACGCTCACTCCCTCGACCGGGGTTCCGATGCTTTCTGCGAGGTTGGCCCGCATCTGCGCAATGTACGGCGCAAGCCTTGGGGCTTCTGCGATGATGGTCGCATCGATATTACTCACCGTATAGCCAAGGGCCTGCACTCGCTGGAAGGCCTCCCTGAGGAGTAGGAGGCTCGATACATCCTTATATTGAGGATCGTCCGTCCCAAAGCAGGATCCGATATCGCCGGCGCACGCCGCACCAAGTATGGCGTCGATCACCGCATGGGCCAGGGCATCCGCATCCGAGTGGCCCTCAAGGCCTTGATCGAATGGGATCTCCACCCCACCCAGGACAAGGCGCCGACCGGGCACTAATGGGTGCGTGTCGAACCCGATGCCAACTGTCATTGGACCATCCACCGCTTCAGGATCAGATCGGCGAGGGGTAAATCCTCTTCGCTCGTAATCTTGAGGTTCTCGTAACTTCCTCTCACAACCTTGACCATTCCCCCTATTCGCTCCACCAGCGCGGCATCATCGGTGGCAACAATCCCGCCTTCCCGGATCGCCCGGTGAGCCCGCATCAAGAGTGCGTAACGGAAGACCTGAGGAGTCTGGACCGCCCAGAGCTGCTCCCTCTGCAGCGTCTCTACCACGAAGCCGTCGGTGTCTACTCGCTTAATGGTATCAATAACGGGCACGGCCGCGATCGCCGCACCCCATTCTTTAGCAGCCTCTATGGTGGCCAGCACAACCTCACGCGAAACGAAAGGGCGAACGCCGTCGTGGATCAATACGAGATCCGTCTCCGCCTTCGCCCTCTGTAAACCGATGTAGACTGAATCCTGCCGTGCCTGTCCCCCTGGGACCACCTCCGTCTCTAGATCAATTCTAGCCAGCTCCAGCGCCTTTCGACCTCTTAACTCTTCCCCGGGAGGAACCACAACGATGATAGCCGAAAGCGCCTTGGATGCCGCAAGCGCTCGCAATGTGTGGCTGAGTATCGGAAGACCATCCAGCGCGATAAACTGTTTCTTGACCGCTCCCCCGAATCGGACCCCCGCTCCAGCCGCGGGAATAATTGCAGTCACATGCATAGGGTTTAGGGGTTAGGGTTTAGGGTTTAGGGGTTAGGGGTTTCCGAAGGTCCTTGCCTCTACCCTACACCCTATACCCTGCTCCTAAGCGGCTTCGGCCTCTTCCTTCAGGCGTGAGAAGATCATACGCCCCGCGGTCGTCGGAAGCACAGTGGTGACGCGTACATCGACAGTCTGGCCGATATATCGACGGCCGCTATCGACTACCACCATCGTCCCATCATCAAGGTAGGCAATGCCTTGGTTGTACTCCTTGCCTTCTTTAAGAACGTAGACCTGCATTTCCTCACCAGGAAGGACAACAGGTTTTAGCGCATTGGTCAACTCGTTGATGTTTAACACCCCGATACCGTGCAGCCCTGCCACCTTATTCAGATTGAAATCGTTTGTCACGATCTTGGCATTACAGGTCTTAGCTAGTGCGACCAATTT
Organism: Candidatus Methylomirabilis limnetica; assembly: GCF_003044035.1. Lineage (NCBI taxonomy): Bacteria > Methylomirabilota (SeqCode) > Methylomirabilia (SeqCode) > Methylomirabilales (SeqCode) > Methylomirabilaceae (SeqCode) > Methylomirabilis (SeqCode) > Candidatus Methylomirabilis limnetica. The sequence goes on from NZ_NVQC01000022.1 coordinate 185,031, forward strand.
CGCGTCCACCTCACGAATCTCCGGGAAGTCCACATCGCTGATCTCGATATGCGCATCGACATGCTTCTGCATCTTTTGCAAAATATCCAGGCCACGACGGCCACGGTTTCGCTTCAGCGGATCCGATGAGTCGGCAACCTGCTGCAACTCCCGCAGGACAAACTGAGGGACGAGAAGCGTCCCATCAATAAATCCCGTCTCGCAGATGTCAGCAATGCGGCCATCAATAATCACCGAGGTATCAAGAATCTTATAGCTCTTACCTAGCGGCTTTTCCTTGAAAATCCGAACCAGACCCAACACGCTAAACCCTCGGCTCTTCTCGATCGCGATGGCAGCCCCCATGTACGCAGCCCCGAGAGTGACAATGATCCGCATGATCATAGCGGCGGGTGTAGGAAGAAAGTCCAGAAAGCTGGAGATAGCACTAAATAAGAATTCGGCCAAACCAAGACCCAAGGCAAACCCGATGATTCCACTGACGATGGCTTGCAAGGAAGCCTGATGAAACTTTCGCTGAAGGACCATCACAGCAAGGCCGCACGAGGCCCCTAGAATGAGGCCGGCCAGCCCACCGATCAACCCAAACAGCCAATGGTTGTAAGCTGTGGCGGCCTGGAAGGCTACAAAGAATCCGATGGCCGCCCCTCCAATACTGGCCGAGAGACCAACGCGAGGGGTGTTCAAGCCGATCGCCCCCTTTCATAAACTTCGATGGTCTTACGCATAGTCATCATCAGTGGTTACCCACCGCCTGCTCAACGAGCGCTCTTGCTCCCTCCTGATCAATCCCGGATGCGTGCGAAATCTCGTTGACCATTAACCTTCGGACATTTTCCAACATCGTTTTCTCGCCGAACGATAGGCTCCGTTCCTTCTGAAGCACAATCAACTTTCGCAGAACCAGAGCGACCTCAAAGAGCGATCCTGTCCTGATCCGCTCTAAGTTATCCTTAAACCGGCGGTTCCAATTCGAACTGATTTCCAGATTATTTTTCTTCAAAATGGCCAGAACCTTTGGGATCTCCGACGGTTCGATGACCTCTCGGAGGCCGACCCGTTCGGCGTTCTTGGTAGGAACCAGAATAGTCATTCCGTTCCCGATGATGCGAACTACGTAGAAAGACTGCAGCCCACCTGCAGCCTCTTTTTTTTCGATGGCTTCAATCAACCCAACTCCATGGGTGGGATAGACTACTTTTGTCCCGGTACTATACATCATCACGCGTAACTACTCAGGTGTTTAGGCTGAAGGCTGAAGGCTCTGAATTATCTCGCAAGGCACGAATCAAGCCATTCAAGACCTTCTCGGTTTCTATGACTTTTGGTTCAACCCGATAAACTAACATTGCTACTTCATCAGCCAACTCAAATGCCCGAAGTTTTGTGTGATCACACATGATTATCCCTAACAGCCTTCAGCCTTCAGTCTGTCTACCTGACTAGTTACCATTAATCGGCGATTATGACAGGGATTCTCTGGCTAGTCAAGATATTTTGCTGCCTGCTATGTCTCCAGCCTCTCCGTCAACTCCTCCAGGGTGCGTAGCCCACTAACCCGTAAAGAGGAAAAGTCAGACTGGATCCGATCGAGGTTGTGCCGGGGCATCAAACAATGGGACAACCCCAGGCGGGCGGCCTCCTCGAGCCGTTGCTCCGCCATCGGCACCGCCCGCACCTCACCTGCCAGACCGATCTCACCAAACACGCAGAGCCCAGGGTCGAGCAGAAGGTTCCTGGCGCTTGAGAGGATCGCCGCAGCCATGCCAAGGTCGGCGGCGGTCTCTCCTACTCTGACGCCCCCCACAACGTTTACATAGACATCGCACGCGCTGAGCGGCAGACCGAGCCGCTTTTCCAGTACAGCCAGCAGCAGGACGCCTCGGTTGCTGTCCACCCCATTGAACACCCGCCTGGGAATTGCAGTGCTTGGCGCCGCCACCAACGCCTGTAGCTCCACGAGAAGTGGCCGACTCCCCTCCAGAGTCGGAATGACAACTGAGCCCGACGCCCCCGATGGGCGCTGGGAGAGAAAGACCTCCGACGGGTTTGCGAGTTCTTGCAGTCCGGCCGCCGTCATCTCGAGTACACCGACCTCTGGAGTAGGGCCAAAACGATTCTTCACGGCTCGCAGCAGGCGATGGATCTGATGCCCCTCCCCCTCCATGAACACGACTGCGTCTACGAGGTGCTCCATCGTCTTCGGACCCGCGATGGCCCCTTCCTTCGTGATATGGCCGATGACAATGGTACTGATCCCCTTCTTCTTGGCCAGCGCCATCAGCCGAACCGCAGCTTCGCGAACCTGGCTGAAACTACCTGGGGGGGACTCCAGTTCTTCCGAGGCTATAGTCTGGATGGAATCGATCACCAGGATGGTTGGTCGAATTCGATCGGTCTGATCCAGAATGACCTGAAGGGAGGTCTCAGCGAGAAGTAGAAGACGATCGGAGAGGGGGCCCAGCCGGCTCGCCCTGGATCTGGTCTGCTGAAGCGATTCCTCGCCCGAGACATACAGGACTATCCCCTCCCCCTGCGCGATCTGCATTGATGCCTGAAGGAGCAGGGTTGACTTCCCTATCCCCGGATCACCGCTCAAGAGCACGAACGAGCCCGGAACGATCCCACCCCCCAGCACCCGATCCAACTCTGCCAGACCGGTGCTCACCCGGTGGAGTGTACTGATATCTACGGTAGTGATCGGTGTCGCAAGATGTAGAACCGAGGACACCCCGTCGCCACGGGCGCTACGCCGCTCGCTCGCAGCGCGCTCCTCCAACAGGCCTCCCCACTCTCCACAGTCGGGGCATCGACCCATCCAGCGAGCGGTCTGATAGCCGCAACTCTGACAGAGGTAATGACTCAGGCTTTTAGCCATCGTTCCTCTCTGCCCGAGGTAGGTACGCCGGACCGTTCAACGTCCAACGTTCAAAGTTCGACGTTGAATCGTAAACTTTGAACGTCGAACGTTGGACGTTGAACCACGGCTCATCATATTTCCTCTGCTTCATCCGGCCCTTGATGGACGAGGTCAAGAGCGCCGAACTTGACGTACTCCCTGAGGAAGGCCATCTCCACGGTCCCGGTAGGGCCGTTCCGTTGCTTGGCGATAATGACCTCGGTCTTGGTGTCCCGCTCCGGATCTGAGCCACCAGCCTTTCTAACCTGATAGTAGCCAGGCCGGTATAGGAAGATCACGACATCCGAGTCCTGCTCAATGGCCCCGGATTCCCGGAGGTCCGATAGCTGTGGGCGCTCCCGCTCCTCGGTTCTCCGCGCGAGCTGTGACAGCGCTACCACCGGGACCTTCAGCTCCTTGGCCATCGCCTTCAGGCTCCGACAGATCTCTGAGACCTCCTGCTGGCGATTCTCGGACCGGGAGCGACCTGAGATAAGCTGGAGATAGTCAATCACCACCATCCCGATGTTATGCTCGGCTTTCAGCCTCCGCGCCTTCGCCCGCAATTCGATGGCAGAGATGGTGGCTGAGTCATCAATAAAGATAGGCGCCTCTGAGAGATGGCCGGCCGCGTTGGTCAGCTTTGGCCAGTCGCTCTCACGCAACCACCCTGTCCTGATCCTGTTGGAGTCGACCTCGGCCTCGGAGGAGAGCAGTCGCTGAACCACCTGTTCCTTCGACATTTCCAGGCTGAAGATCCCGACAGGTATCCGTTCATCGATGGCGGCGTTTCTCGCGATATTGAGAGCAAAGGCCGTTTTGCCCATCCCGGGGCGGCCCGCGATGATGATGAGTTCTGACGGCTGAAAGCCGGCGGTTTTCATGTCGAGATCTGAAAATCCAGTGGGCACCCCGGTGACCTGCGTCTTCTTGTCAAATAACTTCTCTACCTGTTCAAAGGCATCCTTCAGAATCGACTTCAACGGGAGGAAGGATCGCCGTACCCGATCCTCCGCTAGCTCGAAAATCTGCTGCTCGGCTTGTTCAAGTACCTGGTCCGCCTCGTCCTGGCCGGCGAAGCCGAGCCCTACGATGTCGGTGGCTACATCGATCAACTGACGCAGAAGCGCCTTGTCCCGAATGATCCGCGCATGGTAGGTAACGTTCGCGGAGGTGGGGACGGCCTCCACCAGTGAGGCGAGGAAGGCCGCAGAGCCCACCTCATCAAGCTCGCCGCGGCGGCGAAGCTCATTGGTGATGGTGATGAGATCGACCGGCTCGCCCCCCCCAAATAGTGCGGAGGCTGCGGCGAAGATCTTACGATGAGCGTCCCGATAGAAGTGCTCGGGTCGCAGTATCTCAAGGCACTTCAGGAAGGCCTCGTTGCTCTGCAAGATCGCCCCGAGGACCGACATCTCGGCCTCCAGGTTCTGCGGCGGAACCCGCTCCCCGGCCCTCTCACGCCGATCGAGAGTCGACTCCCGCATGATTCGTTGCCCCATCGGCTTAGCTCTCCGTGTGCTCCACCGTGAGCCTGAGTTCGGCAACAACCTCGGGATGTAAGCGGATGGAGATGGTGTAACTGCCAAGAGCCTTGATCGGTTCCTGCAGTAGGATCTTTCGCCGATCTACCTCAAGTCCATGGGTAGCCAGGGCGGCGCAGATATCCTGGTTGGTGACAGAACCGAAGAGCCGATCCTGCTCGCCACCCCGGCGCTTAAGCACGCAGTGGAGCTCTGTGATCCGACCCGCCATCGTCTCCGCCGCATGACGAAGCCCCTCCTCGCGCCCCGTGTTCTGCCGCAGCAGGTGATCCAGCGACTTGATGTTCGCGGATGTCGCCGCCACCGCCTTGCGCTGCGGGATCAGGAAATTCCGTGCGAAGCCAGCCGCCACATCTACCTGGTCACCAGCAGATCCCACCTTTTCCACCCGTTCCAAGAGAATAAGCTTCATCGATGTGCTACCTCCTCCGGTACGATCTCACCTGTAGCGCTCTATGCGCCAGGGAGCCTCGGAAGCGAATGCCGACGAAAAACAACCCAGATATCGAATAGCCCAACCAATGTCAAAAGAAGCAACAGCAGGGGTTGAAGAAGCAACAGCACGACACCCAAAATCCCCACCAACGGCGAAAGCTGTAACCTCCTGACCCAGAAAGTGGCAATCGCCAGACCCTGCAGAAAATACAGCGTCATCATGACGAGTAGCCCGTTGAGACCGATCTCTTTCGCAATCGGCAGGCCACTCAGCAATAAGGCGGCAGATCCGATGAACACCCACACCAGCGAGTCCGGAACTCTCCAGACAAACCCCGGCTTCGAATCACCGGATGCAGCGGCATGAGCCGATCTTCTCCTTGCCAGGAAGAAGTTGGCTGAGGTGCTGAGTAGCGCCGCCGTCATGAAGAGGCCAGGTGAGGTCGTGAGCAGAAAGTGTCGCACCTCTTCGCCCGACCTGAACAGCGTCTCAACCTCTTCCGGAGAAACGCCCATCTTGCTGTACAGCGCCACCGCTTCTCGCACGGCGATGTCGAGTCGATGCCTCAGGAGATCCAGCAAAGAGCCGCCTGCACTCCAAGACAGGATTAAGAGGCCGCCCAGGCCGCCTACGAGGACGGTCAGACTCCCTGCGGCCACCGATATCTCCGGGGCCCACTGGCGGCGGATAGCCTCCGCCAGTACAATCGCAGGCAGGCCAAATTCAATGTAGAATATCCAGGCGTATCCTGAACCCAGAAGGCCGGCGAGGCAGAACCCCACGGTAAGCACTCCAAGCAGGGCGACGACTCGGCCTCGTTTCAAGGACAGGAGAATAAGCGGCAGTGGAGTCAGCAGGCCGAAAAAGATCCCGATAATCGGAATCGTCCCGCCAGCCAGTGCGAGCATGAGAGACGCGAGGCAGAGGGCCGCGCCCTGTCCTAACGTCTTGACCGACCCCTCCTTCATCGAGCGCGTTCCGTAAATCCCGCCCCAGCGATCTGTCAGGCCCTCTCGCTCAGGCCAGATCGGCGGCAAAGGGAAGCAATGCGATACTGCGAGCCCTCTTGATGGCTCCGCCCACCTGGCGCTGATGACTCGCGCAGCTACCGGAAATCCGGCGCGGAATGATCTTCCCTCGATCCGTAATAAAGTTTCTGAGTCTCTTGGCGTCCTTGAAATCGACCGCCTCGATCTTATCAACGCACCACTTGCAGACCTTTTGCCTCCGAAAGCTTCGCCTCTTTTTCAGCATCCGCCATCACCCCCCTGAGCGTCATCACGTTTCAAAATGGTACCTCCTCCTCGCCGGTCCGATCCCCGCTTAAAGCATGCGTGGACAGGGGCGGTTCCTCATCGGAGACCGCTGCGTCCTTTCGCCCACCGATAAATTGCACCCTCTCTGCAACCACCTCATATTTGCTCCGCTTCTGGCCATCTGGCGTATCCCATGACCGTTGCTGAAGCCGACCTTCGACCAGTGCCTGACGCCCCTTACTCAGAAACTCGACGCAGGACTGCGCCTGCTTATCCCATACCACTACTGTAATGAAACAGACCTCCTCTCGCCGCTCCCCACCTTTCGCTGTAAAAGAGCGATTAACCGCCAGATCAAAGTTACACACGGCCATGCCGGCCGGCGTATGTCGAAGTTCCGGGTCCCGTGTCAAGTTTCCCAGCAAAATCACTTTATTGAAGCTCACCATCGCCGACCTCCTGGGTAGTTATCACGGTACTACTACCGAGCGTGGCTTGCGACTTCGACTTGAAGCGCTTTCTCTTGGGCTCCTCAGCCCTGACGACCATCCCTTTCAAGATGGCCTCAGTGATCTGAAAATGCCGTTCGAGATCGGTCACGACTCCGCCCATGCCATCCACTTTCATCAGGACGTACTGGCCTTCCCGCCGCTTTTTCACCTCGTAGGCCAGTCGCTTTTTCCCCCACTTCTGAACCTCCAGCACCTCCCCCCCCTTCTTGGCGGCGACTGTGCGAAGTCCGCTGATCTCTGTCTCGACACCATCCTCCGTGAGGGCTGGGTCCAGAATGACAATTACCTCGTGCTGGTTCACTCTCTTCACCTCCTCCAGATTACGCTATTAGATCCTGACGGGAGCCTCGGACGTTATAGCGGTTCATCGCCGCCTCGAGACTTTCCTGCAACAGCGCCTCTACAGCATCGGCGGCCCGTTCTACCACCACCTGTATCGCGTCACCCTCACGTTCCTCGAACGGCCCAAGCACATGCTTTACCGTATCCTGTCCCTCCCGAGGCCGTCCGATTCCCACCTTGACTCGCAAAAAATCAGCGCTGCCCATCGCCTCCAGGACGGAACGGACACCCCTATGGCCCCCGTGACCACCGCCAACCTTGATCCGTAGCTGAGAGGTAGACAGGTCCAGGTCGTCATGAACTACAATAATTCGACCAGGCTCAAGGCATAAGGCCTGCTGCCACCTGGAGACAGCGAATCCGCTATCGTTCATGAATGTCAAGGGCTTAACCAAAAGAACCTGCACCCCATGTAGGGAGCCTCTCATAAAAAACGAACGGTACCGGCAATGATCGAGGGCCATGCCAACCCGCCCGGCCAACGCTTCCACCACTCGAAATCCCACATTATGGCGACTCGCTTCATACTCCGGACCGGGATTGCCTAAGCCCACCACCATCCACAACGAGGCACCTCGCTAAGCGGGCTTTCCCTTTCCGCCCTCCTGCTTACCCTCTTTCGCCTCCTTCTTACCAGCCACCACCTCTGGCTCAGCCGCTTTCTCCTCCGTTGCAGCCGCAGCCTCCTCAACCGCCACCCGCTGAATCATTACCGCAACTACCGGCCTGGCGGGATCATCAAGCACCCTGATGTCCTCTCCCACGGTAAGTTCGCTGACGTGAATGGTGTGGCCAAGATCAAGACGACTGACATCCACCTGGATGTGACTGGGAATCGCCCCGGGCAGGCACTCAACGCTCACCTCACGTAGATGCTGCTCTAAAATACCTGCTCTCATCTTAACACCGACGGCTTCCCCTACGAGCCTGAGCGGGACCTGAACCCTGATTTTTCGCTTCATGGAGATCTCAAAGAAATCCGCGTGCAGCGGCTCCCATCGTACAGGGTCTCGCTGTAACTCCTTCAGAATGACAGTCCTTGATCGCTCAGCATCTCCCTCCAGGGAGAGGGTAATCAGGACATTCTCACCCGCCCCGGTCCCCAGGAGCTTCAGCATTTCAACGGGATTGACTGTCACCGCCATCGGTCCGGAACTACCGCCGTACACAACGGCCGGAATCAGCCGCTGTTGCCGAAGTCGTCTCGCAACTCCCTTGCCAAACCGCGTCCGGACCTGCCCTTTCAGCACTGCTTCTGCCATTGCACCCTCCTTCTCACGAGCATCTCACGAGGCACAGGTGGAACCCCCTCCTCGTACCTACACATCAGATCTACTATCCTCACTGTCAGACGAAAAGGCAGCTAACGGATTCCTCTTTGTGGATGCGGCTAATAGCCTCCCCCAGAAGGGGCGCCACAGAGAGAACGGTCAGTTTTTTAGACATTCTACCATCGGGAAGCGGGATGGTATTCGTGACAACCACCTCTTCGAGGGCTGATCCATCGATCCGCTCTACCGCCGGTCCAGAGAGAACTGGATGCGTACAGCTCGCAAAGATTCGTTTCGCTCCCTTTTCAAGGAGCGCCGTGACCGCCTGCGTGAGGGTTCCGCCAGTGTCGATCATGTCATCCACGATGATCACGTCCCGACCCTCGACGTCTCCAACAATATGCATTATCTTCGCCTCATTGGGCCGTGTCCGACGCTTGTCGATAAATGCCAGTGGGCTCCCCAGGCGCTTGGCGAATGCACGGGCTCGTTCCACACCGCCTGCATCCGGAGAGACCACCACCGCATCCCCCAATCTCCGCTCCTCGAAATACCGGAGTAACACCGGAGCGGCATAGAGATGATCGACTGGGGTCGTGAAGAAACCCTGGATCTGTCCGGCGTGAAGATCCATCGTCAAGACCCGATGTACCCCCGCCGCCGTGAGCAGGTCAGCCACCAATTTCGCGGTGATGGGTACGCGAGGTTGAACCTTTCGATCCTGCCGCCCATAGCCGTAGTATGGCATCACGGCTGTGATCCGCCAGGCCGACGCCCGCTTCAAGGCATCGATGATCACCAGCAGTTCCATCAGGTTCTCGTTGACGGGTCGGCAAGTGGGCTGGATCACGAAGACGTCGGCGCCCCTGACATTCTCACAAACCTGGACCAGGATCTCGTCATCAGCAAAGCGTGTTACCTCGGCGTCACCCAGCGGGACGCCGAGGTAGTCCGCAATCTCTTGTGACAAGGCTCGATTGGCGTTGCCGGAAAAAAGGATTAACCGGTCAGTCATCAGACGTTCTCCGAATACCGCATAGTTTCTCCTGCCTCTATACACTCGACGGCGGCCTGCCGCCACCTGCTGGCTGGGGGGCGAGGACTCGAACCTCGATGTGCAGCTCCAAAGGCTGCCGGATTACCCTTATCCGACCCCCCAACAGCGGTCAGTGGTCAGCCAACAGGAAGAGGGGGTTTCTGTCCAGCGTGCGGCAGGCAACAGCGGTAATTCCGCTCTCGACCAAACTCGAGGCTACCCGCTTGGCCATCTCGGCCTCTCGCATGACGCCGAAGACAGTTGGCCCGCTCCCGCTGACCAGGACCGGACTTGCACCCAACAGTAACAACCGTTGCTTAAGGTTTGCGACCGCCGGATAGGCCTCAAGAACCACGTCTTCCAGTCGGTTGAAACAATGCGACAGCGCAGCCTCCTCCTGGCCAGACTCAAACAAAACGCGCATTGTAACCCCGGTTTTATCGGATGTCAATGGCAATCTCAGTCGGCGATAGACCGAGGCCGTAAGGATCTCAATTCCGGGATTGGCAATGACAAGCCATCGTGGCGTAAGCGCGGCTAGCTCTTCTACCCGCTCCCCTCGCCCCCTCACAAAGGCGGCCTCCCGACAAAAGAAAAGGGGAACATCGGAGCCCAGCACAGATCCGAGACCTATCAACTCCTCGCGAGGCCACCCAAGGTCGTACAATAGGTTTAGCCCCCACAGGGTCGCCGCAGCGTTGCTCGATCCTCCCCCCATTCCTCCAGCGATAGGAATCTGCTTCTCAATCCGAATGCTCACTCCGCCGTGCGTGCCGCTGTGTCGCAGCAGCAGATCGGCCGCCCGGTAGCACAGATTATCAGGTCCAGACGGAACCTTGGGATTCTTGGCCCAGATTGTAATACCGCTCGTACGGCGTTCCAAGGTGATGGTATCGCTTAGCTCGGTCAGGACCGCGATCGAGCAGATCTCATGGTACCCATCGTCGCGCCGCCCCAGAACCTCTAAAAAGAGGTTAATCTTAGAAGGAGAAATCAGCGTGACCTGCTTCATGTCTTACGGGAACCTGAGCAATGGGGCCAATCCCGCATCCAGGTTCACCACCTGCGCCCCTTGGGTCGGCTGCGGGATTCGAAACAGCTCACGAGGCAGCTCGATATTCAGATTGTAGGACCGGTACGATACCTCCATCGCCACCTGCTTCAAGGGCTCCTCCAAGATGAGCGAACGCAACCCGTGGCCCGCAGGAGAGTACCGAAATCTCAAGCGGAGTGATTGTCGGTCGTACAACTCCCCCCTCAGAAGGCTCAGGTCGTCATCGGATAACCAGAGGCGCTGCGTGAAGGACGATTCCTGCTCTCGCAGCAGGTAAGCGTGATCGCCATCCGGGCCATAGAGTTCTGTCTTCTCAACCTGAATAGAAAGGGGCGGTAACCCAAGCAGTAACCGCGCCAGATGTGCCGGTGCCACGCGAAATCCAGTGACCGCGGCAACGCTATCAGGCGTCGCACTCCCCTCTACGAATATGTTCTGCAATAGTGCATGCGCGACCAGTCGGTGTCCGTCGCTCAAGACAACCAATGACGTGAACCCACCCCAGCCGATGTTCTCCAGTCGAATCAGATCTGGTCGCTCGATGGCGGCTACCCATTGACGATACTCTTGCGTCCCCCCGTACCGCACTGTGATGTCGAGTACAGCCTTCAGACTTGTGACCGCAGCCTCACGCTCCTGTAGGGTATGAAGAATTTCCTGCACAACTGGCCGCGAAGGGCGCGGTAGATCCTTTTCCTCTACAACGAGATTAAGTGCATGGGCGCATCCACTCAGCACTATTCCGATTATCAGCGTCAGGGGGCGGAGAGATGGGCGACCGATCATCCACCCTCGCTAGAGAGCACGTCCAGGGCCTTTCTGAGCTTGTGCTGGATTGTCTCGTTGCTGCTGTCGATGGCGAGGGATCGTTCCCACTCCTTGATCGCCTCACGGGTCATCTGCTTTCTGAAGTAGACGTCCCCGAGGTGTTCAAAGATGGTAGGATCCTCCTTCTCGGTGAGTTCCACGGCACGCTTCAGTTCAACCAGGGCTTCGTCCACCATCCCCTTCTTATAATAGGCCCAGCCCAGGCTGTCTACGAAGGCCCCGTTATCGGGCTGAAGTTCTAACGCCCTCTTGACCAGGACGATCGACTCATCGAGATTGATCCCCTCATCGGCAAACATGAAGCCCAAGTAGTTATACGCATCAGCATTCTTTGGATCGACCTCCAAGAGCTTACGAAAGGTCGTTTCGGCCTTGTCAATGTGACGACTCCGTTCAAAGGCCGAGCCGAGTTGATAGAGATAGGCGGCATTGCTCGGTTCCAGACCGAGAGCGCGTTCAAGTTGCGCTATGGCCTGAGCATAGCTTTTTTGCTGGAAATAGATCAGACCCATCAGGTACGGAATGTTGCCCTCATTCGGCCTGAGGGCTCCCGCCGTAGAGAGCAGATCGTTTGCCTCGGCATACCGTTCCTTCTGGCTGAAGATGTACCCGCGGTGGAACAGCGCGTCGGGATAGCGTGGACTGTCCCTGGGAATCTGTATCAGCTCTTCGAGGGCCTCATCCAGGCGCTTGTCATCCTCAAGAATCAGCCCCAGATAGTAGCGGACCTCGTGGTTGCTCGGTTCTTCTTTGAGGATATCTCGAAAGACCCCCATGGCCTCGGCGTATGCCTTCTTTTCATAATAGATAAATCCAACCCGCAGCTTGAATGAGCGATTGCCCGGCTCCTGATCGAGCAGCAGCCGATACTCGATAAGGGCGGCGCCCAGGTCCTTCCGTCTCAAGTGAAGCTGAGCCAAACGCTCCCGAAACTCGCCATTCCTGGGATCGCTCTCGATCGCACGTTGGTACATCTCCCTAGCCTCGTCAAATCTCCCCTGCGCCTCGAGGCTCATTCCAAGCGCCGCCAACGCAGGATCGAAGTCTGAATCGCGCTCCAGGATCTCTTGAAAGAGTTGGCTGGCCTGCTCCGACTGTCCCTCCTCCAGGTAGAGACGACCCAGGTTATAGCGGGCAACCAGCGAACCCGGATCAACGTCCAGTGCCCTCCGGTATACAGCGATTGCCTCCTGCGCTCGTTTGACCTCCGCATAGAGGGCCGCGAGCTGCAGGTATGTCTCGGTCCGGCTGGAGTTCAGGTCGACCGCCTCACGGAGGTAACGTTCGGCGACCGGAAGGTTATGTAAGCCTTGATAGACGGTAGCCAAGAGCAGGTGGGCTGGAAGGTTCTTCGGATCAAGGGCGAGCGCTTCCTCTCCCGTGTTAATCGCACTTCGAGCGTCGCCTCGCTTCATGTACAGGGAAGCCAAGTGATTGTGCATGACAACAGATCGGGGGTCGGCGTGCAGCGCCCCCTTCTGCCATGTGATCGCTACCTGATAATCCCCTGTTTGCTCTGCCAGCAGGCTCCTCATGAATCGGTAGTAGGCCTCGGCCTTTCCTTCCCGCCCGGTCCCTTCGGCCACGGAAGCGACGGCAGCCGGGGGCACCCTACGGTTCCCTGCAGCTTCAGGCTCTACCGTCTGGGCGGCCACGTACCCTTGACCGAACACAGCCAGCCCCAACAATCCGCAAAAGCATTGTCGGACCCACCCTAACCAAATCATACTCATCCAGCTCCGCACGCACTCTTCCAGGGGCTGGTAACTACGATCGCCCCGTCATTTCCGGTCTGAGCCTAGCAGGTCTGCAGGTCGGAGTCAACGTCGAATACCTCGGGTCGGGTCGCTGTTGCGCACAGCCATCGATGATGGCCAGCAACGATTCTCGACCCTCCTCAGACTTCGCAGAAAACGGGAGAATCTCCCGAAGATCACTCAAGCTCAAGGCATGGGCGGCATCGCGGATCTGCGCGTCGCGGCCCGTCCGTCGAAGCTTATCGATCTTGGTGAGAACGGGAACCCAGCCGATGGAAAAATTGTCCAGTAATCGCTTCATCTGAAGGTCCTTCTCCGTGACCCCTTGTCGCGCATCAATAAGCACAATGACAGCCCTGAGGTCACGCCTCGCAGCAAGATACCCCTCGACCAGTGGTCCCCACGCCCGCCGGATCGATTCAGGTACCTTTGCGTAGCCGTAGCCAGGAAGATCAACCAGATAGAAGTCCTGGTTCACCAGGAAAAAATTGAGAAGTTGCGTTCTGCCTGGTGCGGCGCTGACGCGGGCAAGCCCACGGCGGCGCAGCAGACAGTTGATCAACGAGGACTTGCCGACGTTAGAGCGGCCCACGACCGCGATCTCCGCTCTTTGCTCACGCGGGAGCTGGGCGAGCGAGGCGACGCTTATCACGAACTCAGCAGAGAGGATTTTCATGGTGTCAGTATAGCATAGCTTCCCCGCCGTTGTGAGGGTGTAGCCTTCCCCTGCGCCTTTCCCCTTGACCCGTCTCAATCCCCGTGATACTCCTCAGGCGACTAATGCTTTTCGCAGTTGGTTGCAAGGGAGGATGTATGGCAAAGATCGCTGTATTGTCAGGAGATGGGGTTGGGCCGGAGGTCGTCCGGGAGGCGATGAAGGTCCTTGAGATCACCGGAGCCCGTTTCGGCATCCCCCTGGAGTTCGAGGAGGGGATCGTCGGGGGGGCAGCCATCGATCGGGAAGGGACGCCGCTTCCGCTTCGGACGCTGAGCCTCTGCAAAGCGTGCGATGCGATCCTCTTCGGCGCGGTCGGTGGCCCCAAGTGGGATAGCCTGCCGGTGGATCGCCGGCCGGAGCGCGGTCTGCTCCTCCTCCGCAAAGAGCTGGGGCTGTACGCGAACCTCCGGCCAGTGAAGCTGTTTGCCCCCCTCGTAGATGCCTCGCCACTGAAGCGCGAGATCATCGAGGGAGTCGATCTGATGGTGCTGCGCGAGCTGACAGGTGGTCTCTACTTCGGTGAACCGAAGGGGATCGACGCCCTTCCCAATGCCCAAGGGGAACGAGCTGTAGACACCCTCATCTACACGACACCGGAGATCGAGCGAATCGCCAGGATCGGATTCCAGATCGCCGCGCAGCGCCGGAAGCGACTGACTTCCGTCGATAAGGTCAATGTGCTGGCCAGCTCCCAGCTCTGGCGGCGTGTCGTCACCGAGACGGCCAAGGAGTTTCCTGGCATCGAGCTGGACCACATGCTGGTGGACAACTGCTCGATGCAGCTCATCCGCGATCCCCGCCAGTTTGACGTGCTGCTCACAGAGAATACCTTCGGAGACATTCTCAGCGACGAGGCCGCCATGCTCGCCGGTTCTATCGGGATGTTGCCTTCAGCCAGCCTGGGAGATGGGCCAGGGCTGTACGAACCGATCCATGGCTCCGCCCCCGACATCGCCGGGCAGGACACAGTCAACCCCCTTGCCACCATCCTGTCCGCCGCAATGCTCCTGCGCTATTCACTCCACCACGAGTTAGCAGCGGCCGCTATCGAGACTGCGGTAAGCCGGGTACTCGAGGCAGGGTACCGAACGCCAGATATCTGGCAACCTGGCCCCGCGGTACTCGTCAATACGGCACACATGGGTGACCTTGTGGTCGAGAGCCTTGTGAAAGGCTAAGCGTGCCTGGAAGGGGTGTTGTTAAGATCGAAGTGCGGGAGGATGTGCGAAGACGTCGCGGGATAGGCGCTGCGTCACTGTCCGTTAAAGCGATGACACTCGGATGCGGCGGCGGATCAGATACCAGACTACAAAGACGTTGATCGCAAGCGCAACCCCGTAGGTGAGGCGGAACGACCGGATCACCTCGTACAGCTCAATTGGAATGAAGAGCCCCGTCACACCAATCGTCAGCCAGTCAGCCCATACCAGTCCCAGGTGAAGTCCCCAGGCCATGGTCAGCAAAAGGGCTGAGTACAGAATGGTCACGAACCCTATCGCAACGATCTGCTTCGAAGAGATTCCGGTAAGCCATCCGAGTAACTGCAGGAGATAATGGTTCTCCGGATCGACGCCCAGCGAATCGGCCACTCCCTCTGCCAGGTCGGAAATGTCTTTGTTGATCAGAGCAAAGACACCGAGGCTGATCAGCAAGAACAGGACCCCGCCAAGGACCTTGAGGGCAATGATGGTCCGCAGGGCCCCATCTTTTGAGGCAGTCGTCTCTGGCAAGGGCGCTACCCTCCCGGCCTCGTGCCGTAGGACCTCAGGGTGGACAGATTAAGTAGTCGCAAATATCTTCGCCAAAGCCGAATGCAGACCGGGATAGGGTGAGGTCAGATCGCGGGAACACTGACCTCAAGCGGACAGGGCAAAGAAAACATCGGCGACGAACTGGCCAGAGACTGGCACTTTAGAATGTTCTGCTGCCATCTCTGTGAACCGCGAACCGTTAACGCCCAAGCTTGCTCAGCCGCTCCTTCGCCATCCTCGCCTCCTGCGACTTTGGGAACTGCTTAAGCAGATCGTCGAGAACCGTACGTGCCCTGGACTTATCCCTCATCTCGAGATACGCATACCCCTGTTTGAGCATGGCGCTCGCTACCTTTGGATTATCCGGATGCTGCTTGGCAAGTAGCGCAAACTCCTTGATCGCCTGGCCATAGTTCTTCTGGCTGTAATACGACTCGCCAAGCCAGTACCGGGCATTCGGAGCGAGACTAGAGTCTGGGTAGATCTCGATCTGACTTCGGAAACCGTTGATCGCTAATTCATAATGGCCTTTCGCATAATCGTTCAGGGCATTCCTGTACAGCTCACCGGCACTCTGCACGCTAGTCACCGGTTGAGGAGCCGGGGTCTGGGGTGGAGGCGACTCCGCCGTTCGAGCGGCGGGGGACGGGGCCGTAACCTCTTGAGCCGAGGCCTGGGTGGCCGGCACAGGAGGAACAAGGGGTGCCGCCATGATCGGGGTAACAGCAGGGGACAGGGGCTGCGCCCCGGCGCGAGGCAAGGCGGCAGGGCCAGCGAGTGGCTTTCCCTTAGTCGGTTTTCTGGCTTCGGTCAGGGCCAGTTGTGCGGTTGCGTTTACCTGCTCAATTGCAGCGTTAGTCTGTTGGGCCATTTGTTGGAGCGCGGCCGTCACTTGCTTTGGAGTCTGCTGGGAGGCGACTACCGCCTGCTGAGCTACGGCTGTCGCCTCTTGTGAAGCAACAACGGACTGATTGACCTGTTTGTCAAACCCGTTCACTCGTCGGCCGAACTGATCAAGCTGACGCCCAAACTCATCAACTCGCCTGTTCGCCTCTGCGATGCCATGGCCAATCCCCTCGGTTTGCCCCTGAGCCAAGCGCACTCCGGTTGTCAACTCGTCCAGCTTCACGGTGAGAGACGCCTGAGACTGAAGGAACCCCTGTCTTTCCTGTCGTTCCTGGGCGACCTTCGCCGATTGGCTCTTAAGGTCCGCGTCCAACCTCCCTAGCCTCTCCTCCAGAGCCGCCCGCCCGCGCTCACTCTTTTCCAGGCGCCCCTCGATCTTCTTGAGCCGCTCCTCGATAAACACTCTTGAGCCTTCATCGGTCCTGGCGACGACTGCCACCTCGCTCCTCACGGAGTCCACATCCCGCTGAAGCATGCGCAGAGGCAAATCCCCCTCGCACCCCATAGTCAACACACTAAGGGTCAGCGCAGCCGCTAGTGGGAGATGCAGCCTCATCCCCTTCTCTCTGGCATCGGCCATACCGCGTGTCTCGTTATTTCGCACTAACGGCAAAATGGGCTCGCCGATTCCACTGCCAGGCGGACTCGTCGTGCCCAAGCACAAATGGGCGCTCCTTCCCGAAACTGATTGAACTGATTCGATTCGCCTCGACCCCGGCAGCCATCAGGTAATCGCGCGTTGCTCTGGCTCGCCGATCACCAAGCGCAAGATTGTACTCACTGGAGCCGCGCTCGTCGGTGTGACCTTCGATGGTCACCTTGGCTGCAGAGTTTTTCCTCATCCATTCAATGTTCTCGCTCAACAACTTCTTCGAGTCCTCTCGAATCGCGGCCTGATCGAAATCGAAGTAGATGTCTTTCAATGCCAGCACTGGTGCCTTGACCTCGGCTGCTGTTTCCGGCCTTACCTCCGCCTCAGCGATATTAGCCTCCGGGACCGCACCGGTCTCGGCGGTCGGCCTGGCTTCCGGCAACTGGGCCGCTACCTCAGTGGGGGACTTCTCTGCTGGAGTGGCAACTTTGGGCACCGGTGGAGGCGTCGGCGGAAGCACCGGCATACCGACCTCGCTTTGCGGCGCGATCGACCTCGGAACAGTCTCTACGACCTCTGGCCGCTTCGGACAGCCTGTCAGAAACAATACCATAAGGGCCAATGTGAGAGTAGAACCGACCCGTGCTCGCTGCATCCATCTCATATCGAAGTCCTCCTTTTGTGCTAGCCAACGATCCTTTATACGCTATCCCGCCAATGTTTCGGTCATGCCTTCACGATGCCCCCTGAAAAGAACTGCCTATCCTCGCCTACGGCGACCAGTCGGCGAGGTAATTTTCCTTTCCATCCTTGGTCAATTGACGCTGATTCGATCCATCGGCCTTCATAATGTAAAGATGCCGATGACTATTCCGCGTCGAGGTGAATAGAATATGCCGCCCGTCAGCCGACCACGACGGCTCCTCGTTATTGCGCGAATTCGACGTCAACTGGACCAGTCCCGTACCGTCGGGATTGATCAGGAAGATATCGAAGCTTCCACTCTGTCTACCCACGAATGCGATCTTATCCCCCCGTGGGGACCATCGAGGCGACACGCTATAGTTTCCAGCCCCGAAGGTCAGACGCCGGACATTGGTCCCTTCGATATCCATCAGGTAGACCTGCGGTGTACCGCCACGATCCGAATTAAATACGATCTGCCGTCCGTTAGGAGCGAAGGATGGGGAGATATCGATCTGCGGCCCCTGCGTAAGTCGACGAAGGCCAGTCCCGTCCGGCCGGACAAGAAAGAGGCTGGTGCCCATACCGCTGCTCATCGAAAAGGCAAGTCGCTCTCCATCCGGAGACCAAGCCGGGGCAACGTTGAGCCCAGGGTTTGACGAGATCTTCTGACGCCGGCCGGTCTCCAGATCGATCACGAACAGGTCTGGATTCTGATCACGATAGGAGGTGTAGGCGATCTTCTTGCCATCAGGAGACCACCGCGGCGACAGGTTAATGGAGTGATTACCGGTGATGAGGATGGGATTATATGCATCATAGTCCATGACGTAGATCTCTTTGGCGCCATTCACGGAGGAGACATACGCGATCCGCGAGGAGGCGATCCCTTTTTCTCCAGTCAGTCGGAAGACGATCTCGTCTGCCAAACGATGCACCATTGTCCGCAAGGTCCGAGAATCCCCAACATATCGCTTCCCGGAAAGCATCTCGCCCTTCGTCACCTCAAAGAGCTGACCTTCCAGGATAAGCTCGCTACCGCGAGACGAAAGCTTTCCAACCACCACGGCTTGGACCTTCAGGGAGTTCAGCGCCGATAACAACCCCTTCTCCTGCCCGAACTCGACCTGGGTGGCCTTGACTGGGAGGAACGACGAATCAATGACGTCGAAGATCCCCCCGCTCTTCAGGTCATCGGTCAGGATGGCGCCCGCCTGGGTGCCGAGGTCATCCGCCTTGGCGCCGGCCATCAGCGGCGGGAAGCCTACGACCGCAATGACAATCTTCTGTGCCTCCTTTCGAACAATGTCTACGGTATATTTTTCCTCTGCGGAGAGGGCCGGAAGCGGAAGCATCGCCATAACAAATAGCCCGAAGACAAAGAGCGCGCTACCCGAGCTTACGCAACGGTAGGATCGCATCAGCTCTTCTCTCCCACAAATGTGAAGCGCAGGTCAAGTGAGAGCGCCTCGGCCTTAAACAGTGGAGGCAGCGGCGGCAGTGGGCTCGAGAGACCGACGGCGCGAACTGCCGAGTCGTCAAGCAGACGGTCTCCCGAGGACGACCCGACGGCGAGATTGCGAACCTGCCCGGAACGAAGGATCCTCATGGAGAGACTCACGCTGGCCGTCGTACCAGGACTCATCTTTGGCGGCGTCCAGTTACTAGTAATTTTATCTTGGATCAGGACGAAGTAATAGGCTAACGCCGGATCAGTGTTCCCCACCGTTATCCCGGTTTCCGTAGCCACACCGATACCCTGGCCAGCTCCCGCTTTTGTAAGATCACCGACCGGCGGAGCGATTACAAACTGAGAGATGGCAGGAGCGGAAGTCACCTGTGGAGCGACGATCTTCGAGGGAGCAGGGGGCGTCACTACAGGTGCAACAGGCTGGCGCTCGGATGACCGGTGCCTATCCGGGAGGGTCATCTCCTCGGTCCGCGTTCGGGCGGCGTGGGGTCGTACCGCCGCCCCCGAAATGCTCGGATTGGGAAGCGATGGTAGCGTGAGAACATCCCGCGGCTGAGCGACGACTTTCGCCGTTGCGGTCGCGATCTTCTGCCCTGCCAGGAGAGGAGAATCCGGCTTCTGCTTACTGTCTATCTCCTGTAGAGACGCGAGCGTCACTTCGTAGCTGACCGGCACCTTGAATGGTTTACCGTGAAGCCACTGCGGGACATACAACACCGCAAGCGCCAGAAGTCCATGGAGTAAAAACGAGAGACCACACGAGGACGACCCTTCCGGCAAAGGGAGACGCCTCCCAATCGCTCTCACCGCCACACTACCGTCCCTTCGCCACAGGAGGAATCGGTTCGGTCACCATCCCCAACCGTTCAATGCCGGCCTTCTTCACCGCATCCATGACCTTCACGACAACACCGTAAGCCACTCCTTCATCCGCCCGAAGGAACACGGCAGCTTTTGCATTGCGTTGTCGAAGCCCGACAAGGATTCCCTCCAGACGGGCAAGAGTGATGGGCTGATCATCCAGGTAGACGGCCTTCTCCTTGGTAACCGTCAGCATCAGCCGTTCCTCAGGCCCGACATTCTTGGTCTCGGTCTTCGGCACCTTGACATCGATCCCCCTGAGCATCATCGGCGCCGTAACGAGGAAGATGACGAGGAGGACCAAGACCACATCGACAAACGGCGTGACGTTGATCTCAGAGAGTGCACTGCCCCCTGGTCGCTCACCCGAACCGGTACCCGATGAAACCATCGCCGTCAGCGGCTCCTTCCCAGAATCCGTTCAGCCAAGGTAAGAAATTCCAGACCGAATATCTCCATCTCCGTTGCCTGTCTTCTAACTCGATTCAAGAAGTAGTTATAGGCGATCACCGCAGGGATGGCCGCCCCCAGTCCGGCCGCCGTAGTGATCAGGGCTTCTGCGACCCCAGGCGCCACAGCG
Organism: Candidatus Methylomirabilis limnetica; assembly: GCF_003044035.1. NCBI lineage: Bacteria > Methylomirabilota (SeqCode) > Methylomirabilia (SeqCode) > Methylomirabilales (SeqCode) > Methylomirabilaceae (SeqCode) > Methylomirabilis (SeqCode) > Candidatus Methylomirabilis limnetica. The sequence continues at coordinate 205,529 of NZ_NVQC01000022.1, forward strand.
CCTAAGTTCGCAGAACCCGCCTGACCAATGCTGGCAAAGGCATCCATAATTCCCCATACCGTCCCAAAGAGACCGACGAACGGCGTCACGTTACCTGTCGTCGCCAGGAAGATCAGATAGCGCTCTTGTTGCGCAACCTCCTTCATACTCGCATGGCGGAGGGTCCGGCTGATGAGCTCGAGTGGCTCCTTGTAAATGGGTATTTCGGCTACCATTGCCCTTAGCTCATTGGCGTCCGGCCCTTGATTGGCTGGACCTTGGCCACCTTTCACCATCTGGCTGAGCTCTCGGTACCCCTCCTGAAATACGCTTACAATGGGGCTTTTCGCAAATCGCTTCGATTCTTCAAAAACGGCCGTGAGGTTCTTGGCTGATCGAAAGATGCGGAGGAACTGAGTCGATTCCCGTTGGCCTCGCCGGAACACTCCGAACTTCATGAAGATCAGCGTCCAGCTCATCAAGGAAAAACTCAACAAGAGGAGCAGCACTGCCTTCGCAACGAGCCCTGATTGTACAACTAGGCTTACGGCATTCATCTCATAGTCCTTAAGTTGTGCTTATACCATCACCATCTATCATGGTCAAGATCATTCAACCGGCGCTTTCCGTACCCACCCGTTCCTCCCGAGACGCTTACCGGGTTTCCCGCTGAACCTCCTCCGGCAGGCTCGAGGTGTAGGAGTACGACTTGACGACCCCCCGTTCGGTGAATTTAACATGCAACTGTCTGGAGAGGGTTCGGCTCAAGCTTCCCGCCTTCACATAGACCCACGTCCAGGTCTGATCCCCATCCTCGATTCCGACCTGGATCGGAGAACCAAAGAGCTGAAGCAGCTCGGCCCGCGTGGTCACCCCGTTCTTGATCATCGCGGCAGTAGGCGTCGGGAACTCCGCGCCCACCGAGACACACCCGGCGAGCAGCAGGATAAAGCACCCAAGGCTCAAGATGCGACGATACGAGTTACGCATTTTTCTCTCCTCTTCGGCAGGGTTAACGTAACTACAAGGTGTTTAGGCTGTAGGCTGAAGGCTGTTAGCCGTTGCGCATGGACCGAATCAAGGCGCTTCGTCGGCCAGTTCAAATGCTCTGAGCTTGGTATGGTCTCGCATGGCATGTTCCTACAGTCTAACAGCCTATAGTCTATCTAACTGAGTAGTTACCTGAGTAATATGAGTTTCTGCGCTAGAAATGCTTGTAGCGGAAGGCGACCGCCACGGCCTCGAGTTTGGTGTGGAGGCCAAGCTTGATGAGGATCTTCTGTGTATGGTTGCGAGCGGTGGTGGTGCTGATGCGAAGCTGTTTTGCAATCCCCTTGGCACTCTCGCCACGGGCGATGAACCGGAGGACCTCCTGCTCTCGGAGCGTTAACACCTTCAAGGGGGAGGCGCTCTCCATGGGGCTCATCCTGCCGCCATCCGTGAGGTCTCCTTCACCCCCCAGCAGTGATTGCACCTTGCCGAGGAGGATCTCGGTCTCCACTTGCCGGGTCACGTCGTGAAAGATGTGCACCATGGTGAAGAGGCTCGGCGCATCGGCAGGGACAACGATGGTGCTGACGTGGAGCCAGAGGGGGCGCCCAGCCTTGGTGTGGATCATAATCTCACGTCCCTCGACCGGCTCCTCTTTCCTGGCCGAGGTGATCGGGGAGCAGTCGGCTCCGCACAGTCGGCAGCCTGTTCGGTTTCTTCCAGCCCAGACCTCAGCACAGGGTCGCCCCATAACCTCAGTGGCCGCGTACCCCACGAGGCGCTCAGCCGCCCCGTTCCACAGAGTGATCATGTGGTCCTGATCTACGCCGAGAGCCCCATCTGCCGTCTTTGAAAAGATCTCTGCGAGCGAACTCGTCATCAGGTGCGTCGTATCCATTGTATGTGCCATGCAGCGCGTGAGCATTGAACTAGAGAGCGTACTCGCTAAAAGTGCCGAAGCCTGCCGTAAAAATCAAGAGAAACAGCAGATCCGTATTAAGGTGACATAACGAGGATCACGAGGAGGCGCCAACCCTCCATTTAGCCCCCAAACTGGCGGCCATCTTATGCCGTTGGAATACCACAACTTTTTCTCAAATCCACTGACCATAACACCGTGTGATGTGGATCATTCTTTGAGTGATGTCGGCCCCTGTTGTTCCTCTCGATCACCCGCCCCTGGCTTCTTACGCATCTGGTCAGACCGGAGGTCAGAGATATCCATCGCCGAATTTTCTGCTGCTTCTTCTTTAGAGGGACCAAGTGGTGTCAACCTCTCGAAATCCAATAAGACGCGGCCCACTTCCCGTTCGTTTGAACTCTCAACGGCTTGTTTAACCCCACGCTTCGTGACCCGCCCGAGGAGCAGACCGAGCAGAAACGCGACGAGGATGATCCCAACAAACTGGAGCGCCGACACAGAAACAGACAGCGTAAGCACGAAGTCAGCGAAGGCGGAGAACAGGTCGAGCGCAGTCGCCATCATCGCCTATAGACTCTTTCTTCGCTCTCCCATCGCCCGGTGCGAAGCTTCATCTGACGCCAATCGTGGCCTTGTCCCAGTCCAAGCACAGGTAGGGTCTTCACACGACCTGTGGGTGGTAGGAGGTTGCATTCGGCTTAAAAACGGGCGGGGGTAGTGTGAGCTGGCAGGAAAGAGAAGCGGTAAGAAAGCACCATTACAGGGCACGCCTCTCGTCATCAGCAGTTATCTCTTCAGTCGCTACCTGCTCTTGATCACCAGCGCAGACTGTACTTCCCTGACGCCAGACACTTCTCGGGACAGTGCGATCGCCCGATCAACTTGGGCCTGAGAGTTGACAAACCCAGCCAGGATCACCCGGCCGCGGAAGGTCTCCACCGAAACTGCGAAGCCACTGATTGTAGGGTCGCCAAGCAGTTTAGACTTGATCTTGGCGGTGATAGCCGTGTCATCAAGGTACTCCCCGGTGCTCTCGCGAGTAGCCGTGGGAGCGCAAGCCGAAAGCAAGGGGAAAGCGGTGATAAGAATAGCGATGAACACAATGCCGGTTCGGCTCGGCAGATGCATAAGTCCCCCTCCAGTTATTCGTTCCGCTACCAAAGACGCCTACGGAGCTTAGCGCCACGGGGTCACTATACCAGAAATGCCTGGGGAGAAGAAGCGCTTTGTGTTATCATCCAGCCTACTTTCAGGAGGAATCATGCCCCGACATACGATCTTTCGTCCATTTTTGGGATTGACCATCGGCGACCCGGCAGGGATCGGTCCGGAAATCGTGGCCAAGGCCGTAACACAAGAGGAGGTGCGGGCGGCCTGTCGTCTGCTGATCATCGGCGAGGCTGAAATCATGCGGCGGGCCATAAAGCTTTGCCACCTCGACCTCCTCGTTCGGTCCATCGCCTCCCCGGCTGAGGTCACAGCGGACCCGGGCTATCTCGAGGTGCTGGACCTGAAGAATGTTGATACCGCGAACTGCCCACCAGGCGTCCTTGCTCCGCACTGCGGCAGAGCCGCGGTGGAGTACCTCAATAGGGCGATCGACCTCGCGATAGCGCGTGAACTGGATGGAGTCGTGACCGGCCCCCTTAACAAGGAGGCAATGGCCCTGGCAGGGTTTAAGTACGATGGCCAAACGGAGCTGCTCGCCGAGCGGACCAGCACTAAGGATTACGCGATGCTATTGGTCGTCGGGCGGATGCGGGTTCTCCATGTCTCGACCCATAACTCGTTACGAACCGTCTGCGACAAGGTGAAACGGGCGCGGATACTGACCGTCATTCGCCTGGCTCATCAGGTTCTCTGCGATCTCGGATCACGGCAGAAGCGCATCGGCGTCGCTGGTCTCAACCCTCATGCCGGCGAGAGCGGCCGGTTCGGCCGGGAGGAGATAGAAGAGATCATGCCGGCGGTCGAGGCCGCTAAGACTGAGGGAATAAAGGCGAGTGGCCCCTTCCCACCTGATACCTTATTCCATCGGCTCAAGCTTGGCGAATTCGATGCCGTCGTCGCCATGTACCATGATCAGGGCCATATCCCGCTCAAGATGATCGGGTTTCACCGGGGGGTCAATGTCACCGCGGGTCTCCCCATTATCCGCACCTCAGTAGATCATGGCACCGCCTTCGACATCGCGGGGACAGGAACCGCCAACCCTCGCAGCCTGGTAGAGGCAATCCTGCTGGCCACGAAGTTCGCCCATCGCCGGCGCAAGGCAGCCCGCCCCCTCGACGTGTAGTCCTGAGCATCCGCCCCTGCCTATATTATCCTCAGACGATATCGATTCGCCAGTTATCGCACGCCAGGGTGCATCTGAGGCATGCCTGGGCCCATCATCCTCATTCCCATGCCCATGCCACCCATCATCGATTCGTGGCCCAATCGATCGAGTCTCTCTGTTTGCTCCGGTGTCAGTACCGCCTTCCCGGCCTCGATCGTCTTGACACGACCTACACGAAGCTCAGCCTGTAGCATCGCGCTCTTCTTCGCCAGCGTCTCTACCTTGGCCACGTCCACCTTGTCCTGCTCCAGCAGGCCGTTCAACTCCAGCTCCGTCACATCAATATCCGCAGTCCGCTTGATCGACTCCTTCTCAAAGTTGACTCGAAGCTCCCTGAGGGTACGCTCCTGATCTGTGCTGAGTCCTAACTGCTCTTGCCACATCAGCATCTGGCTGATGAGCGGTCCTTCATGGCCCCCCCGCCCATAGAACGAGGGGCCTATCCCCTTGCCCCGCATCATCTCATGTCTCCCGCGCATCATTTCGGGAGTCATCCGGTGCCCCGTCATCCCCGGTCCACCCGCACCTTCTTCAGCCGAGGCAGCCTGGTTCCACGTTGGCGGAACCACCAGTCCCAACACACCCACTAGAACCAACGCGGCTGTCACGATTGTTCGCATAGTCACTTCCTCCTTCTCAAATGGTTTCTACGGTTTCACGGATCCATATCCGCTGCGATAACCCAAAGCCCGATTGCCACATCTTTTCCTTCGACACCCGGCGGCGGGACAAGGTTTAGTGCGAGCGGACCGGGCCACCGAAAGCCTCAGCGGCCTCATGATATAGGGCCTCCGGGCACTCCTGATATCGTTGGGAAAAATGAAAGACCACCAGCTCCTTCACGTTGGCCTCGCGGGCAAGGAGTCCGGCCTGCCGCGCCGTCAAGTGGTGCCGCTCGGTCGCGCAATCCCGGTCCCGCTCCAGATACATCGCTTCGCAAAACAGGATATCCGCATCATGCGCCAGGGCTACGATCTTCTGCCGATTCTCATCGGAATATAGCGTATCAGTGACATAAGCCAGCCTCTGACCGCTCGTGATGGTCACGATCTTGCCTCTAAGATCACCGAGCAGCAGCTCCTGAAATGTCTCGCCGGTTTCATCCCCGCATGGAACTCGGACTATCGTATCATCCGGCGCGCCCATGCGGACCAGCCGCTTGAATTCGGTCAGCCAGGGCCCGGTCGAAAGACCGAGGCACTTCAGCCGTTCGGGGTCGATATTGATCCGCTGCGCTTCAGCCAGGGCAAAGGCAAGACACGGGATCTTGTGATCGAGATGTACCGCCTCGACCCGGAACAACGGATCGTCGACCAGCACGCCGGTAAACGGTGAAGGCGGCGGCAGATCGATCCGCTCGAAGCGAGCGCCACATGGGAAGCGTGCTGCGGTAATCTTGTCAGGGCTTACCTCGTGGACGTCGAATATGAGGGAGTACCCTTCAACCAGGTTCCAGATGTAGCCGGAGAGCTTCCCTTCGACGTTCGAGATGAGGCCTGGCGGTCCGAAGAGGCGAATCGTGTGACCACGACCGAGGACGATCCGCAGAAGATGATCGAAGCCAATAAAGTGATCGATGTGGGTGTGAGAAACAAAGATATCGGTAACCTTCAGCAGATCGGCAGGCGGCTGCGCCGTCAGATCACCGAGATCCAACAGAAGGGCGCGTCGTTCCCACCTGAGCCTCACAAAGAGGCCGGGATCCTCGAATACCCCATTGAGGAGCCTTGATTGAAATAGATTGATCATTCCTGCAACACCGTGTCACAGAACTCGACATTCGGCGTGAGATGTTACAATCGTTAGCCGGCCAAATGGAAGCAGACCAGTTTCAGCTCGGTCATCTCCTCCACGGCGTAGCGCGGACCTTCCTTGCCGAAGCCGCTTTCTTTCAGTCCCCCGTAGGGCATCAAGTCAGCACGCCATTGCGGGCCCCAGTTGATCATCAGGTTACCCGCCTCGACCTCGCGCGCAAACCGCATCGCCCATTCCAAATTCTTAGTGAAGATGCCGGCCGCCAAGCCGTAGATCGTGTCGTTGGCCAGCGCAATCGCCTCGTCGATGGAGTCGAATCGCGTAACCGCGACCACCGGCCCGAACAGCTCATCACGGAAGATCCGCATGTCGGGGGAGACATCGGCAACGACTGTGGGCGCGTATATAGCCCCCTGACGCACTCCACCCGTCACAACCTGCGCACCGCCTGCCACCGCCTCATTTACCCACTCCTCAACCCGGATGGCCTCTTTTTCCCGGATCATCGGACCCACCTTGGTCCGTTCGTCCAGGGGGTTGCCCGTGGTCAGAGCGGCCACCTTCGGCTTCAGGGCGTCCAGAAAATCGCCATAGATCTTTTCGCTAGTCAGGACCCGCTGCGTGGAGATGCAGACCTGCCCGGCATTCGAGTAGCCGGTCGCGGCCACAGCCAGGGCCACCTTGTCCAGATCGGCATCGGGCATGATGATGATGGGTGAGTTGCCGCCGAGTTCCATGGTGATCTTCTTGATCCCAGCCATCCGGCAAATCCGCTCTCCAACATCGCGGCTTCCAGTAAAGGTGATCTTACGGACCCGACGATCCCTGCACAGTGCGTCGCCGATCTCAGCCCCCAGGCCGGTCAGGCAGGCAATCCCGTCGGCCGGCAGGCCGGCCTCCAGCAGCACCTCCGTAAGTTTCAGCGCCGAGAGAGGGGTGTCCGTGGCCGGCTTGATGACGACCGCGTTGCCGGCCGCCAGAGCGGGTCCGACCTTATGACAGACCAGGTTCAGCGGGAAGTTGAACGGGCTGATCGCAACCACGACCCCACACGGTACGCGCAGCGTGAACCCGAACTTACCGGCAGCGCCCGGGGCGCCATCAAAGGGGATGGTCTCGCCATGTAACCGCTTGGCCTCCTCGGCTGATAGGGTCATGGTCTGCACTGCCCGGCTCACCTCGAAGCGCGACTCGGCCAGGCTCTTACCCTCCTCGAGAGTAATGGTTCTGGCGAAATCCTCGCTCCGGGCCTCAATCAGGTCTGCCGCCGCCCTCAGGATTCGATAGCGGTCGTAGCCGGGAAGCGATCCCATCGTCCGCGCGCCACGGACTGCGCCCTCCATGGCATTCTCTACATCGCCCGGATCCGCACATGGCACTCTATCGACCACCGTTCCATCGTACGGGCTCAGGACGTTGATCTTCTTCTCTGCGTCGATCCATTGGCCGGCCGCGTACATCCGCATCGCCACTTCCCTCCTCCAGCCGCCTCCTCTTCCCTCATCACGAGACCCGGCAAACGCTCTACGGACTGCCCCTGCTTCATTCTAACAGGAGTTGGTTATTGCGAGACCAGTAATGGCTCACAACAGAGTAGAGGTTAAGGCAGCGAGAGACGTGACCCGGCGCACTGGGCCCATTGTACGTAGGACTTCTGTGACGGGAAGGTAGGCTCCTGACTCCGCCTACCCTCCCCGTGTATGCATTTCAAGGCGGGGGTCTTGTCTGAGTCTATCTACCGAGACCAACACGTCTCTAGACCGAATCTCTTTCCGCTCTTCTGCGCCGCGATCGCTTCGCATGGTCCATACGGAGACGATGGTGGAGATTATCTCTGCTTTCGAGGCCCCGGATCTGAGCGGAGATCGCAGGTCGATCCCGTGTTGGGCGTACAGGCACAAGTACCACGTCCCATCGGCGGTGAGCCGACTCCTGTCGCAGGTGCTGCAGAACGGTGTAGTTGTGGACGCGACGATGCCGAACACCGTGCCGTCCGGCAGGACAAACCGATCGGCGGGTGCAGCACTCACTGCAGCGACCGGCTCAATATAGCCGTACTGTCGCGTGAGAACCTCAAGTATCTCGGCTCTAGAGAAGACCTTGTCCATCGACCACAAAGTCGCCCCGCCCACATCCATGTACTCAATGAAGCGGACCTCGGCGCTGATCTGCTTGCCAAACTCCAGCAGATCGACGAGCTCGTCTTCGTTGACCCCCCGGATGACCACGGTATCAATCTTCAATTCCTTTAAGCCAACTTGCCCCGCAGTCTTGATCCCATTCAGCACCTTTGCGTGGGAGTCTTTTCTTGTCAGTGCCGTGAAACGATCGGGGCGAAGAGTGTCCAGGCTCACAGTTACGCGGTGCAGACCAGCGTCATGCAGCGCCTGCGCGGCTTCAGCCAAGAGGATACCGTTTGTCGTAATGGCAAGGTCCTTGATCTGCGGGTTGCGCGCGATCATCCTGACCAGGGCTGCAAGGTCTCGGCGGACGAGCGGCTCGCCGCCAGTGAGGCGAACCTTGTTGACGCCAAGCTCGGCAAAGATATCTACCAGGCCGCTCACTTCTTCCAACGTCAGGATCTCCTTGCGCGGAAGCCAGACGTATTCTTCCTCGGGCATACAGTACTGACAACGCAGGTTGCACCTGTCGGTGACCGACAGGCGCAGATTGCGAAGAGGCCTGCTCAATGTGTCAAGAAACGTTGGGGAGTATTCGGTAAGGTGTGCCATTTGCGCTTACTCAAAAAAGCCGTCAGCAATCAGCGCTCAGCCGCCAGCCTCAGATAAATCAGATAAAATAGGGGGAGCACCAGACGAGCTGATAGCTGACCGCGAAAGCTGATAGCTTCTCCACTTAGGGCTCCACTTCGATATCCGAGCCGTTCACACGAACCCGATAGCAGGGCGCTGCAACTCGCGCGGGAGGCCTAATCACCTCCCCGTTCGTTACGTTGAACTTGGCCCCGTGCCAGGGGCAAGTGACAGTACTCCCTTCAATTTCACCTTCGGAGAGGGGACCGCCATCGTGGGTACAGGTATCATCGATGGCGTGGTAGCACCCACCAACATTAAAGAGGGCGATGGTCTTGCCCCCAACCTCCACTTGCTTAGCCTGGCCGGGGGCCAACTCTCCGGTTGTTGCCACCTTCACAAACGCTGTCATCTGTCGACCTCCCCCACCCTCGTAGCCCGAAACCCCCCGTTCCCCCCTTTGGTAAAAGGGGGGGGTGAGGGGGATTTCGCACCCCGTTCGGAGGGTTGCTACAAGAGCTTACCTAGTGTTTCGCGGGGTACTTCTTGTAATAGAGATTGGCCTCGCTCCCCTCCTCCTCCTTCTGAGCTTCCCACACAGCTCTCTGGACCGCCACCGGAAGGGTATGTCCGTCCTTGCACGCATCGGCGTTCTGCTGGATGAAATGTTGCCACTGCTCCGGCACCTGGGTCGCTTCGAAGATCGCGGCAACCGGGCACTCCGGCTCGCAGGCGGCGCAATCGATGCACTCCTCCGGGTGAATCCAAAGGATCTCTTCACCCTCGTAGAAGCACTCCACCGGGCAGACATCTACGCACGCATGGTCTTTGGTTCCGATACATGGCTCGGCTACAATGTACGCCATCGTTCTTCTCCTCGTTGATTAAGTGGTTTAGGTTGACTGAAGTTCTGATACACGCACAAACCTTTTACTACAGGAAACCAAGCTGGAGCTTGGCGGCTTCGGACAGCTTGGACGGATCCCATGGGGGATCCCAGACTACCTCGACCTGGGCATCCGCCACACCAGAGACACACCGCACCTTCATCTCGACCTGCGCCGGCAGTTCCGCTGCAGCCGGACAATGAGGCGACGTAAGGGTCATTGCCACCCTGGCTAAGCCAGAGGGCTCCACCTTCACCTCATAGATCAGCCCCAGATCGTAGATATTGACAGGGATCTCGGGATCATAAACGGTGCGCAGGGCCTCGATGACCTCTGCCTCGATTTCACTCGTATTCATAAGTAATCAGCTCCCAGCGGTCAGCCGTCAGCTCACGCAAAAACGCTGAGTGCTGAAGACTGATCGCTGCCTTTGTTGGCCTTGATCCGATGAAACATCCTATTCCGTCGAGGAGACCTGCCCTCTCCCCTCCAGCGCGGCCTGCATGGTATGCCAGGGCAAGGTAGCACACTTAACCCGAACTGGGAACTCTCGTACACCCGCAAAGGCGGCCAGCTTCCCAACTACGAGCGGATCACATGCAACGCTCAGATCGGCCGTGACCATTCTATGAAAGGTCTCGAAAAGGCCCTCGGCTTCCGCTGTAGTCTTGCCTTTCACAGCCGCAGTCATCATCGATGCGGAGGCTTTAGAAATTGCGCAGCCCGATCCCTGAAAGGCGATATCCCTGATTACATGATCTTCGACAAGCAGGTACACCGTAATCTGGTCGCCGCACAATGGATTATAGCCTTCCGCCGCACGGTTCGCGCCTTCCAGCTTCTGGAAATTTCGCGGCCGCTTATTATGGTCAAGGATGACCTCCTGGTAAAGTTCGCGCAGGTCCGACATCAGCCAAACAGCTCGGTGACCTTGTAGATCGCCTTCACCAGTGCGTCGATCTCGTCTCGCGTATTGTAGAAAGCCACCGACGCCCTGGCGGTGGCCGGCACGCCGAATCGCTGCAGTACCGGCTGAGCACAGTGATGGCCGGTCCGGATCGCAATCCCCTCTTGATCCAGGATCGTACCGATGTCGTGCGCGTGAACACCGTCAAGGACAAAGGACAGGATACTCGCCTTCTCTTTAGCGGTCCCGATGATCCGCAGGCCGGGGATGGCGGAGATGGCGTCCGTCGCATACGCCAACAACTCGCCCTCGTAGGCGGCAATCTGATCCAGCCCGATGCTGCTCACGTAATCGATCGCCGCGCCAAGCCCGATAGCACCTGCGATGTGGGGAGTCCCAGCCTCGAACTTTAACGGCGCCTCGTTGTAGATCGTCTTCTCAAAGGTGACCGAGAGGACCATGTCGCCCCCACCCTGGTATGGAGGCATGGCCTCGAGGAGGTGCGCCTTGCCGAACACGATGCCGATGCCGGTGGGACCAAACAGCTTGTGACCGGAGCATACATAGAAGTCGCAGTCCAGCGCTCGCACATCCACAGGCAGATGGGGCGCGGCCTGGGCCCCATCGATCAGGACGGGCACACCCCGCTCATGCGCCATATCAATCACCTGCTGTACCGGGTTGATCGTGCCAAGAGCATTTGAGACGTGCACCATCGACACCAACCGCGTTCTCGGGCCGAGCAGCCGCTCATACTCGTCGAGCCGCAACTCACCGTCGTCGTTGATCGGTACGACCCGCAGGACCGCGCCAGTCTCCTTACACACAATTTGCCACGGAACGATATTCGAGTGGTGCTCCATCTCGGTGATGAGGATCTCGTCCCCCACCGTAAGAAGTGGCCTGGCAAAGCTGTGGGCCACCAGGTTGATCCCCTCCGTGGCGCCGCGAACGAAGATGATCTCGCGCGCATCCCTCGCGTTAAGAAAGCGCGCCACCTTGGCCCTGGCACCCTCAAAGGCCTCCGTGGCCCGCTCGCTCAAGAGGTGGACCCCCCGGTGTACATTCGAGTTTTCAGTCAGGTAATACTTCTCGATCGTCTCAATGACACGCTTCGGCTTCTGACTCGTGGCCGCGGTGTCGAGGTACACCAACGGCTTGCCGCGGATCTGCTGCTGCAGGGCTGGGAAGTCCTCCCTGATTCGCGCCACGTCGAATGTCGAGCGCGCTGTAGGCTGCGCCTGCGTATCCTGTGCGGTCATCGCTGTGACTGCTCTCATGGCGTTTCCTCGGGTACGGCGCCGTCGCAAAGCCGCGTGAGCAGAAGCGCTTCGAGCCGGGCTCGGACCGGCTCAATCTTGATCCGACCGAGCAGCTCGCTCGCAAACGCATAGGTCAGCAGGCTCCGGGCAGCCGCAAGATCGACACCGCGAGAACGCAGATAAAACAACGCTTCCTGGTCATGCTGGCCGATGGTCGTCCCATGGGTGCATTTCACGTCATTGTTGAAGATCTCTAACTGCGGCTTGCTGTCGATGACGGCGTCCTCCGACAGCAGGAGGTTCTTGTTGGACTGCTTGGCGTCGGTTTTCTGGGCAGCCTTGTGTACGACGATCTTGCCGCTAAAGACCCCCTTCGACTTCCCATCGAGGATACCCTTGTAGAGCTGACGGCTGCTGCAATGTGGCTGCGCATGATCGATCCGCGTGTGGTTATCCACGTGCTGCCGACCCGTCACCATATAGAGGCCATTGAGAGTGCATTCGGCGCCTTCCCCATCGAGCACCACGTTCAGATCGTTCCGGACGAGGGCGCCGCCGAGGTCGATGGCGTGGGACGAGAACGTACTGTTGTGGCCGAGCTGCACCTGCGCCGTTGCCACGTGGAAGGCCTCCTCGCTTTCCCGCTGCACCTTATAATAGTCGATTACTGCGTTCTCGCCGCCCACGATCTCGGTGACCACATTGGTCAAATAGACGTCGTGTTCCAGGCCCACGTAGCTCTCGATGATCCGCGCCTGGCTGTGAGACCCGACCACGATCAGGTTCCTCCGGTACGACACCGGGGCCGAGCCCCCCTCATCGTCAGTCGGCCCGAGGCGGGCGGAGGAGATGAACAACAGGTGGATGGGTGCGTCGACAATCGTGTCCTTTGGAATGGACACGAACGCCCCATCCTCCATGAAGGCGGTGTTGAGGGCCACGAACGCCTGATCGTGGTAACCGGCGTACTGAGCCAGGTGCGCCTTGACCGAAGCCGGGTTGCTGGCGATAACCGCTGCCAGGCTGCTCACCGTGATACCTTCCGGAAGCTTCTCAAGCGACGAAAGATCGGACGAATAATGGCCGTTCACGAAGACGAGTTGGGCGCACGCCACCCCTTCGAGAGTAACTGCGTCCATTGCGATTACGCGATGACGCGATGACGCCTGTCCGGCGCGTGTGAACGTGGTCTTGACGATCGGAGCGACGTTGGTGTACTTCCAATTTTCGAGCCGAGTCGTGGGAAACCCTAATTCGGTGAACCGGCCGAACGCCGCCCTGCGGATAAGATTGATCCACTGGGGTCGCCTACACACGCTGCCCCTCTCGAGCCGCTCGAAGTCTACGCGATAGCTGTCCAGCTCTTCCGCAACTTGAAGCATCACGCCGTTGCTGCCTCCTACACGATTCCCCGATCGGAGTCGGGGACAGGCGCCTGTTGGGCAAGTACAGCTTCCGCCTTGATCCAGTCGTACCCTTTCGCCTCGAGTTCGAGGGCCAGCGCCTGCCCCCCTGACTTGACGATCCGCCCCTCAAAGAGCACATGGACGAAGTCGGGAGTGACGTAGTTCAGTAGCCGCTGGTAATGAGTGATCAGGATCAGGGCGCGGTCCGGGCTTCTGAGCGCATCAATGCCGTTCGCCACGATCCTCAAGGCATCGATGTCCAGGCCGGAGTCGGTCTCGTCGAGAATCGCCAGCTTGGGTTCGAGCACGGCCATCTGGAAGATCTCGTTCCGCTTCTTCTCCCCACCGGAGAAACCTTCGTTGAGCGGACGATTCAAGAGACCCTGGTCCAGCTCGACAAGCTTCATCTTTTCCTTGATCAGATTGAGGAAGTCGATAGCATCCAGCTCTTCGAGGCCGCGGTGCTTTCTTGTGGCATTTACTGCCGCCTTCAGGAAGTAGCTGGTGCTCACCCCAGGGATCTCCACCGGATATTGGAAACCCAGGAAGACCCCCTCGCGAGCGCGCTCTTCCGGAGGCATTCGGAGCAGGTCCTTCCCCTCAAACATCACTTGGCCGGCCGTGACCTTGTAGATGTCCCGACCGGCAAGCAGATGGGCCAGGGTACTCTTGCCAGAGCCGTTCGGACCCATGACGGCATGGACCTCGCCTGCCTTGACCACAAGATCAATGCCACGCAGGATCTCGTTGTCGCCGACTTGCGCGTGCAGGTTCTTAATTATGAGCAAAGGTTATCCTCTTCGAATACCCAATATAGGGGCAGGGCTTGCCCTGCCCAAAATGGGCGCAGCAAGCAGCGCCCCTACTTAGCCAACGTTTCCCTCGAGGCTCACGCCCAGCAGCTTCTGGGCTTCTACGGCAAACTCCATCGGCAGCTCGCGCAAGACCGTCCTGCAAAAGCCGTTAACGATCAGATTGACGGCATCCTCAGCCGAGATCCCGCGCTGCTTGCAGTAGAAGAGCTGATCCTCACCGATCTTGGACGTTGACGCTTCGTGCTCGAGCTGCGAGGAGTTGTTATGCACCTCGAGGTACGGGAAGGTATGGGCGCCGCACTGATCGCCGAGCAGCAAGGAGTCGCACTGCGAGTAGTTCCGGGCGCCGGTCGCCCCCTTCATGATCTTGACCAGTCCCCGGTAGCTGTTCTGCCCGTGACCGGAGGAGATCCCCTTTGAGATGATAGTGCTCCTGGTGCGCTTGCCGATATGGATCATCTTGGTGCCGGTATCCGCCTGCTGGTAGTGGTTGGTCAGCGCTACCGAGTAGAACTCCCCGATCGAATCATCGCCCTGCAGGATGCAGCTCGGGTACTTCCAGGTGATCGCCGAGCCGGTCTCCACCTGCGTCCAGGAGATCCTGGCGCGCTTCCCCATGCACTTGCCCCGCTTGGTGACAAAGTTGTAGATGCCGCCCTTCCCTTCCTTGTCGCCCGGATACCAGTTCTGGACCGTCGAGTACTTGATCTGGGCGTCATCGTGGGCGATCAGCTCCACGACCGCCGCGTGCAACTGATTCTCGTCCCGCATCGGGGCGGTACACCCCTCCAGGTAGCTCACATAGGCCCCTTCATCGGCGATGATCAGGGTCCGCTCGAACTGGCCCGTCTGGGCGGCGTTGATGCGGAAGTAGGTCGAAAGCTCCATCGGGCAGCGCACGCCTTTCGGGATATAACAAAACGACCCGTCGCTGAAGACGGCGGAGTTCAGCGTTGCAAAGAAATTATCGGTGTAGGGCACCACCGACCCAAGGTACTTTCTGACCAGGTCCGGGTGATTCTGCACCGCCTCGGAAAAGGAGCCAAAGATAATCCCGAGTTCAGCCAGCTTCCCCTTGAACGTCGTAGCAACCGAGACGCTGTCAAACACCGCATCAACCGCGATGCCGCTGAGCCGCTTCCGCTCCGACAGGGGAATGCCCAGCTTCGCGAACGTCTCCAGCAGCTTCGGATCGACCTCATCGAGACTCTTGGGTCCTTCCGTCTGCTGCTTAGGCGCCGCATAGTACCGGATGCCCTGGTAGTCGATGGGCGGATATTTGACGTTGGCCCACTTCGGCTCCGCCTCTGACTTTTCCAGCTTCACCCAATGCCGGTAGGCCTTCAAGCGCCACTGAAGCATCCAGTCGGGCTCATTTTTCTTGGCAGAGATGAGACGGACGGTATCCTCGTTCAGTCCGTGAGGAACGGACTCCTCTTCGATCTCCGTCACAAACCCGTACTTGTATTCCTGGTTGGCCAGGGCCTCGATCGCCTTCGAGCTACTACTCACGCCCTCTCCTGCTTCTGCTCTTTTTGAATCTCAAATAGCGGGGGCCTCTTCACCGGTCCCGGTGCTTGGGGCCAGCCAGCCCTCTCGCCAATAACGCTTAATATTAGCGCCATCGGCCTCTTTTTTCCACACCTTTTCCGTGTCGCGCCCTATCGCATCAATCACCACCACCGGTGGCCTCTGGAGCGTGCCTGCAACCGCCTCGACGATTCAGGCGGCTCTTTCGGTCTCGACCTCGTGCTGGATCCGGTCAAGCCAAGCCTCCGTGCGATCCCCCCAGTCCGACACGTCCATGCCCAGCAGCCGCTCAATGTCAATAGCTGACATGAACTCCCGGACCGTGAAGCCGCAGTGCGAACACCGCTTATAGTAAAACCTGCTATCGTCCTCCACCTGTACCTGTCCGATCCGATTCATACGGGCCTGGCAACATCGGCTCGGCATAGGAGGAGAGATGATCCTATGAGGGTAGCTGTTTCTGGCCTTCTTCTCCGCAGAGTATTCGATAATGCTGACCATCTGACCCCCCTGGGGCAATTGTTCCTTCATCCCACCTCGTGGATCAGAAACGGATTTGCTCCGTCCATAGTGACGAAATACGTGAAGATGATGATTTGGACTGCTCATTTTATCACTCCAATCCAACCTTGCGAGATCCCTCTGAAAGAGAGAGCCCTTCAATCAATCCCCATCATTGTACTGATCCCGCGCCAGACGGAAACCTGGTCCTTTCGGTCTCCGACAACCCGGCCAAGAGCACCTGCATCGCCTCGGTAGATCCTGGCGGTAGCATCGCATAGGAGACTCCTTTGTGGGAGACGACCCGCGCATCCACCTGGGGCTTCGTCGAAACCGCCACAATCGGCAGCGTCGGGGCCAACTCCTTGATGGCTGCGACGATCAGGAGGCCGTCAAGCCCAGGCGTATCCAAATCCAGGATCAGGAGATCGGCATCCATGACCTCGACCACCCCCAGAGCCTCCAGCCCGCACTCACAGACCGTAAGGCGATACCCGTCTTTGCTGAACGCTCTGGATGCCGCGTCCACCAGACCCGTATTATTCGAACACAACATTACATGCATGTTTACCGATCCCTCATCTGGCCTGACAACTAACAATCACTTCATATAGCAAAGATCGTACCAGCCAAATGGGCCAGCAAAATGGGGAAGGATACCTATCTAACTATATATGACTAAAGGAACGATGTGAATCAAGGGAGGATTCCCTCGTCACGGGAACTCTTCAGGAGGGTGGGAATTCTTCCGAGGGGGTCGGAGTTTCTCCTGGGATAATAGGGACAGACACTATTATCGTGACGATTCGTGGTGTGTACGGTCATGATCGTGCATGCCACGGATTACCTGAGCCGTTGCATCCGGCCACCCGTATCATGTGAGGCAACGAGGGAATGATCACCAGGCGGTCGTTCGGAACGACAGCGATTCGAAGGCACACGATGACAGAGCGGCCACTGCAAAGAGACGGGTTCATCTGGGAGGTGCGCAGGACACTGGACGAGTAATACACGTGTTGCAGAGGGGAAGACCAAGAAAGGGTTTCAATAAATAGTGTCTGTCCCTATTATCGCCTCAGCCTAGTTTTTCTTAGCCTGCTCGCTTATGGCTGGCCCTGATCCGGTCTGCGGTCGGGGGCCTGGCCACCACCCGAGCGCAGGTCACCGGGCAGGTCTAGGATCCGCTTGAAGATCCCGAGAACCCCTCGCTCGACCGACTGAGTCGGGATGCCCTCAACCGCCGGCTGGGTTATGGGTCCGTGAATTCGAAACGAGATTACCAGAATGCTCTTCTCTTTCCCGAAGAGGAGCGTTCCGATCTTAAGCTCCTTCATGATCGGCAGTTCGCTGGTTGCCTTGAGAGCCTCGTCGGTGAGGCTCAGCGGTCGCACCGCGAGGACCACATCGACCGTGCGATGAGCTAAGTCAAACTGGCCGACGCCCCCGGCACGCAGGGCCGTACTCCGTAGCTTCAGGTCCTCCGTTCTCGCGATCCCATCCTTGAGATTGAAGGTCGCGCTGATGTCATCGTAGGGCATCCCTTTCCCTTCTGGCCCCTTCTTGAAGAGCCCAGTGAGGTTGGTCATCCTCAGAACCTTCTCGATCATGAAAGAGCGTTGAATCCTCCCATCGACCATCTCGATCCGCACTCGCCCCCCAAGGGAGCGAAGAAAATACTCACCCCCTCCAGCCGTGACTACCCCGCTTGCCCGCACCTGTCCCGTCGCAAGAAATGAGTCCTGATCCTTGACGATTCGCTCGGCGCGACCCTCCTCCATGGTCAACTGAATTCGCCAGCGCCACCCGGGCTGCTCAAGTCTACCCTGGACCGTCGCGCCCAGCGTCCCACCACCCCAGCGAGCCTGCAAATGGGTGGTCTCGACAGACGTCTCTTTGAACTGGATCTCTCCCGCAAGATGTTCCAGGGGCCCTGGATGCCCCCGAACGGTGAGCGAGGCGTCTTTCGTGCGGAGATGTCCACGATAGCGAGGAAGCCGTTGAGTCCCCTGAATCCTCACATCCAGGTCCAGCACCCCTGTGGCGTCGAGGCCATCGGGGAGCAGGGCGCTGGCCAGTGCCCCGGAGACAGCCCCTCGGATTGTCACGTCCATTTCCTCACCGATGGTCCCCCCCACGGTGACCTCAGTCCCCTCGCCTCGAAGCGACAGCGCTGAGATCATAAGTCGCCCTCCTTGAAACGCGAGACGGGTCCGATCCTGGGTCCGAAAGGCGTGCCCTCGGAAATTCAGTTGGGCCGTTTCGAGGTCCACGGTCACCCGCTCAGGCCTCTGCTCCCCGAGCCGACCGCCGATTTCGATCCGTCCTGAACCGACTCCGTCCATCTGATTGGGAAGGGAAGCCCCGACGATCCTCAGAAGGGACCCAAGATCGCCCTTCTCCAGCGTGAGAGTTCCCTCGTATGGGCTGGCGCCCGTGGCCGTGACCACGCCTTGGAGCATGTAGCCTCGGTCAGGGAGGCTCAGGAGTCCCGTCATGCGCGCCCGAGCCCCTTCCCAGGTCAGGGTGCCGTGCCCTCGGCCGAGGCTTGTCCCCCGGTAGGCCAGGTCCCCAACCTCGAGTGTCGTCGTGACGTTTGGTTGGCCGATCGGTCCTTCCCCTTTGGCCGAGGCCCGCACCGTCCCCGTGAGCCCTGAATTCCGGAGGAGCGCCAGGCGTTCAATAGCGATCCGATTCGAGCTCAAGTCGAACTGTGACACACCATTGAAGCCTACCTCGAAGCGACCTGCGATCATCTCGCCTCCCCGGTGCAGTTCGAGGCCCTCAAGGCGAAGCCCTCTCTGATCGAGGTGCACAGTGGCGCGCCCTCGGTCCCAGTGCTCCTTGAGGATAAGGGCGTTCGTGAGCGTCACCGTGCCCTGTCCGTGGAGGGTTTCTGGCGTTCCTCGGATCTGCCCTTTGAGGGTGGCCTGTCCGGCAAGCGCGTGAGGATCGATGCCCACGAGGCGCCCGGTGTGCTCGAGCTGCGGGAAGTGGGCGTACACGCTGAGACTTACCTCCCCGTTCGGCTGAACGACGCCCTCGGCTTGCAGGCGCGCGCGGCCAATTTCGACCGTGCCCTGCCGGACGTGGATCCGACCATCTCGAGCTTCAAGGACGAACTGACCATGACCCCGCTCTTCGGGGCGATCGATGAGATACAACTCCGCGATGCGGATGTGGGCCTGGCCTCGCAGCCCCCTGAGGTCAGCCCCTTCGCCCGTCGCCTGAATCTGGATCGTGGCCTGCCCACCCACCGGAGTCTTTTCCGTAAAGAGGCGCAGGATGTCGGCCAAATCGACCTGCTCCCCGCGCAGGGCGAGGCGGTATCGAAGCTTCTCCCAGATAAGCATGATGTCTCCGGTCAGATCGCCTCTCGCCGTTCGTAGGGTAAGCTCCTGTAGGCGAAGCTCACGGCGATTTGCCAGAACCGCGACGGTCATTCCCGACATAGCGACCTGCTCGATCTGCCCGTTGCCCACTGCGGCGGAACCGGTGAAAGAGGGATCTGTCAGGGGTCCTGTCGCCTTCCCCTCAAGCAGGACAGCCCCCCTAAGGGGAATGGGCAGATTCAGTGGAAAAAGCCCGTCAAGCCCACCACGCGCCTGCATGGTCAGATCAAGTGTCGCGTCGGTCAGGAAGTTGTGGATGCGACCCGCTCCCTGAACGGCGGCCCCCAGGACGGAGAGGTGGAATTGCTTGACCTGGATGTCGCCTCCGTCAACCTCCGCCCTCAGGGTGAGATCGCGAAGGAGGAACGGCGTTGCTCCTCCTTGGATCTTGCTCTCTTCAATCTTGAGCGTCCCTCCGACCACCCCTGCGGTTGCTCGCAGGTCGGCGTGGAGCCCGACCAGTGTCAGTTCGATGCCGGAGTCTCGCCAGAGGACCGATCCGTCCCGGATCTCCACGTGCTCGATGCCGACCGGCAGGAGAACGGGCATCGGTGAGCCCGGTTCCGTCTGTGGGCGTGGCAGTTCTAACCGAACGATGGGGTGACGCAGCACGATCCGGCCAAGGCGGAGGCGGAACCGAAGGAGGTCCATCAGGTTCGGATAAAGTTGCACCTCCTCAATCTTTGCGAGGACTCCGTCCTGGAGCCGCTCCCGGCTCGCGATTCGGACGTCCCGGAGATTCAATGATCGGAGGACCGCGCTCACGCGTACCTCGCCGATCTGGACCTCATGGTCGAATCGTGCCTGGACCTCGGACTGGATTCGGGATCGAATCTTCGCCTGAATAGAGTGAGTCCGCAGCAGCAGGGAGATACTGCCAAGCACGAAGAGGATGAGTCCCGCCACGATTCCAATCGTGATGACGACCCACCGGGCCCGGCCAGTCACAGGCAGTGGCACGAGAGGCATACGATGCAATGACTTACCCGTCACGCCGGTATCCAAGACGAATCATCCGCACTTCTCTGTTGAGATCCCCCCTGTTACGAGCAATTATATTCTGGTGGAAACTTTTGCGCTTTTGCAAAATCGCCTCGGCATGGAAGCGGCACGAGCATTTCAGGACGATATACTCCCGCTGATCAACATTGAGTTTATTGCCTCGGGTACACATCGATCCGGGGTCGCGGCCCTTCTGTCTGCATCAAGACGAGATCTCAGCATAGTGGATTGTGTCAGCTTTGAGGTCATGCGCACATCAGGGATTAACACCGTCTTTGCCTTCGACAAGCATTTTAAAGAGCAAGGGTTTACCAATATAGCCTGACTCTCGTAACCTTGCCTAGGGCCATTCACTGGCCCGGCCTCCGCTTAGTTGCCGCCACTAACTGATGCCTGGACCAAGCGATCCGCGAGGATCTCTACTACCGCCTCAATGTCATCACTGTCTCGCTTCCACCACTCAGAGACCACCCCGAGGATATCGCCCCCTTAACTAATCGCTTCCTGGCCCAATAAGACTGATCCGCGTGTGGTTCGCCTGGCTCACCATGAGCGGAGGGAGACATCCACGGCATGCATGACTTATGCAAGGATCAATAATTATTTCGGTTCTTCCGGCACTAGCGTGGGTACAAGAGGGCTCAATATCCCTTCTGGGGAATAGGGTAGCTGTGCTCCTACCCCTTGAGGGGAGAGGATGAAGGTGGGGGTGATCGGATCCTGGAAGGCCCGGGTACCCACGGAACATCCGGAAGAAGCATTATTTTCTTGACGTATTAGTCATATATATACTACTAAGGAGTAGAGGTTCAGAGGAGAAAATCAGGGAGACTCGATGGTACTCACCGACCGGCAGCGGCAGATCCTGACTTTCATCGCCACCTATAAGGCCCGGCATGGTGCCCCCCCGACGCAGCGCGAGATCGCCCAGCACTTGAAGATCTATATTCGGGGCGTCCAGTATCACCTCGAGCGTATGGAGAAGGCCGGCCATCTCACCCGCACGCCCAAGCGGGCGCGGGCCATCGAACTGCGCCAGGAGCAACGCACCACCCTCACGCCTCTACTCGGTCGGGTGGCGGCCGGCCGGCCGGTCCTGGCCGAAGAGCATATCGAGGCCACGTACCCGCTTCCCCAGGAATGGACCGGTAGCGGGAAGACCTTCCTCTTAAAGGTTCATGGCGACAGCATGCGCGATGCCCGCATCTTTGACGGCGACCTCGTGCTCGTGGCGGCGCAGCCGGAGGCCCACCCTGGCGAGATCGTTGTGGCCATGGTCGAGAACGAGGCCACGGTCAAGCGCTTCCAGACGGACGGCACGACGGTCGTCCTCATGCCGGAGAACGAGGCGTTCGCGCCGATCAGGATCACGCAAGAGCAGCGTTTTCAGATCCTGGGTAAGGTCATCGGCGTCTATCGGAAGCTGTAGTCATGCAACGTGTGCTTACGCCCAAGCCGCCCTTGTCCCAGTTCACCTGCGCCCTCGACCGGTGGAGCGCGCAGGGTGGCCTCGTCCTGCTCTATGGCAGTGAAGATGTCCTCGCCTATGCCCTATTGGCGATCGCCTCGCTGCTCGCCAAAGGAGAGCATGTCGTCTTCATCGATTCGGCCAACACCGTCAACCCCTTCCTGATCGCCGAGGTCGCGACGCGCATGAACAGGCAGCCGAAAGAGCTCCTCGACTGCCTCCATATTTCACGGACCTTCACCGTCCATCAACTGGAGGCCCTCATCACGGAACGCATCGCCAGAGCCCTGCACACCTATGCCTCACGCATCCTGATCGCCTCCGGCTTTCTCCACAACCTCTATGATGAAGACGTGGCGCCGCGGGAGGCTTGGCGGATCTTCAGAAAAGCGGTGGCCCATCTGCGGGCGCTGGCCGATGCAGGCACCCTCGTCCTGGTGGTCTGTCCCACACCAGCCGCTCGTAGTGAGCCAGGTCGAACCATCCGTCTCCGTGACCGGGACGGGCTGCTGGATGCCCTGATCGCCACGGCCGATCGAGTTGTCAAGCTGGTCACCTCCACTACTTCGGCTACGCTCAGTACAGGGCTCTCCCTGGAAAAGTCGGTCATGGTGAGGAGCACAGCTAAAAGACTTGACCGCCTCTCAGGTTTGGCATACGAAACGTAAGCGGCTTACTGAATAGTTATACGTCGCAAGCATAGTTGTTCACATGCACCTGCGCCAGTTGATCGCAGTACAGAACAATCGGGGTTATCTGCGGACAGGAGTCTTGATGCTAAGTCGATTTGAAAAACAACTCTTCGGGCTGATGACGGGCGCTTTTGCATCTCGAGCGCTTGCGATCGCGGTTCAACGAGATCTATTCACGTGGCTGTCGCGGGGGGGAGACGGGCAGACAGTAGAACAAGTCGTCGCGTATTTGGGGTTTCAAGAGCGGACCTCACGAGTATTTCTTGATGTGCTCTCCGCGATAGGGCTCTTGCGGTGCGAGAATGGACTGTTCCGTAACACTGAGCTCTCTGAGCAGCTCTTGGTACGCGGTCGCATAGCCGATCAACGTGGCGCCGTCGCGCTGTTTGATCATTTGTATCTTGGGTGCGGAACACTTGAACACACGCTCAAAACAGGAAATCCGGCCAGCCGTGAATATGGGTACTTTTTTGGCGCCGGTACAGGTTCTTACCCGGATGATATGGACGGAAGTGGGTTTGCACCCGCGCTACTCCTCGGTGAGTTTTGGGATTTCTCCAATGCGCGGCACGTTCTCGACGTGGGCGGATGTCTCGGAGCTACAGCTCACGCGCTGGCGGCACGATATCCCAACCTTCGCGTAACGGTGTTCGACCTTCCCGAAATTTGTGAACGCGGGAAGGCCTTGTCCAAGCAGCATCCGGCATCTGACGCGCGCGTGACATTTCACCCGGGGAATTTCTTTGACGAGGACTACCCGCATGGGGTCGATACCATTTGCTTTGTGCGCATCCTTCACGATTGGTCCGATAAGGAGGCGCTTCGTCTCTTGGAGAAAGCACATGCGGCTCTGCAACCAGGGGGACGAATCGTCATTCTCGAAACGCTGCGCGAAGGTTCAGAGAAGGCGTCACTGACCGCATTGATCGATCTTCTGATGCTGCTAATCAGTCCGGAAGGAGGGCTAAGAACAAGAGTGGCAATGGGCAAACTCTTGCGCACTGCTGGATTTCGAAGGGTCCGGACAAAGCCAACCGCGTATCTTTATAGCCTCATTTCTGCCGAGAAATAAAACCATGACAAACCGTACAGCATTGATCACAGGCGCCGCCGGCTTCCTGGGATCGTTCCTCACGGCGGCACTGCTTAATCGAGGTTGGCAGATTTACGCGCTTGTCCGTAGTAAGCCGGACCAATTACCCCAAGCGTTACTTGCGCACGAACTACGGGGTAACCCTGCCGTTCTTGAACGTCTTACCGTGCTGGAAGGCGATGTAACCCGTCCGCTACTAGGGCTCACGTCATCAATGGTTAGCAGGCTGCAGAATGTGACCGACGTATGGCACTGCGCCGCCAATTTCGAGATCGGCTCGTCGCATCGAAAAGCCATTGTTGATACTAACGTCGTTGGTACCAAACATGCGCTCGATCTCGCTCATACCCTGACAGGTCAATCCATTCGATTTCATTTCCTGAGTACAGCCTACGCCGGGCTCCAAATCAACGACACATGTTTCGAGCGCCTGAGCGACAGACGTGACGGTGCGTTTCGTACGTCGTACGAATGGACTAAATCTCGCGCTGAGCACCTTGTCATGGCGGCACGCGAGGAGCGACATCTGGATGTGCGAATCTACCGTCCGTCGGTTGTTTCCGGACATTTCACAAACGGACAGTGCCTCAGTTACAACGGATACCAGGGTGTATTTCGCGCCCTGTATATTTTGCGCCGTATGCTACAGAACGCATTCGGACCTGACTTTGACCGGAACCTGAGACTTCGCGTCGCCGCTGATCCAGACCTGCGCCTTAATCTCGTGCCGGTCGACTACGTCATTGACGCAATGATTTGCATAGCGGATCAAGAGATTTCTGGCACCCCTATCTTCAACATTACGCATTCTACGGGGAATCAGTTATCCATGCTCTTCGAGCGCGGGACCAAAGCGCTTGCACTGGAGGGGATTCAACTGTCCGACAAGCACGATTTTCGTCGGCGCCCAAAGTCTTCGTTCGAACGGCTTTTTGATCGGCTCATCCTATTTCAGGCACCCTACCTCTTAGAGTCATTGTCGTTCGATACGACGAATTACGCTCAAGTCGTACCGGGGAGACTTTTGCACGCACCAATCCTTTCGAGCGAGTATTTTGACAGAATGAACCACGTGTTACTACATAGGCTACAAGAGGAGTTTGAAGTCGTCGCGACACCAACCGTAGACGCAGTATCCTAAGGCTGTCGAACTGTGCGGGCCGTGCTTGATCGACGTAGAACGACCGCATCCACACGGACGCGCGCAAAAAGCGGCGCGCCGCTGATCGCTAGCGTTCGCCAAAGCAACGGGGCGCCAAAAGGCGCTGCGCTTGAAGCCGAATCATGAGGAGGCATTCGGTTTTTGAGCGATTTTTTTGACTCACGGTATTAGTCATCCGTATAATTACTGTGTAACTACTTAGGTGTTTAGGCTGAAGGCTGAAGGTTCTAAATTATCTCGCAAGGCACGAATCGATCCATTCAAGACCTTTTCGGAGTTTTGTATGATCACGCATGACTTACCCCTAACAGCCTTCAGCCTTCAGCCTAAACACCTGAGTAGTTACCTGAGTAGTTGCTCAGGTGATTTCGGGGCTTTGCCCTTCGCCATGACAACAACATAGCGGGTTACGAAAGCGAGGTGGGACCATGGGGAGGACGCTGCCGACGTATAACATGCTGATCCTGCAAGAACTCGACAAGGACGAGTGGAAGCGATTTCGGCGGGCGCTGCGTAGGGACGACCAGGAGTTGTTCGATGAGCTGTTCATCGCGCCGAAGATCCAGATGCAGGCCGGCGCCTATGCCAGCAACGCGAAGCCGTTCGAGACGATGCTGATCTGCATGCTGATCGAACTGAAACAGGAACTCAGGATTCTGGAGCAGCGAGTTGCGCACACAGAAGGGCTGGCTATTTGATCTCTATCCGTCCAGGGACGGGATGGTGCTTTGGCTCAAGACCGAGCAGGAATGCCTCCGCCTGGTTGACACGTACTGGGCGTCGTTTTACCTTGCCGGCCCAGACGCGGCGCTCAAGGCGTGCGTGTCCTACATGCTCCGGCAGCGCCTGCCGATCACGACGGAGTGGACAGAGCGCCGGGAGTTGTTGTCGAATCGTTTCATCCCCGTGCTCAAGGTCAGCACGTCGAGACTCGACAGGTTCTCCGCCTTTGTCCAGTTGGCCTATCGGTTCAACCCGGAGCTCACCTTCTACAACTGCGATATCCTGCTACCGCAGCGCTATCTCTACGAGACGGGGTTGTTCCCTCTGGCCCAGTGTGAACTGACTTACGATGAGAGCCTACGACTCAAAGAGATCCAGCTCTTGGATTCGCCGTGGGCTGTCAACTACCCCATCCCGCCGCTTCGCTTCCTGCAACTGCGGATGGAGCATGAGGCCAACCCGAGCCACGCCCGGACCACCCGGTTAATCGCGTCAGTCGATGACCGCGAGTTCGTCTTCGAGGCGGAAGGGGCAGAGCTTCTGAGGAGTCTGAACAGCCTACTCCAGAAGTACGACCCCGATGTTATCCTCTCGCGATACGGCGATTCGTACATCCTTCCCAGACTCCGGAGGATGGCGGATACGTGTGGCATCCCGCTTGACTTCAACAGGGACGGCGCGGCAGGGATGACCAGCAAGCAGGCCAGGAGCTTCTTCACCTACGGCAGGATCGTCTATCAGGCGGGTGCTCAGATCTTGCATGGCCGCTGGCACCTGGATATCGCGAACTCGTTTGTTGTCAAGGAGACGGGTCTGGACGGCCTGATGGAGCTGGCCCGGGTCACGAAGCTACCGGTACAGCGTTGCGCGAGGACCTCTCCAGGTACGGGCGTCTCATCAATGCAGCTTGACGTGGCGTTCCAGGATGGCTATTTGATCCCCTGGCGCAAGCGAATGCCGGAGGATTTCAAGACCGGGAGCGAGCTGCTGCTCACAGACAAGGGGGGCTTGGTCTTTCAGCCGCAGATTGGGTTGTACGAGCAGGTCTGCGAGCTCGACTTCAGCTCAATGTTTCCCAGCATCATGGTCAAGTATAACATCTCGCAGGAAACTCTGCGGTGCGCCTGCTGTCCGGAGAACAGGGTCCCGGAGATCGGCCACCACATCTGCACGAAGCGGCGGGGGCTGGTGCCTCGGACGCTCGAGCCGGTGCTCACGCGGCGGCGCGCCTACAAGCTGCTGATGCGGCAGGCAGTCACGGCGGACGAGCGCGAGCTGTACAACAAGCGACAGTCTGCTCTCAAGTGGCTTGGCCTGGTCTCATTCGGGTATCAGGGATACCGGAACGCGCGCTTCGGACGGCTTGAAGGGCACGAGGCGGTCACCGCCTATGCGCGGGAGACGCTGCTGGCTGCCAAGGAGATCGCTGAGGCACAAGGCTACTCGCTCATCCATGCGATTGTCGATTCGATGTGGCTGAAGAAGGCGGGCGCGACACGGGAGGATTATGAGCGGCTGGCGGCAGACATCTCGCGGCAGACCGGGCTTTCTATGGCCATTGAAGGGGTGTACCATTGGATCGCATTCCTGCCGTCACGGGTATCCCCGAAGGCACCGGTCCCCAACCGCTATTTCGGCTGTTTCGTAGACGGCACACTCAAGGTGCGGGGCCTGGAGGTCAGGCGCTCAGACACGCCGGGGTTTGTGCGGAGCGCCCAGGCTGCGATGCTTAAGACGCTCTCGCAGGCCAGAACCTACGACGAATGCACAGCGCGGGTCCCTGAACTACTCGACGAGCTGAGGGTACGCGTTGATGCACTACGAAGCGGCGGGGTACCGCTTGCGGAGTTGGCCATCTCCAGACACCTGTCTCTAGTACCTGTGGCGTACAAGACCGACACGATCCTCTCGGAGGCGGCCAAGGACCTTGCGAGTCGAGGGGTTCATCTCTCTGCAGGTGAGACGATCCAGCTTGTGATCGTGGACTCTAAAGCCAACGATCACGTCTCGAAAGCAAAAGCGTACGGTTTTTACGACGGCAGCCTGGGATACGATGTCGAGAAGTACACGGAACTCACGCTGAAGGCCGCAGAGTCGGTACTGTGGTTTTTAGGCTACGACTATGCCCGGTTGAAGGCGCTGATATCGGGAGAGCGCAACGACTGTTAACGAGTGGCTGAGGGGCAAGGATTCGAACCTCGATAAGCAGATCCAGAGTTGTCTGACCCTCCTGTGACGGCATAAGCATCCCTGTATTTTCAATCAGTTAGACATCGGAGTGCTGGACGCTCCCCACCTATTGTACCTCATTACCCATGAGTTCCACATCAGAGGTGGAATGCAGGCGGAATGACTGAGGTGCTAATGTGCAAACTCCAGACTATCGCCGGTGTGACCACCGACATAATTCAAGCGTAGTTATATGCGAAGGGCGATGGTGGTTGGTGATCGCGCCTGAAGGAGCCGGAGAATGAACATCGTGAATGGCGTACTACGGTGGAGCGTCCTGATCCTTGTTAGCGTGCTGGCGGTAACAGTGCCGCTGACGGAGGCGTGTGCTGGCAGCCGTGGGGGTGGTGGTCGGGGAGGTGGCAGCCATGGCGGTGGTCATGGCGGTGCCAGCCATCATTGGGGTGGTCACCATGGTGGCCGGCATGGTCACGGAGGGTTCAGCAGTGGCGTCGTCGTCGAATTTGGTGGGTGGTGGAACCCGTGGGGGTATGGAGGGTACGCGCCGTACGGGTGGGGAGCGCCCAGATACTACGGCTACCCTGAGCACCCCTATGGTGGGTACGCTCCATCGTACGCCTACCCTCCCGCTGTGCCACCGTATGCGTACGACTACGACGCTGCGGCGGGCGGTGCGTCGCTCCAGATCGAGGTGACGCCTGGAGAGACGGAGATCCTGGTGGATGGCACCCGGGTGGGGATGGCCAAGGAGTTTCAGGGACCGGTCATCGTCCCGGTGGCGGCTGGATCCCACACCCTGGAGTTCAGGGTGGGCGGGCTGACGATCATCGAGGACATCGTGGCCTCGCCGCGGACGACGGTGCTCATCAAACGAGATATGGGAACGACCGTGGTACCACAGCAGTAGCCGCTCCCGTCAGAGACGACCGTCTCGATATAGGGATAGACACTATTCATTGAAATCCTTTCTTGGTCTTCCCCTCTGCTACGCGTGTATTACTCGTCCAGTTTCCTGCGCCCCAGATGAACCCATCCCTTCGTAGTGGCCGCCCTGTCATCGTGTACCTCCGAATCGCTGTCGTTCCGAAAGGCCGACTGGTGATCATTCCCTCGTTGTCTCACATGATACGGGTGGCCGGATGTAACGGTTCGAGCAATCCGTGGCATGCACGATCATGACCGCGAACACCGCGAATCGTCACGATAAATAGTGTCTGTCCCTATTTACCTCTTTACTAGCCGCTGCGTCGGGCGGCGCTCTATCTCGCCATGTGCGGCGCATGCCAAGCTACTTGCGCTGCTGAGGCCCCGCCCTGCCGATGACAGAGACCTGCGTCCCCTAGCGCGGGGCAGGATGTGTGGCGGTAATTCGATTCACCTTGATCTTCGCAGCGTGTCGTTCTGCCTGAGCAAGGTCATACTCCATCTGTAGACCGAGCCACACCTCGGGGCTGCTGCCGAAGGCCTTAGAAAGTCGGATCGCCATCTCCGGAGAGATCCCGGCCTTCTCGTTCACCAGGTTGTTGAGGGCCTGCCGCGTCACACCAAGGCGTTTCGCTACGTCTGTAACAGTCACTCCGAGCGACTCGATACACTCTTGGCGGACAATCCTTCCGGGGTGGGGGGGATTCTTCATACGCATGCCGTATTCTCCTTTTTCCCTACTAGTGGTAGTCGATCAGATCTACATCATATACGTCGCCTTCCTCAAAGCGGAAGATGACTCGCCAGTTTGCCCGGACAGTCACGCTCCAGAAGCCTGTGAGGTCACCCTTGAGCCGGTGCAGTCTAAAACCTGGCAGGTTCATTTCTTCAGACCTTCTGGCGCGGTTCAACATGAACAGGATGTTTTCGAGTTTCTCGAGTAGATCCGGGGAGACGCCCCTGACATCACCCTGTTGAAACAGCCGTCTCAACCCCTTATGCCCGAACCGTTGAATCATGGCTCAGCGTAGCATGATTAGTGACAAGTGTCCATTGTCGTGACGAGACCCCATCTCACCGTGACCCACATCCCCTTATGATCGCTGGAGCCGCCGCCTGAGGTTACCCGCACCTGGAAGTCGAAGTATAGTGATATAGGGACAGACACTATTTATTGAAAACCTTTCTTGGCCTTCCACTCTGCAGCACGTGTATTACTCATCCAGTTTCCTGCGCACATCCCAGATGACCCCGTCTCTTCCAGTGGCCGTTCTGTCATCGTGTGCCTTTGAATCGCTGTCGTTCCTAAAGACCGCCTGACGATAATTCCCTCGTTGCCTCACATGATACGGGTGGCCGGATGCATACTGTTCGAGTAATCCGTGGCATGCACGATCATGACTGCGAACACCACAAATTGTCACGATAATAGTGTCTGTCCCTATTTTTCCTATTTTTCGTGCTGGGCGCTGACTGGGGTGACCTGAGGACTCCCAGGAACGGGACGAGGGGCATGGGAGGACGAGGGAGGAGTACTTGTCTCGGATTGGGTGATTCGGGTCCCAAGAGGCCGCTGAGCGGGTGAGCCCGCGTACAGAGACGTGCTCCTCGTGGGCCATGCTGGTCACGGGGTCTTCAAACCGTCGTGATCGGTTCACAATGGGATTATGGCAAAGGCTATCTCTGTTTTTGGGCACATCCTGCAACGAGACAATCGGCCGGTTTCACTATTTGTTAGAAGCGTGAAGGAATTGCTCAACCGTTAATCCCGCCTTGGAGATAAGACTGCGGAGGGTCCCGCGTGCAACTTCTGGGTGGTTAGGGATGGAGAGAGTGACGCTGTGGCCTGGTTTCGTCATGATAATGTGACTTCCCTTTTGTCGAACTACTTGCCAACCTAGCGTTTGGAAGATTTGCGCTGCTTCAGATGGGCGAAGAATAGGGGCGGACGGCATTACACGGCGACTTCAACTTGACGCGTCGTGACAGTCAACGGCATGCCCATTTCAGCCCGAACTTCCAGACATTGCCTGATTGCATCCTGAATGTTGGCCTGAGCTTCCTCCTCCGTCTTGCCTTGACTGACGCAGCCGGGAATGGCCGGACATTCCGCGACGTATATTCCGTCTTCGTCGCGTGTGATGACTATTGTGAATTTCATGTTGGCTCCTCCTTCTTGGAGTATCCGCCGATAACAGAAGAATTGCAACTGTCCAGAAAAGATAGGTCTATCTCCGGGTTTCGCAACAGAGAGAATGTGATTTGAGGTCCTGTTCATAGGAGTCCGGTGGCCTTTTCAAGGTATCCGGAATTTGCCCAGGATATCAACGCCCCCGATCGTCAGGGATATCGGGACGGACGCTATTTATTGAAATCCTTTCTTGATCTTCCCCTCTGCACCACGTGTATGACTCGTCCAGTTTCCTGCTTCCCAGATAAACCCATCTCTTCGCAGTGGTCGCTCTGTCATCGTGTGCCTTCGAATCGCTGTCGTGCCGAAAGACCGCCTGATGATCATTCCCTCGTTGCGTCACATGATACGGGCGGCCGGGTACAACTGTTCGGGTAATCCGTGGCATGCACGATCATGACTGCGAACACCACGAATTGTTGCAATAATAGTGTCTGTCCCTATTTTTGATCGAGCAGTGGAAGGGGCTGCCGGTCGGCCCACTCTCTCAGAACATCCTTGCATATCCCACCCTCGCCGAAGCGAACCGCCGGACGGCTGATCAGTATTACCGCGAGAAGCTCTTCGGACGCCCGCTCAAGAAGTGGCTCCGGTTCTTCACGCGCCCGGCCTAAGAAAGTGCTCTCTGTCCCTTCCGTTGTATCTATGGCTCCCCACCGCAAGTTCTCTGCTAGGCCTATCGATAAGGGGTACCTACCGCGTTGGCAAGCCGCTTCATTTTTTACTTGACACTATTAACTTTGTTTGAGTAGCATTGCTAAACAAAGTAAACTACTTCAAGGTGGCATGAAAACCGGGAAGCGACTTGTCCTATCCATAGCTATTTAATTTAAGGAGATTCACTACCATGAGTGGAGGGCATCTACTGAATACAAAGGAGGCGGCGAAGTTTCTTGGGGTGAGCGAAGCCTCCGTGCGACGCTGGACTGATGCGGGGACCTTGCCCTGCCAAAGGATCGGAGGTCGAAGAGAGCGGCGGTTTACGAAGGGCCATCTCCTCCTCTTCCTAAAGGAAGGGGAGCGCCCAACAGTGACATTCCCCGTGCGGCGAGACCTCGTGATGATTGAAGGGATGGACGTGCGGGTGGGAAGCCACTTCTGCAACCTTTACAGTAACGATGAAGGGAGAGCTAGGCTTGCTATCCCCTTTCTCAAGGATGGCCTCGAATCTGACCAGACCTGCTTTCTTTTGGCCACACTTGGAGCGCAGCGAGAGATGCTGCGGGAGCTGGAAAGAGAAGGGGTGGATGTGAAGGAGGCTATGGAACGCCATCAGCTGATCGTGGCCTCTGGGTTTCCTGGAGCAAAGCAGGCACTGGCCTACTTTGAGAAGGCATTTAATGAAGCCCTGAAATCAAGGCCCGGCCATGTCCGGCTGGTAGGGGATATGACGTGGGGCTTACAGAGCATGCCGTCCGTAAAGGAGTTGATGGACTTCGAGATGCGACTTAACCTCTTTGCGAAGCGGTTCCCCATGGTGGCGATCTGCCAATACGATGTGAGAAGGTTCAATGGAGTTGCCATTCTTCATGTCCTCAAATGTCACCCGGATGTGTTTGGGTATCACTTTGGGAGGTTTCTGAACTAAGGAGGAAAAAGAAGGAGGAGCGCCGAAATAAAACAGATGTGTTAGGTCGGATAGATGTGGTGGGGTTGGCCACCCCGGCAACCCTGACTCCCTGGTCAGGGCCACGCACCGAGCAGTGAGGGGCTGCAAGGGGAATCCTTTTGGCCCCTTCCTGTTTGGTGAGGCATCAGGATCACCAAGGCCAGCCAATAAAAACCAGGGGTGGGAGGAGGTGAAGAGGTAGATGGTCCACAAAATGGGGTCTTGACACCAGAAGGACAAGATCCTGCGGCAACCCTCTCGGTTGGAAATGCGGGGAAATGACTGGCAGCGAACAACGCACAATCACCAAGAACGGATCGTATCCAGAAACAATCGAAAGGGGCGAAACGAGTAGGTGCATGCGCTATCGACTTAACCACTCAAAGGGAGGAGAGAAAGAAATGGAAAGCAGGAGCTTCTATACGCAGCTCAGCCACGCCCCCGTGCGTGCCGCTGGAAATGATGTGGATCTCTCAATCTACCGAAAGGCCGGCGAGCCCACCTATGGAAAGTTTCAATACAAGGCTCCCGCTGAGGGTCTTGTTCAGGTTAACGGGTCCCATAGCGAAAAGTTCGAGTGGACAGACAATTTTGAGATTGCCTACACAAAAGTGGGAAGCAAAGGCCCACTCGTGCTCTTCTTACACGGCGTCCCTACGAATCGAGCGCAATGGGAGGACATCCAGAGGCATGTTGGCAGATTCTGTGAAACCATCGCCATTGACATGCTCGGCATGGGTGAGAGCACCCAACCTCGTCAGTACGGTAAGAAAAAGGACAAGGGGGACAACGACCGGTGGTACTGGAAACACGATGCCGACTACATCGAAAAGCTCATGCAGCATGAGTATCCTGGTCGGAAGTTTATCTTTGTCGCTGATGACTGGGGAAGTGGTATCGCCTCACATCATGCCGCCAAACATAATGATCGCTTGGATGCCCTCGTTCAACTGGATCCCATTGCTTTTGATGGATATCCAGTAAACGAGATCCAAGCGATTGGCCGCGCCTCCATGATCCCTAACACACCTGAGGGGGACGCAAGGTTTGCCGCCGCATTCGGTGCGTTTGATCAGACTCTTGCGCTGATCTACAAGACTTTGGTTCACGACCCGGCTGTGTTCAATCAATACAAACTGAGACGCCTCACATTCCCATATGTTGATGTTGATTATGAGAGGAACGGTACTGGAGATGGAGTAACCGATGTTGCGAAATCCACTACCCTTAGACTGAAGATGCACAACATCCGGGTGCTAGCCGATCGTGCAGCGATCCTCAGTCCTGCACTGCTCTTACCCTATGACGCGAAAAGGAACCCGGAGGGTGTCAAATACGAGGACATTACTGTACCAACGCTCATCATGTGGGGAGAGTACGACAATATAATGCCTGCAGCACAAACCCAACGATTTGCGAACGTCCTCGGTACTGACAATGTTCATATAACCTACGTACCTCGTGCAGGTCACTTTGCCGGAATCGATCAACCAAGGTTCGTTGCGGACACCATCGTCAACTTTATCCGCCGCGTCAAGGGCCGCAAGGCCTTGGCTGATATCAATCTTGGTAACGAGGGTATCTGGAAGGGGGATGAGCGCCTCCTAATCGAGGAGCTCCGAGCGATTTATGGAATTGAGGTTGAACCCCACTAAAAAACCCATCGGAGCGAATAATAGATCCACGCTATTCGCAGGGTGTCTCCGAGGGGAGCCTGAATCTGGTAATGGTCCAACAGCAAGAACGGCTCCTCACGCAGATCGACGCGGCGATCCGGCGACACAAGGCGGGGACCTATGGGCGCTACGTCGGGCGTGGCGAGGAGATCCCCCTCGCCCGGCGTTGTGCTCCGCACCAGGAGGAGTATGAGGGGCGGCCGCCTGGCTAGTAGCCGAAGATCCAGTACCATGAAAAAGGAATATTAAGTGTTTGATTTTCATGGTATACTCCGCACATGATCAAACGGCCGCTCACCCTCTCACGGATCCTGCGCGCCTTGTCGCGAAGCCGCGCAGGGATATAGGGACAGACACTATTTATTGAAATCCTTTCTTGGTCTTCCCCTCTGCTACACGTGTATTACTTTTCCAGTTTCCTGCGCACCTCCCAGATGACCCCATCCCTTGCCAGTGGTCGCTCTATCATCGTGTACCTCCGAATCGCTGTCGTTCCGAAAGATCGCCTGGTGATCATTCCCTCGTTGCCTCACATGATACGGGTGGCCGGGTGCTACGATTCGAGCAAGCCGTGGTATGCACGATCATGCCTACGAACACCACGAATCGTCACGATAATAGTGTCTGTCCCTATTTTACTATTTTCCTATTTTCCTGCCCGTCGCCCAGCGCTGCGATCATACTCCTCAGTAAGGCGCTACCGATACCATGAAAAAGGAATATGGCGTATTCGATTTTCATGGTGCGGCAACTGCTTCCCCGGCCCGCTCCGGGGCAATCCGGTGAAAGGACAGGTTAAAGCTACACGCTTGAAATAGCCCGCAGCGTCAGACGCTGCCCCTTTTTCGTTGACGCTGTGGGCGGTTGCAATTACGATGAATGTGAAATGTGTGTGGTTGGTTGTACCGGCTATAACAAGATCATATGTCTCGATCATGACGATGCCACTGACCGATAGGGTGAAGCGATGGGTATGAACATCGTCCAGAAGATCTTCGAGGCCCACCGGGTGGCCGGGGAGCTGGTTCCAGGGAAAGAGGTTGCGATCCGGATCGATCAGACCCTGACCCAGGACGCGACCGGAACGATGGCCTATCTGCAGTTTGAGGCGATGGGCATCCCGCGGGTCAGGACGAAGCTGTCGGTCAGCTACGTGGACCACAACATGCTGCAGACCGGTTTCGAGAACGCCGACGATCATCGGTTCCTGCAGAGCATCGCGGCCAAGTACGGCATCTACTTCTCGCGTCCGGGGAATGGGATCTGTCATCAGGTCCACCTGGAGCGGTTCAGCGCGCCGGGACAGACCCTGCTGGGCTCCGATAGTCACACCCCGACCTGCGGCGGCGTCGGGATGATCGCCATCGGGGCAGGCGGCCTGGATGTTGCCGTGGCCATGGGGGGAGGACCACTCTATCTCCCGATGCCAAAGGTCCTGCTGGTCCGACTCAACGGCCGGCTGGGCCCCTGGGTCGCGGCCAAGGACATCATCCTGGAGGTCTTGCGGCGGCTTACCGTGAAAGGCGGCGTGGGGAAGATCCTGGAGTACGGCGGGGAGGGGGTACAGGACCTGACCGTGCCGGAGCGGGCCACGATTACGAATATGGGGGCTGAGCTGGGCGCGACGACTTCCATCTTCCCCAGTGACGAGCAGACCCGTCGCTATCTCGCGGCGCAGGGACGTGGGAGCAGTTGGGTCCCCATGGCGCCCGACCCCGATGCCACCTACGACGAGGTGCTGGAGATCGATCTGGACCGACTTGAGCCGATGGTAGCGCGGCCCTCGAGTCCGGACAACGTCTGCCCGATATCCGAGGTCGAGGGAACCAAAATTTCTCAGGTCTGCGTCGGAAGCTGCACGAACTCCTCCTTCCGGGATCTGATGACGGTCGCGACAATGCTGAAGGGAAAGACCGTCCACCCGGACATCAGCTTCACGGTTACGCCAGGCTCCAAGCAGGTCTATACCATGATCGCCGCCAATGGCGCGCTGGCCGATCTTATCGCAGCGGGCGGACGGATCCTGGAATCCGCCTGTGGCCCGTGCATCGGCATGGGTCAGGCGCCGGCCAGCGGAACGGCGTCGCTCAGAAGCTTTAATCGGAACTTCGAGGGGAGGAGCGGCGCACCCAACGACAAGGTCTATCTGTCCAGCCCGGAGGTCTGTGCGGCCTCCGCCCTGGCCGGAGAGATTGTTCACCCGAAGCGTGTCGGCCAACCCGTTTCGATCAGTCTACCGGAGCAATTCGCCCTTGACGACAACCTGATCGTCCCCCCCTCACCGTACCCGGAACAGGTCGAGATCGTTCGTGGCCCGAATATCAAGCCGGTCCCGATTCGGGGCGAGATCCCCTCCACCATCGAGGGCGAGGTCCTCCTGAAGATGGGCGATAACATCACCACCGACCATATCCTTCCGGCAGGCTCCAAGATCCTGCCGCTGCGCAGCAATATCCCGGCCATCTCGGAGTACGCCTTCAGCCGGGTCGATCCGGAGTTCGCCAAGCGCGCAAAGGAGAAGGGCGGCGGCTTCGTGGTCGGAGGCAGCAACTATGGCCAAGGCTCCAGCCGTGAGCACGCGGCGCTGGCGCCGATGTACTTGGGGCTGAGGGGGGCCATCGTCACGTCGTTCGCCCGCATCCATCGCGCCAACCTGATCAATTTCGGGATCCTGCCGTTGATCTTTGTGGATAGGCAGGATTATAATGCCATCAGCCAGGGGGATCACCTACGGATCGAGCGAGTGGCCGAGCAGATCCGAGGGGGACAGCAGGTCGTTGTGAGCAATGTCACCAAAGAGACGGAGTTCGTGGCCAGGCATGATCTCACCCCTCGGGAGGTGGATATCGTCCTGGCCGGTGGGATGCTGAACTATACCATCAAGGCTACGGCCTAGGGGGTGCGTATGGAAACTCTGCTGTGGCAGATCGGAGGGGTCGTGCTTGTTGGAGTTCTCGCGTACCTGATCGTCTTCCGCAAGCGAGGGTCTGGCTGAAAGCACTAGAAGACCCGCGGCGCGGGTCTCAGATCTCAATCGACATCCCGTCTTCACATCCTCTGGCCTGCACAAGGCCAGGGGATTTTTATTGACACACGCTGTCGTGCTGACTACAATTCGCTGGCTGAAATCCTCCCATCGGGAGCTCCGCGGTCGTCCTCATCGTTCAGGTCACCTGGGATCCCATTCACCGTCAATGAACTACCCCGCAGCAAGCCGCGGGGTATCGTCTTCTGTTCTGGCCCGTCATTCCGTGCTTGACACGGAATCCAGTCGGGCCCTCTGGATACCGGCTTCCGCCGGTATGACGAACTCGCGGCAAGCCGCGGGGAATGAACTACCGGTGGATTCAATCTGGAGGCGTGTATGTTTGCAAGAAAAGTATGCGTGAAGCTCCTTCCGGGTAGCTCGGTGGCGTATTCCCGGACGATGCAGAGTGCAATCATCCCCATCCTCAGGGAACAAGAAGGGTTTTGCGACGAGATTTCCATCGTCTCAGGGGAGCGCAGCGAGGCAGTAGCCATCAGCCTGTGGGACAGGGCTGATAGCGCGGAGACGTATCATCGCGAAACCTATCCTCGGGTGCTGCAGGCGCTCGAAGGGGTAATTGACGGGGAGCCGCAGGTGCATACCTTTGCGGTTTCCAACTCGACCATCCACAAGATTCCGAATCTGCCTCGGTAGGCGTTCAGACAGAAAACAGTACCCCTTGGTTCGACTCCTTCTTCTCTGGGGTGTAAATCTCCTTGACGGCATCCTTGATCGCGGGAAACGCCGTGACGAACTCTGCCCGTACCGTGGCGACGGCCGGCAATCCGATTTGATGTGCCATCATCAGGGCGTTCGCCGGGGCCTGGCCGCGGACGTGGTTGTTGAAGAAGATAAACACCTTACTCTCTCCAGCCGCTGTAATCTCCCGAACCTTCTCTGCGAACGGCTTCAGCTCCTCTTCTGAGTAGAGGTAATCGTACCGCTCCTCGGCTGTCTCATGCGCCCTCCACTTCTCGCGGTTCCTGCCGTGGAAACGCAGGTAAAGCAACCGTTGCGGCTCCAACTCCTGCTTGATCGTGCCCGGAAGTTCCGGCATGTCGATACAGGCCCAGCCGGCACCAGAGGCGGCCAGTAGCGTCTTGGTGTCGCTGGCGCGCTCACCCCAGGAGGCATGGCGCAGCTCGACTGCGACGGGATAGTCCTTGAACTGCCGCAGGAGAGTCGAGAGGGTGGCCTGGTGCTGAGGCGTGCTCGTAAACCACTCGGAGAACTGAATCAGCAGACACGCGAGCTTACTTTCCTCGGCAATCGGGTTGATGCCTCGCTTGAAACTATCGTAATCCTGCTGCGTGATCTCAGGCTCGGCGCCCGTCGCCTTCTGGAACATCCCAGGATGCGTGAACTTCTGCCAGGCCTTGATGGCGAATGCAAAATCCTTCGGCGTGGCCGCAACCCAAGCCCTCGCGGTTTGTGGATCGAGCAGCCGGTAGAAGGTGGAGTTTACCTCCACCGCATTGAAGGCCCGGCTGTAGAGCTCCAACTCGTTCTTCGGCTTCGTCGGATAGAAGATCCCGTTCCAGCTCCCCTCCCCTCTTGGATACGACCAACCCGAGGTGCCGATCCGTACCGGCTCGCCAATTGCCCTCATCGTTTCCTCAGGATGGGCGCTGGAAACCATGCATGCTCGGTCTGATGCCGCCCTTCAGCCACAAGCGGTAACGGGTGTCGGCTGCAAGGATGCGTTACACGCCAAGTAGTCGGAGATCCAGTCGCCCGTCTTGCAAGCCTGGACACCAGAAAAAGGAGCCAGATATCGGATGGGTGAATGTGAACAATGCGTCTACTGTCCCGTCCTCATATCTCGTCAAATCACGACCCGCTCCAGATAGGTGAAGGCAACGATGACGTATTCCATGCGAAACGCGGGCGTCAGCGCGCAGGTCATGCGCCTGGCCCGATGCGGCAGCTCACCCCTATCATCCCCCCTCAACCAACACCATAACGCAAACGGCGTGGAAGGTCCGTCACACCCGGCGCCGGCATAGCTCGGAAAAGTGCGAAGGCCGGGTACGGTTGCCCCAAGTGCACGCACGAGCGATTGACCGGGCCCGACAACAGTCTGTCGGCCGTCAGCCATGTCACGGAGCGCCCGTAGATTCCTCCGGGCGTCGCCATGGTCAGTCAGAGAGAAGATGAGATACCGAGCGACCGGAGGGGTAGATTCCAGGATTCCAGATTGCGCATTATTCATAGCAGATCCAGCACGTGATGTTCAGTTACCCCTACGCGTGCGGATCGCTTCCAGCGGCACGCCCGTCCTGATCGGGGCCGGAGAGAGCGATTGAGCGACGCTCCCATAGGAACAGGCCAAAGGCGATCAGCCCCAGGAGAACCAACGAGGCGTAGCCGTAGTCGCGGGAGGAAAAGAGGATCAGGTCGTCGAATCGGCCGATGAGTAGCGACATTCTGGCCATCACCGTATAGCCGAACCCTGCGCCGAAGTTAATCATCAGAAAATAGATTCCGATCCTCGCCGCGACCTTGATCGGTCCTTTATGCTCGATAGAGAAAAAGAAGTAGACCAGGACTGTGACGACGCCGACAAGGATCAGAAGCGCGTTGAATTGTGCCATCCCGAGAAGGGGCTGTCCGGCGTTCCCGAGCAGCGGCTTCAGGGTCCCTTGGACCTGCTGAAGGATGTTGGAGGAGATGATGCGGGGGATGGCAACGCCGGAACCGAAACCCACGATTACGGCAAACGAGATCCGGCTCAGCCAGCTTACTTTCGGGATGAAACGAGTCAGGATCAAGAGGCCCAGAAGGGCCGCAATCAGGAACCACCATTTCCCTTCCTGGGTGACTGGGATATAGAGGCTTTTGACCATAACGTCGTAGTAGATTCGGACGATCGTGTACCCCATCGAGATTCCAACGTAGAGGTGCTCTCCGAATCGGAAGAAGGGGTTGTCCTTGTACAGGAAGCTGAACATGAAGAGGGTGAGACCAGCGGCCACCCAGGCGCCGATGAGGACAGAAGTGGCCATCAGCGATGAGCCTCCTGCGACGAGCCCGGTCGGATCGTCGTGTAGCGCGTCAGAAAGTAAAAGATATTGCAGAGCAGAATGAGGCCAATGATGACAAAATGCGTGGCTGATTGCGCATCCATTCCGGCCACCGCCTTCCCCTTCATCCCGATCAATGTCTCGTACTCGGCCGCCCCGCGCAACCCGCCGATTAAGCCGTTGATCTGCCCGGTATCGAGGAAGGGATAGAGGCCGGGAGCGATCACGGCCGTTACCCCACCACCCAACTCGAAGCCGTACTTCTCTTTACCATAGACGTACCAGCTTTCAACGCCTGGGGTACCTGCCGCCAGACTGATCACATAGTTGACCTGCCTGAGCGAGTTGACCCCCTGTAGGACGGGAAGGTCCGCGGTCCGCTGGCCGTAGTGGTCGGTCGGAAAGGCCGCAGCCAGGTCCTGGCCCATGCTGATAATGACGTTGGACCCGCCAGGCGAGTAGCCCAGGAAGGTGTAGTCCAGTCCCCGCTGTTTCCCATGCTCACTCGCCACACCACTTACCACCTTTTCGGCCATTCCGGTCCCGGTGACCAAGAGGGTCATACCGATCACTCGCAGGTCCCGCTTGAAGGCATGGTTGAGCAACCCCACGGCCATCGGATAGAGTTCCGGTTTCGAGGCCGGATCGAAGTCAAATGACAGCAGAAACACCGATCCGGCTGGAAGCGACTCGATGTAATCGTAGACCTTCCTCACCTCAGGCGAGATTCGGACCGGCAAGCCGATCGGACGGAGGAGCGGGATCAACGTGGCAAGCGCGATCAGGACAAAAATCACCCGGCGGTCCAGGCGCAGCAGCTTGACGGCCAGCTCCCTCAATCTCGGCCTCCCAGGTATGATCGCTCGATCCCCAAAGAGGGCGCGGCAAGCAGCGCCCCTACGTTTTCCCTCAATCTCGGCCTCCCAGGTATGATCGTTCGATCCCGAAGATGATCTTAATCGAGGTCGCGATACCACCGAGGCTGATCCCGATGATAATCCCCCGACGGGCGGCAGTGTTCAGAACGTTCAGGATCCAGCCGGCCAGCGGCCCTGCATCGGGGATCAGATACTCACCCAACGGCACCCTACCGAACATCACGATGAGCGCGGCCACCAGCAACACTGCGGCCTCTTTGCTCCTGGCCCGAAAGGCGCGGAACGCGGCAGAGGCAACGAAGAATCCGAGTATGGAAAACATCGTCCCCTGCAGCGCAAGCAAGGCATAGGTATAGATCCAGCCGAACCCCGTCCCCTCCTCCTGCCCACTTGACCACAACCCAACCGCTACCGTAGCCAGCATCGAGAGATAGACCACCATACTGTACCCCCAGCCGGCAGCCCGTATCCGGATCTTCGCGTAATGGACGTGGCAAAGGCTGGCGATCCCCAGGATCATGGCAAATCCAAGGATAATCCGAAGCCAGACCGAGACCTCGGTGAGCGCCGCTTCTGAGAGGGGGTGGGGGATATAATACTGGAGGGCTGCCGCCACACCGAACAGGAAGGTCAGAAGAAGCGGGAAGGTCCGCCGAAGGAACAGTGTCATCGAATCATCCTATCTCGTACCCTGCACTTCGCACCCCATACCACCCCCCCAAGTCCCCCCTTTGATAAAGGGGGGTGCGGGGGGATTTTACGCCTCGCACTGAGGGCAGCCACAAGGGCTGCCCCTACTATTTGAAATCCCGGAATAGTTGCAGCAGTGGTACGAACGCCTGGGTTCCGGTAAGCCCACCAATAGTCGCCAGGATGGTCCCGATCACGATAGAGAGCAGTAGAAACGCCTTACCCAAATCCTGGCCCCGCAAGGTCCCGACCAGCACCGGCTCGCGCGAGAGATACGCACTCGCGGCGTAGAGCTCCTCGCCGATCAGGGTGTAATCGCAGGTCGTGATGAAGAATGGTAGCTGCAGGTCGGCGTCGGTCCCAGCAATCTGGATCGCGCCGGTCCCGGCGCCGGTCTCCGCCAGGAGTAGCGCTTCAGCGTAGTAAAAGCCCATGAAGAAGTTAGCTGCCGGTCGCTCCCGCAGTATAATCCCATTCACCGCGGCGGCGTAGCTGAACTGATCTGACGTGATGAAAAAGTTCGAATCATCACGATAGGCATCAGGTCGTCCAGCCTCCAGGTATGACTCCTTGACGATCTCCTGACAGATAGCCATGACGATTGGATCTCGGTGCGGCACCTTGAGCTCCGTATCGTACGCCGCCGCCTTTTTCGCGACCTGTCCAAGAATTACCGTAGCCGCAATAGTCGAAAGACTTGACATGTCGTCAGAGCCAGTGAG
Organism: Candidatus Methylomirabilis limnetica; assembly: GCF_003044035.1. Classification (NCBI taxonomy): domain Bacteria; phylum Methylomirabilota (SeqCode); class Methylomirabilia (SeqCode); order Methylomirabilales (SeqCode); family Methylomirabilaceae (SeqCode); genus Methylomirabilis (SeqCode); species Candidatus Methylomirabilis limnetica. The sequence continues at coordinate 248,034 of NZ_NVQC01000022.1, forward strand.
GTAGAGGATCGGCCGCCCCATCTCGGTCGCCCGGCCAATCGCCTCCTCCACCGCATCCAACCCCGGAATCCGGCGCAGGAAGATGGTAGGGCGTCGCTTGGCCTGAGCAATAGCGATCAGGACAAGGGCAGAGAAGAGGAGCACTAACAGAAGGTTGTTGGCCTTTGCCGAGTTGAAATAATTTGGTACCGGGACTGCTGATCGAACCGGCCCTTCGATCGTCTGCATCCCGCCTGTCCCCGACCTCGATCGGGGATCGGTCACCGCCACCTTGAAGAAATAGGGTCGGCCACTCTCGATGCGGAGATCCTGCGTCGATTTCACCTGGTAAAAGTGATACGCCTTATTTCGGTCCCAGCTCCACCAGGGGCGATCAACATCGCTCTTGTGGTGAGTGTTGGCGGGAAACTCTACTAACCGCTTAAAGGGTCCTTGCGCCTGATCAGCTACATAGACCTGATAGCGAAGCATCGGCCCATCGAAGGGGGCCGATCGCCATGAAAGCCCAATGCTGCCTCCACCGTCGCCAGGCATGTCGAAGACCTCGAACTCTTCTGGAGGGGAGAGGGGTGAGGCGAGGGTAGAGGGTGTAGGGTATAGGGTGAAGAGAAGAAGAGTGAGGAGTGCGGCAAGAGCGCGTCCCGGGACCCGGTTTCGGGTTTCGGGTTTAGGGTTTCGGGTGTTAAATTTGGAACTTGGGACTTGAAACTCAAAACTCGAAACTCGAAACTCGAAACTGAACGTCATCACGCCTCCAGCAGTTCCACGTTGGTTCGAGGGATGATGATTTGCTGCCCATCGTCAAGCTCTGCCTCCAGAACGCGGGCCTTGCTTCCCGTGGGAAGGAGACGAAGGTCGGCCGGAAGAGCGGATACTCTGCAAATTTGGCCGAAATATGGCTCCCGAATAATCCGGATTTGATCACCAATCTTGAGTCCGCTCCCTATGGCCACACTCACACCTGCTTCCGCACCCCCTCCCTCGCCCTCCTTCTTCCGCACCTCCTCCCCAACCCTCCCCCTTACTAAGGGGGAGGAAGGAGGGGGTGGGGGGGTGAGCGGGATAATCACCTCCGGTCGGATGACGCCGGCCCGAATCTGCGTCTCCCCGGAGCAGGATGCGCGCCGGCCAACTTTGGAGCCCAGGAGGTCGAAGGTTCGCCCGGCCATGGCAATTCGACCAAATCCTTCGGTAATGATCAGCGTAAGGCCAACCTGTTCAGTTCCGGTGATGGCGACACCAAGATCCCGCCCGAGGAGCAGTTTCAGGTCGAGGTCGTGGATGCCGCCTACAACGATGGCGGCAACACCAACTTGCTTTGCTCTGGCGAAGCCATCACGACCGATCAGCGAGCCGCCTACGAGGATCGTCCCTCGGTGTGCGTCGGTAATCCGCTCCGGAGTAAGCTCATCGTCTGGACTCCCGACCGCTCTTGCAATCGTCCCCACTGCTTCGCCGCCGATCCCAAAGATCCCCTGTACGAGACTGCACGCCGTCTCCACTGTGGCGCCCTGACCCGGAAAGATCTCAGCGACATGGCCGTCCAGATAGGCTGTAAGAGCCAGGGGCCGTGGCGGCTCTCTCAGGAAAACCTGCCCGGTAACTTCGGAGACAGTCTCGATTGTTCCTGTGATAGGAGCAGGAACCTGGACCTTCAGCCATTTGATGAATGGATGGTTTTCGGCAAGCGGCTCACCAGCTTGAACTGAATCGCCCTCCCGTTTCAACATATAGCGCCGGATCTCCTGCGGGACGATCCCCAGCAGGTTGACCACATTTACTGCGTGGACCTTGCCAGGCAGCTCGGTCTGAGCGATCACCGTGGTAGCGGTGACCGCCTGTCCCTCATGGACAAGCACCTGCCCTGGAATCGGCAGTATTCGCCGCTTCCGAACCACGGTCTGTGGCGCCATGCGCAAGCCTGGTGTGTATGAATGAGCCATCACTTACCCATGTTTCGAGTTTTGAGTTTCGAGTTTGGGGTTCTTAGATCCGAACTCGACACCCGAAACCCGCAACCCGAAACTCCAAACTTCATTTGGGGTACAGGTCGACCGCCTTGGCCCAGGTGCGCAGTTGGGCGACCCGCTCTGACTCTTCCTCTGCCAGGGCGAGCGGCCGCCCTCTAGCATCCAGGATCAGGCCGACCACTCCGCCTTTCGCCTGAAGCTTCACCGCTTTCCCCTTCCCGGCACCCAGATCAAAGCTCTTCGACGGCTCCGCCTGGAGGTCGGCTTCTGCTCCAGGCGGAAGATCGATGCGAAGAATCTCCCCAAAGCGGAGGGTTCCCTGCACGAGCCCTCCGTCTGCAAATCGGATGGTATACGCGAAACAGGGATCGCCGCGCTTCGCCCTTCCCTCGGCGGCCAGGCAGCTCCCCAGAGGAACCAAACAGTCCTTCAGGAAGACCTCAGTGGCCGCTCGCTCATTGACCTCGGATAGCACGCCCAAGTGCGGCATCATAAAGATACTGTCTACCGCGAATTGCGTCAGTCCAAGCGGCTGGTAGGCGTCGATCATCATCATCATCGCCTGGACGCGGTGCGGTGCGTGGGAGAGAATTCCGCCGCTCCCGATGATCAGGTCGATCCTGTACAGGTCAATGAGACTCTTCCCACCCTCTTCCTGCTCGAAGGCATCCGCGATAGTCCGTTCCTGCTGCACGCCCTTCAGGCCAACTGCCAGCGCCTTGTGCTGATCCAAGGCAAGGCGGAGCGCCTCTCGCGCCACTGCTTGCTCCAGGGCCAGGTCTGCCTGTGTCTGAGGAATAGTAGTGGGGCGGATCATCTTATTCTTGATCCGATTCCGCATCTCCTGCTCTGCAAGTGGATCGGCCAGCCATCGCTCGATCTTTTCGATGCCGGCCTCGGCCAGGACATTACTGATGCTGTAGCTCATCCCCAGATTGGCGCTGACTGTCCTGGTGAACTGCCCATCCACCACCGAGAAGACATCCGTTGTGGCGCCACCGATGTCCACACCAAGCAGGTTCAACCCCTGCGCTCTCGCCGCATTCTCCATAATGAGACCGACAGCAGCCGGGGTTGGCATGATCGGCGCCCCTGTCCACCCCATGAGCACCCCATAGCCTGGCGCCTGAGCCATGACGTGCTCGAGGAACAGGTCATGGATCTTGTGACGGGCCGGTGCGAGATTCTCCCGCTCCAGGATGGGTCTGATGTTGTCCGCCATGACGAGGGCCGTCCGATCGCCCAGAATCTCCTGAATCCGGCCACGCGCATCTTTATTCCCGGCAAAGATCACCGGAAGCTTAAAGCTCCCGCCGAGCCGTGGCTTCGGATCGGCTGCCCGGATGTACTCTGCCAGTTCCACAACGTGCGAGACGGTTCCGCCATCAGTCCCGCCTGATAGTAAGATCATATCGGGCCTCAGAACCCGGATTCGCTCGATCTTCTCATGGGCAGCCCTGCCATCATTGCCGGCCAGTACGTCCATGACGATGGCGCCGGCGCCAAGGGCGCACCGTTGGGCGCTCTCGGCGGTCATGGCCATCACCACACCCGCCACCATCATCTGGAGGCCTCCGCCGGCGCTGCTCGTGGAGACATAGATATCGACCCCGCGACCCTCCTCGGCAGGCGTCAGAATCTTCTCCCCATCCAGGATCTTCCGCCCTGACAGCTCCTCTATCTCCTGGATAGCGTTCAGCACCCCGCGGGTCACATCGTCGAACGGCGCCTCGACAGTTGTCGGGGACTCGCCGCGGAAGGTCTGGCGGTACTCTTCCCCTACCTTCTCGATCAGGATCGCCTTGGTGGTCGTGCTCCCACAGTCAGTGGCCAGGATCGCCGTCATCTCACGACTCACGGCGCTGTCCCTCCTCCATGAGTCGAAGTCTGTCTACGAAGAGCGCCGGGGTCTCCTCACGTTCCAGCGCACGCGCGAGCCGTTCGATGTCATCAGGGGAGGCAACCATTCCCATAATCGGTGTCATGGCATGGACCAGTTGGCTTGCAAGGAAACCGAGTGGGATAAGAGACTCCACCAGGAATACGGCAGGAGTCGCGAGGCCACGATCGGCGAGAAGGCGGGCAAAACGATCCAGTAACGCGAGATCTTCCGCCTCGATCTGGCTCTCCTGCCTGCGGAGTGCGAAGGCATGGGCGAAGCCGAGACGTAAGCGGGACCGGAATTCTCGCCCGAAGGCGTTCATGGTTGTGAGTACATCGTTCATAGATAAGAGGTTGCAGTTCGTGGATTATTACGGTCCAGGCACTTCTGCCCTATGAACTCTGAACGATGAACGATGAACGCTTATTATTTGGCGGCTGGAGGGACCTGCCCTGGCGGCGTCTGTCCGGCCGGAGACGTTGGCGGCACCGGCGCACCGGCCTGAGGAGATGCAGAGACTGGGGCGGTCTGCCTGACTCGTTCTTCTGTGATCACTGAGGAACTACCCCTGCGCTCTGACAAAATAGTCAGTATGATGGATGAGACCATAAAGAGAATAGCCGCTACCAGAGTCAGTTTGCTCAAGAAGGTGGCAGCACCGCGCCCACCGAAGACGGTCTGACTAGAGCCGCCGCCAAACGCGGCGCCGATGTCAGCACCTTTGCCGCTCTGTAGGAGCACAACCACAACGAGGACCACTGCAATGAATAGATGTATAGCGGAAAGCGCGATGATCATACGTACCTCCTAAAGGCGTTCGTAGTTCAGGGTTCGTAGTTCAGCGATCTGGAATTTTCTGAAGTGGGCTCTCACAATTCTGACTATGAACTATGAACTCTAAACTGTTAACGCTTCGCGGCTTTTGCGATCGCTGCAAATGAATCGATCTGCAGGCTTGCCCCGCCAACCAGCGCACCGTCGATCTCAGATCGCCCCAGCAACTCCTTGGCATTGTCGGGCTTAACACTTCCTCCGTAGAGGATGCGGACACCCTGAGCGATCTCAGCACCGAACAGCAGGGCGATGGTCTTTCGGATATGAGCATGCATCTCCTCAGCCTGGCTCGGGGTAGCCGTTTTTCCTGTACCAATGGCCCAGACCGGCTCGTACGCGAAGATGAGCCCTTGAACCTGCTCAGACGTGAGGCCTGACAGCGCCCCTTTGAGCTGTGCCTCCACAACGGCGTAGGCGTGTCCCGCCTCTCGTTCGAAGAGGATCTCGCCAACGCAGATGATCGGGGTGAGGTTGCTTGCCAGGGCGGCAAGGCTCTTCCTGTTCACACTCTCATTCGTTTCACCGAAATACTGGCGTCGCTCGGAGTGGCCAACGATGACATAGCGGCACCCGATATCCCAAAGCATCTCGGCCGACACCTCGCCAGTGTAGGCCCCTTCCTTTGCCCAATGCAGGTCCTGCGCGCCCAAGCCGATCTTTGACCCGGCAACGATCTGACCAACAGCAGCAAGTGCCGTGAATGGAGGACAGACCACCACTTGGGTCTCGTCAGGCATCGAAAGCGCCTTCACAACCGCCTCCGCCAATACGATCGCCTCGGACGAGGTCTTGTACATCTTCCAGTTTCCGGCAATGAGTGGTATCCGCATGAGAATCCAGGGTGTAGGGTTTAGGGTCTAGGGTATAGGGTTCAGAGTTCAGGGTAAGGGCTCCAAAGACCCTTCGGACCCCTATACCCTCTACCCTATCCCCTCTACCCTATCTGTAAGGGCGGCGATGCCAGGCAGTTCCTTTCCTTCCAGGAACTCCAGGGACGCGCCACCTCCCGTCGAGATGTGGGTCATCTGGTCGGCAACTCCAGCCAGGGAGACCGCGGCCGCTGTGTCGCCTCCCCCAATTATCGAATGCGCACGGCAGGTCGCGATCGCTTTAGCCAGCGCAAACGTCCCTTCCCGAAATGGCAGTAGCTCGAATACGCCCATTGGCCCATTCCACAGGATGGTTTTTGCGCGCTCAACCTCCAGAATAAACCGGCCGATTGTCGCGGGGCCAATGTCAAGTCCCATAAAACCGATCGGGATCGTCCCATCGACGGTCCTGGTGGGTGCATCTGCGCCAATCCGCTCCGCAATCACATGGTCACTGGGCAGATGGATGGCGACATTCAAATGTCTGGCCTGCTCCATCGTCTCCTGCGCTATCCTTAGTCCGTCGGCCTCTACTCGAGAGTTCCCCACCTCGTGCCCTTGGGCCTTCAGGAACGTATAGGCCATACCACCGCCGATCAGGAGGCTGTCCACCTTCGAGAGTAGATTGGCCAGGACCCCGATCTTATCCGAAACCTTGGCCCCCCCGAGGATGGCAATGAAGGGGCGTTTTGGCGAGTCGAGCAGCGCCCCGAGTTGCTTGAGTTCCTCCCGCATGAGAAAACCAGACGCCGACTGCTTGACGAATCCTGTCACTCCGACGGTAGAAGCGTGGGCGCGGTGCGCAGTCCCGAAGGCGTCGTTGACATACAGGTCACACAACTCCGCCAATGCCATGGCAAACGCTTCGTCGTTCTTCTCCTCCTCCGGATGAAAGCGGCAGTTTTCAAGCATCAGCACCTGCCCCGGGGCCATCCTGTCGATCCGAGCCTTCACCCCCGATCCCACACAATCCTCGGCCAGCTCTACCGGACTCCCCAGCAATGCCGCTAGCCGCCCAGCCGCTGGCTCGAGGCTGAACTTTGGGTTGGGGCCACCCTTGGGTCGACCAAGGTGAGAGATAAGTAGAACTTTCGCTCCATGTCGGATCGCATGGTTAATCGTCGGGAGCGCGGCGCGGATGCGTGTATCGTCCGTAATCGTCCCTTGCTCATCGATCGGGACGTTAAAATCGACACGGATCAGAAGCCGTTTCCCTTGGAGTTCCAGGTCATCGATACACAGTTTCATAGCTGAGTTCCGCGTTTCGGGTTGCGAGTTTCGGGTTCACGATTTCAGGTTCTGACCTTGCGGCTTTTTCTCCACTCGGAACTCGGAACCCGAAACTCGGAACTGATATTTATCGCGTAGCGATATACTTCACAAGATCGTGAATTCGGCTGGAGTAGCCCCACTCGTTGTCGTACCAGGACAGGACCTTGATCAAGGTGCCGTCTACGACCGATGTCGAAAGACCATCAACAATTGACGAGAGCGGATTGCCGCAAAAATCGACAGAGACCAACGGCTCCTCACAGAAACCGAGGATCCCTTTTAATTCACCATCGGCTGCCTTCCGAAGGGCGGCATTCACCTCCTCGACCGTGACAACCCGCTCCGTCTCTGCGACGAGATCGACTAAAGACACATTCGCCGTCGGAACACGAATAGCAAGCCCATGCATCTTTCCCTGCAGTGCAGGGAGCACCAGGCCCACCGCCTTGGCCGCTCCAGTACTCGTGGGAATCTGGGAGAGGGCAGCGGCCCTCGCCCGGCGAAGATCCTCATGGGGCAGGTCCAGGATCTGCTGGTCATTGGTATAGGAATGGATCGTGGTCATAAGGCCATGGCGAATTCCGAAGTTCTCCATGATCACCTTCGCAATAGGCGCAAGGCAGTTGGTGGTACAGGAGGCATTGCTGATGATCGCGTGCTTGTCCGGATCGTACATCTTCTCGTTGACGCCAAGTACGATCGTGACATCTGGATCCTTCGCTGGCGCTGAAATGATGACCTTCTTCGCCCCAGCCTGGAGGTGCTTGCTCGCCCCAGCCTTGTCGGTGAAGCGTCCGGTAGATTCGATGACTACCTGTACCCCCAGCTCTTTCCAGGGGAGCGCCGCCGGATCTCTCTGGGCACAGATCTTAACCTCGCGGCCATTGACCACGATGGCATCGTCCTTGGCCTGTACCTCTGCTTGTAGCACCCCATGGATGGAATCGTACTTCAACAGGTGGGCGAGCGTCTTAGCGTTGGTAATGTCGTTCACCGCTACGAATTCCAGCTCTCGGTCTCCGAGCGCTGCCCGAAAGACATTCCGGCCGATGCGGCCGAATCCGTTAATCGCAACCTTGATCGCCATGCCTCGCTCCTCCTCCTTGAAGTAACGAACCGACGCCTATTGTTCCGGTGGATGAATGAACAACCGGAAGGCATTCCGCTAGAAGGCAAACCAGCCCTTTTTTATAAGGCCTTTGATTCTAAATGTCAATCCCTTATGGTCAATCTCTCATAGAATTCGTAACTACAAGGTAGATAGGCTGAAGGCTGAAGGCTTTTAGGGGGAAGTCGCGTGATCATACAACACTCCGAAAAGGTCTTGAATGGCTCGATTCGTGCCTTGCGAGATACTTTAGAACCTTCAGCCTTCAGCCTTCAGCCTAAAAGCCTGAGTAGTTAGCGGAGTTCCGCAGGCGCCTTCACTCCACCCGGGCGAGTGTGTAGACTCCGACTTCCGCAGCGCCGGCAGCGAGCAGGACCTTTGCGCACTCGCCGGCTGTGGCACCGGTGGTAAAGACATCGTCAATAAGGAGGAGTCTCATGCCCTTCACCCGTTCAGACCGCGTCACAGCAAAGGCCCCCTTGACGTTTTCCTCTCGCTCTCGCCGACCCCCGCTTTGAGCCTCCGTGGCCCGGACCCTTTGCAATACACGGTGATCGACGCAGAGACCCCAGCCTGTCCCAATCTCCTTCGCCAAGAGCGCCGCCTGGTTAAAGCCTCGCGCACGCTCCCGCTTTGGATGGAGCGGAACCGGAATCAGGAGATCGAACTGGCGGGGATCAAAGAGTCGTCCGGCCCCCTCGACCATCAGACGACCGAGGTGGCGAGCAAGCGTGCGACGACCGCCGTACTTGAGCAGCAGAATGGCCTGGCGCATCGTCCGGTCCGCTTCGTACAACGCTGCCGCCCTCGCCATGGCAAAGGGTGGCAACCGCTCTCGGCAGGGTCCGCATAGGTGGCCTGGACTTTCTTCAAGGGTTCTCGGAGAGGCGAATGGCCTACCGCAGCGGGGACAGAACGGTTCGGAAACGAGCCGAACATCACGCCAGCAGCGGCCGCAGATGACGGACCGACGGGTGGCGTCCAGGGGTTGATGACACACTCGGCAGGGGGAGGGAAAAATGAGATGAAGAAAGGCTGCCAGCAGCTCCTTCAGCTCCGTTCCTCTTCCTCCTGGCAGGCAATACAGAATAGGGCAAAAGATAACGCCTCGAGCCGCTTCTCGCCGATTGGCTCGCCACACCGTTCGCACTCCCCGTACTTCTTCAGCCGCATCTTCTCCAGGGCAGCATCCACCTGCTTCAATAGCTGGCGCTCAGTGTCGCTGATAGAGAGCAGAAACTCCTTCGTGTAGGCTGTCGTGGCTTGATCGGCGATGTCCTGCGTACCGTCGCTACCGGTCTCCAGATTGTCCGCCTGCTTCTCCCGTACTGTGTTTATCAACGTACGTCGCTTCTCTAACAGTTTTTCCTTTAATCGTTCCAGTAGCGCTGCCCTCAACGGCATCCCCATCACCTCTCTGCCTGTGCGTGGCCGCACGCAGGCAAGCCACCCCAGCGATTCGGAAGATCACCCTCACACTCAAAAGAGAGAGTAGAGGCTTCAGGCACGGCTAGTCCCCAATAAAAAAGAAGCGAGGCTCATGAGCCCACGCCTCACGGGTATCGGTTTCATTTTGTTGAGGGTCGATACCCCGCAGCTTGCCGCCAGTTCGTCATACCGGCGAAAGCCTGTATCCAGAGGGCCCGACTGGATTCTCCCGTATCCAGTACGGGACAGGCGTGCCAAGCACGGAATGACGGGCCAGAACAGAAGACGATACCCCGCAGCTTGCCGCAGGGAAGCTTCATTCTAGCGGCCTACCCCGAAAGAACCGACGATCCGTGACGAATCAACTCTCGCTTCGGCGCGTCGGCCCACAACCCCTCCAGGTCATAGTACAGCCGCGTCTCTTCGTCGAAAATATGGATGATTACGTCGCTGTAGTCAAGAAGAATCCAACGGGCCTCCTTGTCGTCCTCCCGATGGAATATCCGAACTCGTTCTTCCCGAAGCCGCTCCTCGATCCGTTCGGCAATGGCTCGGCCCTGTCTGATCGAGGGGGTACTTACGATGAGGAAATGGTCGGTGAAAGAGCAGAGACCACGAAGATCGAGGTGTACCAGGGAAATAGGTTTCACCTCTTCGGCTGCTGCTGCTGCAAGTCGCAACAGCGTGTCGGTGTCGATCCGCTCTCTCGCGTCTCGTGACAACATAGGTCGTTTGTCTAAACTCACGTCGAAGCCTCGCATTCGCCTATTAGCTTTTGCCCGGAACAATACAGGCGGTTCTTGCCTATGTAAGCGGCTACAGTGTCGGTCACCAGATACCGGATGCTCCTCCCCTCCTTCACGAGTTGCCGGATCTCACTGGAGGAGATATCCAGCGATACCACTTCAACCAACAGGACCGGACGGGGTTCATGGTGTGCTTTTGCGGTCTCCCTCGTGATGGCAGAGATCTTCACGTACTCAAATCGAGGATTACCCAGAAGCTGCCGCTGCTCGGACGTCATATGGCGCTCCACCTCATCAAGCCGCCAGCCGGGACGGGCAGCGACGATGACTTGGGCAAGTGACAGCAGCTCCTGTGCTTCTTTCCAGGTGGCGATATCAAGAAACGCATCCACGCCCATAATGAAGTAGATGGCATTCTCTGCGCCATACAATTTCCGAAACTCCCGGAGCGTCTCAACCGAGTAGGATCGGCCCGGGCGGCTCAGCTCAATTGGGGAGACACTGAAGTACGGCGTATAGACCGTCGCCAGCGAAACCATCTCGTACCGGTGCAGGGCTGACGCCTCAAACTCCTCCTCTTTGTGAGGGGGCCTGGCGGCCGGAACAAAAGTGATCCTATCCAGCCCAAGGGCCCAGTAGATCTCCTCAGCGGCCCGCAGGTGGCCGAGGTGAATCGGATCAAAGGTCCCCCCCATCACGCCGATATGCATGATCAATACCAGAAATGTGCGGGGCGCGAGGTGCGAAAAAGCCCACTCAACGCACTGCGCACCCCCTCCGAGGGGGAGGGTGAGGGAGGGGGGGTCGCACTTCGCATATCATTTAGTTGAGTCTCGCACCTGGCCATCGCCCATGACAATGAACTTCTCGCAGGTCAGTTCCGTGAGGCCGACCGGACCGCGGGCGTGGAGTTTCTGCGTGCTTATCCCCATCTCGGCCCCCATCCCAAACTCGCCGCCGTCAGTGAAACGGGTGGAGGCGTTAACGAACACAGCACCGGCATCCACCTCCCGAAGGAAGCGCATAGCCCGGCTGTGATCCGCTGTGACGATCGCCTCGGCCAAGCCGGAGCCGTGTGCAGCGATGTGCGCCACAGCCTCTTCGAACGAGCCGACCACCTTGACCGACAGGATCAGGTCGAGATACTCGGTATCCCAGTCTACCTCGGCGGCAGATACGATACCCTGCACCAAGGCCCTTGTTCGAGGGCAACCCCGGATCTCAACCCCAGCCTCCTGCAACCGCCCGACGATTCGTGGCAAAAAGAGAGGGGCCACCCGCTCATGAACCAGTAGGCTCTCCATGGCGTTGCAGACGCCCGGTCGATCGACCTTGGCATTGAAGGCAATCTCCTCCGCCATGACGAGATCGGCCCCCTCATCAACGTAGGTGTGGCAGAGCCCTTTGTCGTGAGCCAGGATCGGAATGGTTGAGGTCCGCTGCACTGCCCGGATCAACTCCTCGCCTCCTCTGGGGATAATCAGGTCTACGAGCCCGCTAAGCTGAAGCAAGTGTGTTACTGCCTCTCGGTCAACCGAATCGATGAAGGCCACGCAACCCTTGGGCAGGCCGCTTCCCATGGCGGCATCCGCAAGCAGACTGCTGATGACCCTGTTGCTGCGGATCGCCTCTCGACCCCCTTTCAGAATGACGGCATTCCCTGACTTCAGGCAGAGGGCCGCCGCATCGGCGGTAACCCCTGGCCTGGCCTCGTAGATGACACCGATGACCCCGAGCGGTACCCGCATCCGGCCAACGAGCAGACCGTTTGGCCTGGGCCACATCCTGGTAATCTCCCCAACAGGATCGGAGAGCGCGGCCACCTGCCGGACGCCGGCTGCCATCTTCTCAATCCGCCTTTCGTCGAGAGCCAGCCGATCCAGGACCGCAGACGAGTGATGCTGTAACCTGGCCTCGGCTAGATCGATCTCATTAGCAGAGAGGATCTCCGCCCGGCCGTTCCACAGCGCGTCCGCTATAGCCATCAGCGCCCGATTCTTTACCTCCGGCACCACCAGGGCCAAGGCCCGAGCCGCAAGATGCGCCGCCTCCCCCAACTCTCTGACCATCTGCATCGTCACATTGCCCATCGGTGTGAAAGTCCCAGTTTCTAGTTTCGAGTTTCGAGTCCTCCCCAACTTAAAACTCGAAACTCGAGACTATTCTTATGCCAGAATCGTAACTACAAGGTAGATAGACTGTAGGCTGTTAGACTGTAGGAACGCGCACAGATGAGCCAGGCGTTTGCCGAATGCGACGCGAAAATGATGGAGACCGAAAAGGTTCTGGGCGCTTTGATTCGGTCCATGCGCAATGGCTAACAGCCTTCAGCCTACAGCCTAAACACCTGAGTAGTTACACAGTATCACCAGGTTGTCCCGGTGAACCACCTCATCGAACAGCTTGGCGCCAAGCGTATCCTCGATCTGATTGCTCTTGATGCCCTTGATCCGTTCCACCTGTTCAGCATCATAGTTCGCTACACCCCTGGCGAATTCTATGCCCTCGATATCGCAGAGGATGACCACCTCGCCCCCCTCGAACCCGCCATCGATCGATACAACCCCGGAAGGGAGAAGGCTCTTACCATGACGGATTAGCGCCTCCTTGGCCCCGGCATCCACAGTAATCCGTCCCCTGGGCTCCGTCGCAAAAGCTAGCCAACGCTTTCGACTACGCATCCTGGAAGCAGACGCCTGAAAGATTGTACCGACCGCCTCACCATGGATGATCCGCTCCAGGGTTCCTTCTACAAGACCGTTCGCGATGATGGTGGGGATGCCGGAGGCTGCCGCCCGGCGTGCCGCTTCCACCTTTGTGACCATCCCGCCAGTGCCGAGCCCAGTCCCCGACTCGTCGGCCCACAAGTGAAGATCCGTGGACCGCCGCGGCACTTCATGGACAAGCCGCGCGTGAGGATCTTTCCTCGGATCAGCCGTGTACAGCCCATCCAGGTCGGTCAGGATGACGAGCAGGTCCGCCCCGAGGAGCGTCGCCACTAACACCGAAAGATGGTCATTATCCCCAAACTTAATCTCCTCCACTGCGACAGTGTCGTTCTCGTTGATGACAGGGAGCACCCCCAGATGGAGCAGCGTAAATAAGGTGTTCCGCGCATTGAGGTACCGGTGTCGCGAGCGAAAGTCCTCCTGGGTAAGCAAAAGCTGCCCCAGCTTCTGGCCATAGGGTGCGAAGGCCTCCTCGTAGTGGCGCATGAGCAGGCTCTGGCCAACAGCGGCAGCGGCCTGCTTCAAGGGGATGCTCCCGGGCCGCTCGGTCAGTCCAAGCCGACTCATCCCAGCCAGGATGGCGCCGGAGGAGACCAGGACCACCTGACACCCCTCCTTCCGAAGCCAGACGAGCTCACGACAGATTCGCTCCAGCGTCGCCTGATGCAACGCGACATCGCCCTTGGACAGGACGGCCGAGCCAACCTTCACGACTAACCGTTTTGCCTCCCGCACACCTGCCCTGAGCGGTTCGATCAGGGCCACCACAGGCTTTGTCGAGGGGGCGGCGCGATCGTCTGGCGATGATCTTTCCGCGCGGCTCATGGGCCGTTTACCGCTGACGGCTCCGCAGTTTCAAGTTCCGGGTTTCGGGTTTCGGGTTTCGGGTCCTGCCCAGCGACACCTCCCACCTGGCTCCCAACGCTTGGCGTTTGCAACTCGAAACTCGAAACTCCAAACCAGGAACTGGCTTGAACCTGATCGGTCAGGTACTCAACGAGTTGCCCGATCCCCTCACCGGTCACGGCTGAGATCGGAAAAAGGGGGAGAACCCGCTCTGCACAGAGGGCGCGCATCATGGGGAGATGGGTGTCATGGGGAAGATCGATCTTGTTGGCGGCAATGACGCGGGAGCGCGTGAGCAGCTCGGGATTGAAGGCTCGGAGTTCTTCCTCTACCACCGCCAGCGCTTCTCGAGGATCCCGTGCAGTGTCAGAGACATCAATGACATGCACCAACAGGCGGGTCCGTTCGATATGTCGCAGAAAACGGATTCCGAGACCTGCGCCCAAGGATGCCCCCTCGATCAGGCCAGGGATATCAGCCGCCACGAAGGTGCCCAGCGAATCGATCTCGATGGTTCCCAGGTGTGGGGTAAGCGTCGTGAAGGGGTATGCTGCTACCTTCGAGTGGGCGGAAGAGATACGACAGAGAAGAGCGGATTTTCCCGCATTGGGAAGGCCAATCAGGCCGACCTCGGCGAGTAGTTTCAAGGTGAGATGAAGCCACCGTTCCTGCCCTTGTTGCCCAGGATCGGCGAGGCGAGGGGCCTGTAAGATGGGGGTGGCAAAGTGGGAATTGCCACGGCCGCCCTTCCCACCCTTAGCGACCAGCACCCGCTGTCCGTCCTCAACCAGATCGGCCAGAAGCTCCCCTGTGTCGCCATCCACGACGACCGTACCAAGCGGAACCGAGATGATCAGCTCGGCGCCGCGCCGACCATGCATCTTCTTGCCGCGTCCGTACGCTCCGTCTTTGGCGCGAGAGCGCCGGTGATACCTTTGGTCGCTGAGGGTTCGATACGAACGGCTGGCAACAATATAGATACTCCCGCCGTCGCCGCCGTCGCCGCCGTCCGGCCCACCTCTCGGGACATGCGCCTCTCGCCGAAAGCTGATAGCGCCACGACCACCATCCCCCGCCTTGACCTGAATGCGGGCCTCATCGACGAGCTTCAAGTGAACGCGCCTGTCTGCCGCCAGGCAGGTCAGACTGCCGTAATAATGCTGAGGAAGCGGCCTTGTCCCCCTCGGCGTTCGACAGTCACGACCCCGGATACCCTGGCATACAGCGTATCATCAGAGCCGATCCCAACATTCTTACCCGGTTTGAAGCGGGTACCACGCTGGCGGAGCAGAATGCTGCCACCCGGCACGGTCTGCCCTGCTCCGACCTTCATGCCCAGTCGCTGACTTTGGCTATCCCGGCCATTCCGGGAACTCCCCATCCCTTTTTTATGCGCCATTCTTCACCTCGAATGAATGTCCAAGGTTCTAAACGTTGAACATTGAACCTTGAACTTAGAACCTTTGTTACGCCCTGATCTCTGTAATTCGCAAGATGGTCTGTTCCTGACGGTGTCCCTGCGTACGCCGATACCGCTTTCGCCGCTTGAATTTAAACACGATAACCTTGGGCCCACGCCCCTGTCTGACGATCTCGCTCATAACCAGGGCGCCTTGCAAGTAAGGAGCCCCGATCTTCACCTGGTCTCCATCGGCCACCAGCAACACCTTCGAAAGCTCCACCTGCTTCCCTGTCTCGCCCTCGATTCGTTCAAGGGTGACAAGGTCGCCAGAACTCACACGGCATTGCTTACCTCCCGACTCGATAATTGCGTACACTGTTTAGTCCTCCTGGATCAAGGCTTTCAAAAACGGAGAGGAGGCCACCGGCCTCTCATTTACGGATTATTAATGTGGCATAGTGTAGACCGCTCATAGCGCCCTGTCAAGCAGAAGCTCCTGGCACCCTCGCAGCCTTCCACCGCCGGGCAGTCTCCATGATCTCCTGGGCATGGTGCAGGGGGGTATCCGATCGCCCCTTTGCCCCCAGCATCCTCGCAATCTCGCGGACTCGATCTTCTCCCTCCAGCACCTGGACGGCGATTTCAGTGCGAGCCCCATTGAGACGCTTCACAATCGAGAAATGGCGGTCGGCCAAGGCCGCGATCTGAGGCAGATGCGTGATTGAGAGAACCTGTCGCTCTTTCGCGATAGCCCAGAGCTTCTGGCCCACCACCTCGGCCATCCCCCCGCCGATCCCCACGTCCACCTCGTCAAAGACCAGCGTCGGGATCCGATCGGAGGCCGCGAGGATGGCCTTGATGGCCAACATGACTCGAGATAGTTCACCGCCGGAGGCGATGCGGCTAAGCGGCTTTAGCTCCTCGCCAGGATTCGGGGCAATCAGGAACTCCACCGCGTCCGCCCCGCTCGCCTCCAAACACGGACTGCCGGACTCATGGCGAGCCCTCACCTGGACGGCAAAAACCGCCTTCTCCATCTTCAGAGCCTGCAGCTCATCCTGCACCGCCACGGCCAGCCGATCGGCTGCTGTATTCCGGCGCGCGGTAATGGCAGCCGCCCGCTGCGTCAGCGCCTCTTCCAGCGTCGCAAGCTCCCGTTCGACCTCCTGCCCACGCTCCTCTGAGCAGATGAGGCGCTGCAACTCCGCTTCAGTAGACGTGGCGCATCTGAGAATCTCGGCAATCGAATGACCGTATTTCCGCTTCAATTTGCCGATCTCGTGCAGGCGCCCCTCCACCTGTTCGAGGCGCTCAGGGTCAAAGGCTACGCCCTCCCTGTAGTCCCTGAGCTGGGCTGCCGCATCCTCAATCGACGCGATGGCAGCCAGGCAGGCATCAACCGTTTCCTTCAACCTCGGATCGATGCTCTGCGCATCTTTGAGCTTCGAGACGATCGCGGCCAGGCGACCCATGACCGACCCCTGCTCTCCGTACAAACCCTCGTACCCCAGGTGCGCCGCCGCGTGTAGCCGCTCGGCGTGCATGAGGATCGTCCGCTCCTGGATGAGTTCCTCTTCCTCCCCATCGGTGAGGCGCGCGGCAGCGATCTCTCCTCGCTGATATTGAAGCTGGTCAAGACGCTGGGCCTTCTCTCGCTCTCCCGCGCTCACGGCATCCAGCTCTGCCCTCAGGGCCTGCCGTCTGCTATACATCGCGCGAAAGGCTTCCACATCCCCTGTCAGACCGGCATAGGCGTCGAGAAGCATCCGCTGACGAGAAGGCTGAGTCAGGACCACCCCTTGGTGCTGGCCATGGATCTCGACCAGCAGATCGCCAAGACCCCGAAGCCACGCCGCCGACGAAAGTCTCCCATTCAGATACGTCTTACTCTTTCCCTCCCGCATGAGCATGCGCCGTACGAGCAGGAACTCATCAGGCGGACACTCAATCCCACTGTCGGCCAGCAGGCGCCGAGCCTCCTCGTCCCAGTGATCGAACGCGGCCTCTACCGTCGCCCCTTCGGCCCCGGTGCGGATCTGCTCCGTCTCGCCCTTCGTCCCCAGCGCCAACCCCAATGCGTCGATGATGATCGACTTCCCTGCGCCGGTCTCCCCTGTGAGGACATTCAATCCAGGGCCGAACTCCACCCGGAGCTCGTCGATCAGAGCGAAATTCGTTATACTCAACTCGCGGAGCACGGCGTTACCGCTCGCCCCATTTCAGCTTTGTCCGAAGGATCTGGAAGTAGTCTTTCCCGGGCGCCTTGAGCAGGGTGATGGTATGGTCTGAGCGAACGACCCTGATCACATCGCGATGGCGAAGGGTAAACCCAACTTGGCCGTCCAGGGTCAGGTAGGCGTTCTCGTTCGTCAAGCCCTGGACGATCTCCACCTTTGCAGCATCTGGGATAACAAGCGGACGGAGGGTGAGCGTATGGGGGCAAATCGGGGTCAGGACAAGCGCGCGAAGTGTCGGGTAGACGATCGGCCCACCAGCCGCAAGACAGTAGGCGGTAGAGCCGGTCGGAGTAGAAAGGATGAGGCCATCGGCGCGGAAGGTCGTGACATATTGCCCGTCGATGTACGTCTCCAGCTCGATCATCCGGGCCAGGACGCCTTTGTTGATGACCGCATCGTTCAGCGCGACATACTCAGCGATCCGCTCTCCCTGCCGGTGGACCGTAGCGGTCAGCAGGATCCGATGGGTCACCTCATAGATTCCCTGTAACACCGCATCCAGGATTGGATAAAGCTCTTCAAGTGTCACCTCGGTCAAAAACCCGAGGCCGCCGAGGTTGACTCCCAGAATCGGGACGTCACGCGCCCCAATCAGGCGCGCTACGGACAGGAGCGTCCCGTCGCCTCCCAGGACCAGGAGGAGATCCACCAGCCCTGGCAGATCGGGCTTCGGATGACCACCAGACGTCCCGGCCAACTCGGCGGTCTCTTCATCCAGGATCGCTTCCACACCCCGAGCCTCAAGCCACGCAAGCAGCTCGGAAAGGATAGGCCGAGCCTCCGGCTTATGGGGCTTGGCGATGATGCCGATCCGTTTCACGCTCCTCCTCCCACGGCCTGTTCGGCCGCTTCTTCTGGGTCTAAGCCTGTCCCGATCTTACTCTTACTCAGATAGATGAAGAACTCGCGGTTCCCCTTTGGCCCGAGCAGGCAGGATGGGGCTACACCGAGAATCTGGAGCCCCAGCTCGGCGGCGCGTCTGCCGACCTTTATGACGACCTGCCGATGCGCCTCAGGGTCACGGACCACACCACCTTTTCCGACATGACCCCTGCCGACCTCGAACTGCGGCTTGATCAGCGCCAGGATCTCACCGGAATCGGTAAGAAGCGGTGGGAGAGCTGGGAGAATCGCGGCAAGAGAGATGAAAGCGAGATCTACAGTGGCAAGGTCCGGCCGGTCCGGGAAGTCGGCCGGCGTCAGTGTCAGGGCGTGGGTCCGTTCCATGACGGTAACCCTGAGATCGGCCCTGAGCCTCACGTCGAGCTGCCCGCGCCCGACATCAACGGCATAGACACGGGCGGCGCCATGCTGAAGCAGGCAGTCGGTAAATCCCCCCGTTGATGCGCCGAGGTCGAGGCAGACGCGCCCGTTCAGGGGAACCGCGAACTTCTCCAGGGCGCCTTGAAGCTTGACACCCCCGCGCCCCACGTACGGATGCTCGGGGACCATGAGCGCAACTCGTGCGCCTGTTGCAATAAGCGTCCCCGCTTTGTCCGCCACCCGGCCATCAACCAGCACGTGGCCAGCCAGAATAAGCGCTCTGGCTCGCTCGCGACTTGCCGCCAAGCCTTGCGCCTGCACGGCAAGGTCCAGCCGGACCCGTTTGGGCCTCTTGCCGGCGGGACCGTCAACAACCGATGGGACGCGTTGAACCAATCCTTCGACTGAGCTCAAGACAAGGTTCGTGATGTTCCCTCACCCCCGGCGCGTCACAACGAACTCAGCGATCGCAGCAAGCGCCGCCCCGCGGTCGCCAAAGATGCTCACGGCCTGCTTCGCCTCCGACGCTAAGCGATTGGCCCATCGCCGCGACTCCTCGATCCCGAGCAAGGCCGGAAAGGTGGCCTTCTTCTTGCGGAGGTCGCTCCCTGCCTGCTTCCCCAGGGCCTCCAGGCTCCCCTCCAGATCCAGGATGTCGTCCACGATCTGGAAGGCGAGTCCGATCCGCTCGCCATAGATGGTAAGGGCCTCCATCTGCTCCGATGCGGCCGAGGCTAGAAGGCCGCCCACACGCAGGCATACCCTGATCAGGGCGCCGGTCTTATGCGCATGCAGATACTGTAGCGTTGGTAGATCAACCTCCCGATCCTCATGCAGGATATCTACGACCTGGCCACCGACCATTCCCTTGCTGCCTGCGGCCTGGGAGATCTCCTGTATCACCATGAGGCGGGCCTCCGACCCACGCACCCCCTCCAAATCCCCCCACCCCCCCTTTCGCAAAGGGGGGTACGAGGGGATTTCCGCCGACAGCAGGATAAATGCCTGCGTCAGCAACGCATCACCCGCCAGGATGGCCATCGCCTCGCCGTAGACCTTGTGGCAGGTCAGGCGCCCACGGCGGAACTCATCGTCGTCCATAGCCGGCAGGTCGTCGTGAATCAGGGAATAGGTATGAATCATCTCGATGGCGGCCGCAGCTCCCAACGCCTGTTCCGCCTGTCCTCCTGCGGCCTCTGCCGCCGCCAGGATCAGGATCGGTCGCAGGCGCTTGCCCCCTGCAAAGACACTGTAACGGACCGCCTCGTGGATCTCCTTCGGGTTGTCGCCTGTACCGGGAAGATACCTGTCCAGCGCCTCGTCAACCAGCAACCGCCGCGCCTCCAGGTACTGCCCCAACTCCTCCGGTGTCAAGGACTCCCCCTCATAGCTCTTCCTCGCCCTCCTCCCCTTCGACGGGGCTCAGGGCTGGGAATGGGCGCTCTTCAAGTTCACCAGAGGGCGACCCGACGCTGCGTACCAGGATATTTACCCGCTGCTCTGCTTCGCTCAACCGAGCCGAGCACAGCTTCGTTAACCGAATCCCTTCCTCGAAGATCGAGAGGGCCTCCTCAAGGGGGAGGTCTCCGATCTCGAGCCGGGAGACGACCGCCCCAAGCTGCTTGAGTGCCTCTTCAAACCGGACCTCCTCCATTACTACTCCTACCCCCCCTTAGCGTCTATTGCGTCCTTAGCGTCCTTAGCGTCTATTGCGTCGGATGCAACAACGCTTCGGTCTGGACCTCGGCGACCTCGCAGCGCAACCGGCCGTGATGGAGGCGCACTTCAACCAGGTCACCGGCCTTCACCGCAGAGCTATCTTTCACAATCTCATGGCCGGGGAGTCGAAGGCAGATGCTATAGCCTCGGTGGAGAATCGCCAGCGGGCTCAACGCATCCAACTTACCGGCAGTAGCCCTCAAGTCACTCTGGAGCACCGTCAACCGTCGATTGGCCCAGCCGGTCAGGTCCTTCCAACGCTCCGCCAGGCAACGTCGCTGCATCCGAATTCGCTCAATCGGGTTGAGCAGTCGCAGGTGGCGATCCAACCCGCTCATCCGAACCCTCAGGCCGTGCAGTCTCGATCGTATGACGCCGGTCATCCGAGCCTCCAGGTCGTCAAGCCGCTGCATAAGTTCGTCCTGCTTGGCAACAACCAACTCTGCGGCGGCAGACGGCGTAGGCGCCCGGAGGTCTGCCACGAAATCAGCAATGGTGTAATCTACCTCATGGCCAACAGCCGAAATGACCGGGATCTTGGACGCAGCGATCGCCCTGGCCACCGTCTCCTCGTTGAAGGCCTGCAGGTCCTCGATCGAGCCCCCGCCTCTGGCGACAATCAGGACGTCCAATCCCCCTCGCCGATTCAACTCACCGAGCGCCTCGACGATATCGGGAGCCGCCTGATCGCCTTGAACCGCCACGGGATAGATCAGTACGTCGACGCCGGCAAAACGCCGTTGGAGCACATTAATGATGTCGCGAATGGCCGCCCCTGTGGGCGAGGTGATCACGCCGATCCGCCTCGGTAACAACGGGATCGGCCGCTTTCGAATGTCGTCAAACAGCCCCTCCGCCCGCAGCCTCTCCTTGAGCTGTTCAAACGCCAGTTGCAAGGCCCCCAGGCCCTTCGGTTCCATGTACTCCGCGACGAGCTGATATTCACCGCGGCGCTCATAGACACTGAGCTCGCCGTACACCAGCAGCGCCAGTCCATCTTTTGGCTGGAACTTTAGCTGCCGGTTGGCCGTCCGAAACATGACCACCCGGATCTGGCTCGCCTCATCTTTGAGGCTAAAATACATGTGGCCCGACGAGTGCTGGTGAAAATTGGAGAGCTCCCCCTCCACCCAGATTCCAGAGAACGAGTCCTCAAGGCTGGCGCGAATCTCGGCAGTCAGATCGCTGACTGTGTAGATTTTCGGCGGCTGGATGGCGACCATGAGGGTTTCTTAACACACGCCCCTGGCCTTGTCAAACCCTTTCCCCGACCCTTCGCTGCGCTCACGATAACGAGAGGAATCGAGGGATTGCGAAGTCTATCGCTGTGCTTGGGTGGGGGTCAGATCTTGCAATCACACATACTCATGCACGCTGTCAGCAGGAAAGGCGAGGGCGAGTCGTCGCTTAAAGAAGGCTGGGGGGTTCACACGCTTCATCTCCAGGGACAGCTTTCACCTCGCCGGAGCGCAGCTCCGCCACGCGTCGCCTGGCTACTGACGCCCATTTCTTGTCGATATCCGTTTCTGGTGGGTTGAGGCTTTTCAGAAGGGAGTCAACAACCATGGCTCTCTCTTCCACAGGGAGAGCAATGGCTTCCGCTATTAAGTCCGTTGTCTTCATGCTGCCTCCACGTCATATCCTCTTTGACACCGAATACATCCGCCATGAATTGCTCTTTAGGCGCAATGCTGTTCTACGGGGGCAGTGCTGGGGTGTCACGCAGCCGAAAGCGCGCATCACCCCCTACTCCCCGCAGCACCGTTTCGCCGGCAGGCGGCGACGAGGGCGAGGAAGTTTGGAAAGACTACGCCGCAACGGGGGTGAGACGAAAGACCCGAGCTAACTTGCTCGCCGTCGCGAGATCGCATCGCCGTAATGCCTCCCGCACCTCATCCAATTTCCGGGCATCCTCCATGGATAAATATGGCGTCCATCCTTCTTCCGAATCGAGCAATTTCACCTCGACTTCAGCAACATACTCCCCTTCATGTACAAGCTTGGTATGACGTCGGATGGTCATACTGTCCTCCTCAGGAAATCGCTGGTCCATTGAGCCGGATCGGGTCGGTATGCAGTGACCACAACGGCAGGTGAGGAGGCATACCGAGGAATCCCCCAAACGACATGGATCGGCTGGCCCCGCTGATCTCGCTGTAAGACCAGCACACATGGCCCTCTGAAATAGTCCGGATAATCTTCAACCACCATTGCATCCTGCACACCGGCCAGAATATCTTTGATAAGGATGCCGTCAGCAGCTAGCTCATCGTAGCCATGCGCCGAAACCTTGACCTCCTGACGGGCCACCAACTCCTGGACCAACTGTAAGGTGTGACTCACGAACTCATATTCTCATTCAAAACCGTAACGATCAATAGAATTTCGAGAAGGCTTCATAAATCTCCCTACTCGCCCCCTCACCCCCCGCAGCACCGTTTCGCCTTCAGGCCACTGCCGCACGGGCAGGGGTCATTCCTCCGATCGATCCCCCCACAGTCTGAGGCTCGGGGCGGCCCCACACCAGGGCGATCGCCCCAAAGTAGAGCAGCAGTGCAAAGAAGCCCCAGCCCATGAACTCGAGGAAGACGTAGTCCCATCTGAGATCGTCGGGTTACGCTGCGCTAACCCGACCTACGCCCTGGCTGGGACAAGTAATACGCGTGTTACAGAGGGGAAGACCAAGAAAGGATCTCAATAAATAGTGTCTGTCCCTATTTAACGTCCTGAGGCTGGGCGACGCTCGTTTGACATGCAACTCACCTCCCTCTCGCTCCCACCTGCCATGCTCCAAGAGGCTGAGCGTTTCGCAAAGAAGGAGGGGAGAACTAAGAGCGAGCTCTTCCGCGAAGCGCTCCGACGGTACCTCCAGGAACAGCGGTGGGCAGCGCTTCGCGGGTACGGCGCCCAACAGGCGCATAAGCTCGGCGCTAAAGAGACTGACGTTGAGCGTCTCATTGCGGAGTATCGGAAAGGCCGGTAGTGCGGGCGGTAGCCGACACCGATGTTTACATCTTTGCCCTCAACTTCGGCGGCACATCCGAGGAGATCTTAGGACTCGGGAGGGCCAGGACCATCCAGCTCTTCATTTCCCCTTCGATCCTCGAAGAGATCGAGGAGGTTCTGCTCCGGAAATTCTACTGGTCCGCCAGGAACATCCGCGAGGCCACTACCGCCATCCAGGAGCTTGCGCAGCTCATCCATCCTCGCGAGGCAATCCACCTCATCACCGAGGATGAACCGGACAACCGTATCCTGGAGTGCGCCGTAGAGGCTAACGCTGATTGTGTAATTACCGGCGATCGGCATCTCCGACAACTGAAGACGTTTCGGGGTATCCCCATCGTAAACTCTAGAGAATTTATAGGAGCCTACGGAGCCAGAGATCTCGGCGGTTGAGTGAGATCCAAGGACAGAGGAGCGCCTCGTCCTGGCCCACCTCTTCGCCCCCGCCGGCTCCCCAGCCGCCCTAGCCTCCCACGATCCAGCGAGCAGTGGACCGTCGCATCGCTCTCCTGCTCCAGAATCTCCGCCACCGACATCGCCTCCTCGCTCTGCTTCCCCATCCGAAATGGCCCCCACCAGGGGGAAAGGAGAGTAGAAGCACTAACGGAAGCAGATGCGTCTCAGGGGAACTGGCGGAGGAAGCGCAGGTCGTTGCCGTGGAAGAGGCGGATATCGTCGATACTGTACTTGAGCATGGCGACGCGCCGGTATTGCGTCTCTAGAATTGACCGGAATTGAGAATTGGATGGTCCCGCCAGAGACTAGGCGAAGATCAGTCGCCGTCCTTTCGGGACGGGAATAGGATCACCGAATTCTGTGGCCGTGTCAATCCAGAGGCAGATGGCGTCTTGAGCATTGGCCAGTGCGGCCTCGTGCGTCGCCCCATGCGCCGAACAGCCCGGCAATTCGGGCACCTCTGCGACAAATACCTGATCCTCTTCACTCCAGTAGATGATCACTTCGTACTTGTTCATGGCTCCTGCCCTCCAAGCCGATACTTCAGGATCACGGCCCGCACCTGACACACCTGGTATGGCTTTGCCTCACTTCCCTCCCGCTGGAGGTTGATCTTCTCCTCTACTCCTGCTTTGCGAAAGATGTGATGACCGCCGCGTACTCGCATCTCAAAACCGAGGCTCCTGAGCAACTGGCACAGATCGTCAAACCGAATGTTCGCGTCGGAAGCTCGGCTGAGAACGCGCTCCAGCGCCTTTTCCATGCTCATGGAGGCATTCTACGCTGATCGCAATCTGTTGTCGATCCATATGACGACAGGGCTAAGCGGCGCACGAGCGGACACCAGCAAACGGCCCCTCAGCCAAAGAGCCCTACCACACGCTGACACTACGCAGAGGCCGAGATAGCTTTGATGACCTGAAATGAACTACCCCGCAGCAAGCCGCGGGGTATCGTCTTCTGTTCTGACCCGTCATTCCGTGCTTGACAAGCCTGCCCCGTACTTGATACGGGGGAATCTAGTCGGACCCTCTGGATACCGGCGCCTGCCCCGGACTCCGATCCGGGGTCCGCCGGGTATGACGAACTCGCGGCAAGCCACGGGGAATAAACCCTCTGTGGATTCGCCTCCTTTCTCAGGTAATCGCCCTACTTCATCTTGATTCGAATGTTCTTCTGATGACTGGAGCCGCCGCTCGAAGTCACCTGTGCAACAAAGTCGAAGGCACCGGCAGCCGCGGGTGTCCCGGAGACCTGTCCAGTACCCGGATCAAGGGTGAGGCCCGGTGGAAGCGCCCCACCGACCACACTGAAGGCAAGGGGCGCGATCCCACCCTTCGTCTTCAGCGTGGATGAGTACGGTATCCCAACTGTACCCCCTCTCAGTTTTTTGGTCTTGATCTTCACACTCTTGACGATCTGGAGAGAGAGATTCTTCGTCGCTAAGGCATATGTCGCATCCGTCACCTGGACGGTAAAGGTCGCGGTCTTGGCCTTCGTCGGAACCCCGGTGAGGATACCGTCCGAAGTCAGCGTGAGGCCCTGAGGCAGCTTGTTCTTCTTGCCCCCACCCAGGCTCCAGGTGTAAGGGGGCGTTCCGCCTTCCGCCAGCAACGCATACCCGTAGGCGGCTCCCTGCTCTCCTGCGGGCGGGGAGGTAGTCGAGATGGTCAGCGGTCCAATGACGGTGGCCGTGAAGGTGGCCGTACAGGTTTTGGCCGCATCCAGAGTGACGGTCCCATCGGCGGCGCAGTTCCCACCCCAGCCGACGAAGATGGAGAGGGGATCGGGGATCGCGGTGAGGCTGACCGGCGTGCCACTAGCGTAACTCTCACTGCAGTCCGCGCCGCAATCGATCCCTGCTGGGGCGCTGGTCACGGTGCCGGTCCCCGTGCCTGCCTTGGTCACGGTGAGGGTCGGGCTCACCGCCGCCCGCAGCCCCAGATCCACGTCGGTCAACTCTACCCCGTTGGCGCTGGCACCGAAGCCATCGAGGCGGAAGGTAATGCGGTGGGTCCCCGGTGGGAGGGGGCCCTCGACGCTGCCGATGTAGATCTCCTCCGTTTCCGGTGAGGACGGCGTCACGTAGCGCTGGTCGATCTCGCGCACCAGGTTGCCGCCCACGAACACCCGGAGCAGCCCCTCGCCCCCAACGGCGAAGCTCCAGTTGAAGCGCAGGGTGTTGGCCGGTGTCGTAGTCGTGACGTCCACTATGAGATAATCGGTCGCAGTCCCGGAGGTGGCGCTCTCACGCACTGCGAGCGTCTGTTGCAGGACAAGGCCCGTGGCTAAGGACCACCCCATTTTGATCGAGCTGTACAGGGAGTTAGTCGCTCCCTTAACGGACTCTACGTAAAACGTTGCAACCTGTTGCGTAACTTCTACGTACGAAGGCACCAGAATCTGGGTGGACCACATGCCCGGCGGGAGAGCGTCTGGATAACAGATTCCGTCCTGCATTATGCATTGCGTGTTCAGCTGAAGGATATGATTCAAAGTGCCAGGGGCAGGGTTGTCATCGGTGCGCGGATAACTATCCAGAGTGTAACGGTTTTCCACGGATAGCGGGTAGCCCTTCCCGGCGGTACCGTTGATCGGATCGTATGCTTTGCCAATGCCGTCCCCCAGGTATCCATCGCCAGAGATCGACTCCCCATAGAACCGGAACGGCCGATCGTGGCGGCAAACCGAAAACTCCCACAATATTAGTAGGCTACCGCAGTCTTGGTTTTGGATTATCCTCGCATCGATCCCGCGTGGCGTGACATCGATGTTGTAGGCTTCCTTGAGAAATAGCTTGGTTCCATCTCCTATACCGAGCGGTGATGTATTGCGTGTATCAACATAGTTATCCGCCCAATTAGCCCAATGACCATACGACGACACCTCCCCCGCATCATCGTACGCATCCAGGAACGTCTCGTGGATCGTCCGCGTCGGTCTGTACACCCTCATCCAACGTGATGCCTCCTCGATCAGGTTGGCCCCGGCGCTATGAGCGATAAAATGGATGTGTTGGTAAGCCCCCTTGTTTAGGGCGATGGCCAACTTCGAACCAAGCAACCCGGCGTTAGATTTGGCATAAGAAGGGAGTCTGATTCCTCCTCCCACAAACTCCCAGCCTAGCCAGGCCTCAGCGTTTAAACGCCAGTCATACACCCAGACATCCCAGCCGTTGACCTGACACACTATGGCTGAATCGTTCTCCTTGACTGACCAGGTGGGGGGGTCGGCCAATCCGAGCTCCTTACAGATAGCCTCGGCCATTTCCTTCACCCAGCTAGAGGCATCCGAGTTCCAGCCGTGGGTGATCACGACGGCCTTGCCCTCTAGCGTGAGGGTGACCGGCGGGTCCACCGGGGGCTTCGGCTGTTGCGGCGGCGGCGTCAGCTCCTGCGAGGGCGTCAGACTGATGGATACCGGTGGCGTGTTCGCGATGACCGTCGCCGGGGCGTTGTTTGTCTGGTACTCTGCGAGGCTCGCCGTCACGATGTAGTTCCCGACCGCAAGGTTCGAGAAAGTCGTCGTCCCGTCCCCCCCGGTCGTCTGGGAGGGCGTGCTCGGCCCCCCGCTCAGCGTCACCGTGGCCCCGGAGAGCAGCGCGCTCGTGTCGCTACGCTTGACGGTAACAGCAAGGTTGCCGGTAGTCACCGTAGTGACGTAGGTGTAGCCGTTTGTTTTGGTCGCGGTGCCGCCCGGGGTGGTCACGCTGACATTGACGGCACCTGCTGCATGCGCGGGAGCGACGGGCTGTAATTTGCCGGTCATGCTGTTGTATCCAAAGGTCGCTGCCGTTCCCCCAAACGTCACCGACGTGGCAAACTGCAAATCTGTGCCGTCAATCGTCACGGTGTTCCCGCCGTCAGTCGAGCCGCTGGTGGGCGAGAGGGTGCTGATCGATGGAGGCGTAGTAGCGGCTGCCAAGGATGGTCTTACGGTAGGACTAAGAAGAATCAAACCAAACAATAAAAGATGCAGAAATTTGCTTGTCTGCAGCTTCAGGTGTCCTCGGGTCATCGCTGGCCTCCCCTTTTTGACGTCTTCCGTTCGGTCGATTCCCCGCTTCCTTCCTAAAACGCGACTACAGTGTTCCCCCCCCCTGTCCGTCAAGGACAAAATGCTGAGGCTCACCGAATGTAGATGAACAAGCGAGATACGAAGGGAAATACATTCCATCTTGACCCCAGTAAAGCAGAAGTGCTCTGACCATGAACCATTACATAGGCTCTAGGCAAGCGTGACTGCCTGAGTGCCAGAATACTCTATACTTGCAGGGCTGGTGAGATAGCATCGGCGGCGTGCCCACCGTCTACGTGTGGGCACGCACAGGCAGATGGGTATGAAAGTTTGTACCGAGACCGTACAACTCACTGGCTCGTCATTGCTCCGAAAGTCCCCCGCCCTCAGCGTAGGAGCGACCCTTGTGGTCGCCCGATCTGGGCAGGCACAAGGCCTGCCCCTACAAGGGGAGGGTGAGGGAGAAGGTGAGGCCTTTCATGCCCATGAGCGTGCCGCCGGCGCATGGGGTATTGCGAGCGCCCAACGGGAGCGCGGCAATCCCACCGCACTTGCAGTGCGAGATTGCTTCGGTCGCTACGCTCCCTCGCAATGACGGCGTGAGGGGGACTTTCGATGCAATGACAAACGAGGACGAAGGGTGTACGCGGTTATCGCTGGGAGCGAAGAAAGAGGGAAAGCAGATGATTCTCAGGGGAACTGGCGGAGGAAGCGCAGGTCGTTGGCGTGGAAGAGGCGGAGATCAGCCGGATATGCCATCAATTCGCGCATGGCTGAGCCGATCCAATCCATACGACTGTGAGATCGAGCCGACGTGCCGCATCTCGCTGTCGTATATCTGCTGTGATAAACGGGATCCGACTCCCGGTCACCGCCTGGAACGGACGCGCTGAGCCGAGATGAAGGGCGTCGAGCGTCTTTGCTCCACGCTTCTTGCAGACCACGCCCAGCGGCGACGCCCCTTCGGCAAGCTCATGGCAGGCTCTTACGCTTCTCCTCGCCTTCGGCTCCGCGAACACCTGGCACGGGGACTTGCGCCCCGTCAGTTCTGTGCCATGCCCGGCACACACGCCCGTACCACGCAGCGGGGACGAAACTACCCCAGGCCTACGCCTGCACCACAGGGCTGCAATGCTGCTCTGCCCCCTCCGTTTAGTGCGTTGTTAGGTCGAGCCGCGACGAGTCCTTATAGTCCCAGAACCGCACACAGCAGTCTGTCTACTTCCGCTTGTAACCGTGGGCCGAGGCGCCCCAGACGACGGACGACAACTGAACGTTCCACGGCAGCCAACTTGTGCATCCGTAAGACCGATGTCACACGCAGACCTGTAAGGGCAAATTCCGGGTGTGTGATATCAATGGAGTAATCGGTGGGCACAAGCGACCCGCGCACGACGCTCGAAACCGCTACGAGCACTATGTCCTGGCCAACCTGGCCTTGAGACACAACGACGGCAGGTCGGAGTGAGGAGCCCATCAGATCGGTGAACGGAAATCGCGTCAGGACAACGTCACCACGAGAGAGGGTCAGGGGTATCACACTGGCTCACCGTCACCTGCCGAGTAGATCTCTTCTCCCTCCTCTTTCCAGAAGTCAAACGCTCTTCCCTGTTCCACTAGGCGCATGATGTCCACAGTCGGCACATCATCGTCTGGCGTCTGCACCATAATCTCCTCCCACCGCCGTGCGAGCTCAATCAGCCGGTTGAGCTCCTGCTGCGGTAACACCGCCTTGTCACCGATATGTTGGACATGGATCGTCGTCATGCTCGTCTCACTCTGCCTCTATGGCATGGTAAAGTCTAGAATTCGGTGCAGACATCTTCTCTACGATACCGCTTCCGTTGAGATGCCGTCAACAAATAGTCTTCCTTTCCCTTTGACGGTCGCCTCTTCCGAAGCCTATCATTCGGCCCTGAGGAGGAGCCTCGATGTCCCAGGCACTGAACGCGGATGACGGTAACCAATTGATTTTACACTACTAACGTTGGGACAGTAGTGGCTCCCCGTCATAACTGAAAGCTCCCCATCGATGGGCGCTTTAGGCGGGCTCGCTTGGAGGTGATGGAGATCTACGAGGAATCTCTAGGCTGCCCGATCAGTCGCGCACAGAATATCTCGACTGTCTTGCGGAAGAGGAAGAGCGCTGTATCTTTCGGCGAAGCCATAAGAGCGGCCGCTGCAGCCGCCTGAACCGCTTCGGGGGTAAGGTCGAAGCGACGTACGACATATTCCGCGTCCTCCAGATCGAGCTCTGTTCCTCGCCGTAGCTTCGCGATGACAAAATCGGTCGGATGTAAGAGCCGCACGCGAAGGCCGGGCTGCTCATACATCACCGAGGTCCGATCACGGTATCCAGGAGGCATGGCGATAACCGACCACCCGGACATATTTTCTCCAAGGTCGGCTGGGATATTGTGCTGCCGGAGAAATTCAACCAAGGGCTCGAGATCGCCCGTCACCTCGCCGTCGACGTCCTGAGTCGCGCGATCGGCATAGCCGTATGCCTGCAGCGCAAGGCCGCCGACCAGCAAGAGATCGACAGACACGCCGGTCTGGCGTACGTACTCTTCGAGCAGCTTTGAAAGTCGCTCAGTCGTGAGTCGCGACAAATCGGATCGCCTCCGCAAACAGACGGTACTCGCGGGGATCGACTGGGCCTGGATCAGCAGGGAGGGGTGAACGGCTGAGCAAGGTCTCGATCAAGCTCCGGTAGGTGGTGTACCACCGACACGCTTTCTGGTATGCCTCTTGGACCTCGCGGCGTTCCAACCACGGCGTGAGGTCAAGACGGTCATTGACCAACACTTCGAGCCAGAGCAGGCGCACCCCCCGCTGATCTTGAAGCGCTTCATCAATTGAAGTCGCACCAGTATAGACCGGCAGTAATCTGAGAAGAGGCGTCGCGCGTGGAGCTGCTAATGGGCTCATGGACAATGAGTATAGAAGTCCTGCGGAGGTGTGGCAAGTTCTTTCACCAACTCGCCAGACGGAGTCGTCAGGATGGGTAGCAGGTGAACCGACAGAGGAAGCGGAGGTCGTCAGCGTGGAAGAGGCGGAGATCTTTGATGCCGTACTTGAGCATGGCAACACGAGCTGAGTTCGTGGTAATCGAATCGAAAATACCCCGCGGCCAGCACGGGGCATACCGACCACGGTCAGCCATCACCTTTGGACGATTGGTCTGAAGCGCTGAGTTAGCTTTGTTGCTTGATGATTCGCTCGTACTCATCGTGAGCACCGATCCACACCCAGATGAAATCCGCGCCGTCCTCGACCGCCAGCGCCCGATGATGAGGACCAGCTCTCACGGACCACAGCTTACCAGCCTTTTTGAAGTGCAGCGAAGGATGTGCAGGATTTTCCTTCAGGAGCGCGACATGCCGTTGGGCTACGCTCTAGACACCCTCCGGAAGAAGGGTAAAGCAAGCCCACAATCGGGCTATTGCGAGAGACCTCAGAGGTCTTTAAGGATCCCCGCGAAAAATAGGGACAGACACTATTATCGTGACGATTCGTGATGCTCGCGGTCATGATCGTGCATGCCACGGATTATCCGAACCGTTGCAGCCGGCCACCCGTATCATGTGAGGCAACGCGGGAATGATCACCAGGCGGTCTTTCGAAACGACAGCGAATCGGAGGCACACGATGACAGGGCAGCGACTGCAAAGAGACGGGTTCATCTGGGAGGTGCGCAGGACACTGGACGAGTCATACACGTGGTGCAGAAGGGAAGACCACGAACGGAACCCAATAAATAGTGTCTGTCCCTCTATCCCATGGCCTTAGTTTGAACCTTGAACGATCCCAGTCAGCGTCCAGTCCATCTGAGATCGTCGGGTTATGCGGCGCTAACCCGGCCTACGCTGATGCCACTACAGGCGTCACGCCCGCGAGGGTATGGGCAGGGCTGGGGGTGGACGGCGGCGGGTGGCGATGCGTCGTCGCCGACAGGCAAAGCACGGACAGCGCAGCCTGTCAGTGCCGATTCGAGCCGTACAAGGACGTACGGCGAGATTAAGCGGAGTCACCCGCTGTCCACCCCATGGACCAGATGCCTCATATCGGGCGCAGCAAGCGGCGCCCCTACGGCTGCCGGCTACCCTGCCATAGCTGCCGACCGGGCTGTCGAAAGGTCGCCACTTCGACGGTGTTGCCATCACTCGTGACGGTGACGGCGCCATCCCGGTCGGTTCTGTACAGGTCGATGGCGGTTGCACGGTACCGGTCTAACGTCTCCTGATGCGGATGCCGGAAGCGGTTTCGGTAGCCGGCAGAAACTATAGCGATCTTCGGTTGCACTCTCGCGAGGAACGGCTCACTGCTGCTCGTTCTGCCGCCGTGGTGCGGTACCTTCAGCACCTGGGCCTGCAGATCCGCTCCCTGCTCAAGCAGCAGGCCTTCCGCCTCCTGTTCAATATCACCGGGCAAGAGCAGCGTTGCCTTACCGTACCGTACGGTCAGGACCAGCGAGTTGCTGTTCACGTCAGAAAAATGGCCACGGGGCGAGTCGTGGGGCATCGGGTTAGCAGGATGCAGCACCGCGATCTGTACCGGAGCAAACTCAGACGTCCGGTACCCGTCGTGCAGGATCTTGTGGGGGATACGCCTGTAGCGTAGCGTCTCTTCGAGCCAGAGGTATGCCGGCATGGCCGCTCGCTGGCCGCTATCCCAGACCTGGCCGACCGGAAAACGGCGGAGGACGGCTTGCAGGCCGTTCAGGTGATCCGCATGTGGGTGGGTGAGGACCATGAGATCCACGCGGCCGATCCAACGGGAGAGCAGGAACGGGACCACCACCTGCTCCCCGATATCGAACCGATCGTCGAATAGACCACCGCCGTCGATCAGGATGGTTCGCTTCCCGGGAAGCTCCAGGACAATGCCGTCGCCTTGCCCAACGTCGAGGACCGTCATTCGTACCTGGCCGTTCTGAAAAATGGGAAACATCCGTGCGCTGACCAGGATTGCGAGAGCGAGGGTCGCTACGCACGCCATCCACCGGAGCCACCGTCGCCATGCAACCGCAATCCATGCGCCCAGGGCCAGGTAGTAGCAGACGACCATCGGTACGGACGGGGGGAAGATCGTCACCGACGCGAACGGCACGCGCGCAAACCAGCCGGCGAGGTTGACCAGCAGATCGATCAGCAATCCTATGAGTGTGGCAAACCACCCGATGGATCGTGGGATTACCGTCGCCAGCACGGCAAACAGCATTCCCGCCCCCGTGAGTAGCCCGCTCAGGGGCACGATCGGAAGGTTGGCCAGGATGCCGACAGGTGAGATCCGATAGAAGGTCGAGGCGAGAATCGGGGCTGTCCCGAAGAAGGCCGCAACAGACAATACCACGGGGGTTACAGCCCATCGCCATGGCGGCGGCAGTGAAATCAACGGCACCCGATCGACCGCAACCAAGATCGCCCCGGTGGCGACAAAGGTGAGCTGAAACCCGACATCGAACAGGAACAGCGGTTGCCAAAGGAGAAGCCCTAGGGCGGAGAGGGCGAGGGTATTGAACGAATCAGCCTCCCGGTCAAGGACCAACCCTAGCAGGTAGACGTCAGCCATCACTGCCGCCCTGACCACAGATACGCTCCCGCCCGCCAGGGCAGCATAAAAGGTGATGAGACCCATTGAGAGCAACGCGCTCGGGCGCAGCGGGACACGGACGGCTTTCAAAAGAAAAAACAGCGCGCCGGCGAGGATACTCACGTTGAGGCCAGAGATGGCCAGGATGTGATACGTGCCGGATGCTTGGAACGCCTCGGTGGTCTGGCGCGGGATGTCGGAACGTGCGCCGAGGGTCAGGGCCACGAGCAGGGACGCCTGATCCGGCGGCAACAGGCCGTTCACCGCACGAATCATCCGGTTGCGGAGGGTATAGGCCCAGGTGAGCAGCGGGTTTCCCTCGCCTGTTCCTCGTCGCTCGATGGTGTCGCCTTTGCCCGCCCACCCTTCAAGCGTCACACCCTGACTTCTGAGATAGAGCGGGTAGTCGAACCCGCCGGGATTGCCGTATCCTCGCGGTTGGCGAAGCTTAAACTGCCCGCGAATGCGTTCCCCGTAGGCAGGAACGAACTCGGGATGAAGCAGGGTCAGGCGCACGCGTCCGGTAACCTCGATCTCCCGCCCCGCCAACCAGATGGTCCGCAGATCGAGAAGGACCCGAACTCGCCCCGCTTCGCTCTCGATCTCCCTGTCGCCGCCGGCCAGGGGATCGTTTGGTGAGGCCACAACCCCCTCTATCAGAAGCGGTTGCTCCAGAACTTCTTCGGGCAGATGGTCGATGTGATGCGGAGGGAGAAGGTGGGACTCGACCCCGAGGCGACCCGCGCCAAGGGAGAAGAACAAGAGTAGAAGCAAGATGCCGGCAACGCGAAGGCGGTGATACGCGGCACTCAGCAGGGTAAGGCCGGCGGCTACGAGTCCGGCGAGAAACCAGACGAGCGTCGGAAGCTGCAGAAGGCGCGCCGCCACGATCCCCAGGAGGAACGCAAGGATCAGCGGTACAAGCGGACGGCGTACGCCGTCAATCTCCTGTCGCCATTCGGCGTCTTGCGCCCTTAATGCGGTGCTCGGTCCCGTTTCACCCACGCTCCCCCTCAGCCTGGTCTTTCCTTCAGACAACGACAGAAATGAGCGAGAGAAACAGTATCTTAGCGCACGACATGGCTATCAAGTAACAGGGAAGTCCGGACCCGGCGGATTTGACTTCAAAATCCGAACGCATTAACCTTAGGAAAAGAAAGAGGGCTTGCACAACCGCGACGTCGAAGGGTCATGTAAAATGATAGGACTTCTTCTTCTTGTAACGTTAGCCTCGACCGAGTTAACGATCGATCTGGATCGTCCCCTCCCGTCTGCTTTTCGTTGCATTCAGGCGGTCGTCACCGCTCAAGGGGAGTCGATCATCCGTGTTGACGAAGAACAGGGCGTGATTATGACACGGTTACGGCCGGTCGATCTGGAAATACTCCACCGGATTGCCGTCACCGACCGTGCGGGAGCGGTAATCCGGTGGACGAAGGGCATTTACCAGCTCACCATTACTCTTTCCCCAGGCGAGCAAGGAGGAACCCGGGTTCGAGCTGCAGCCAGAATCCTTGGATACGACGAGAGCGATCTGCGACTTATGCGGCCTTCACCATGGTGGCCGCTTGCCTCAACCGGCCACCTTGAAGCTGGTATCCTCGCGGCCGTCATCGCCTCCTGTCGAGCGAACTCCTAAAACTTCCCAGCCTTAATATCGGGGTTACCGAGGGAGTTATCCCCCCAGGCACCGATAAAACCGCTGTTCGTTTTAGTAAAATCACTGGCCAGGCCGTCGTAGTCCCCCATGTATCTGGAATTCAGCAACAGATCCTGGCTCGGAACTGCCGGGAAATTGGTCTTTGTAATCTTCTTATTTTTCCAACTGATCCCAGCATTCTTGGATGAGGCGCATTCCCAGTCGATCAGAAAATTACTGGGGTCCCGACGTCGATCATAGAAACAGACACCGATCTTCCCCGCTTTATCCACGGCGATCCCCGGCTGATACTGGTCGGTTCCCAGACCGGACGACAATGGTTCAGGGTTGTCATTGACCCGAACAGGAGGCAACCATGTAGCGCCGCCGTCCGTTGAGCGGCTGAACAGGATGTCGGTATACCCGTAAGCCCCTACCCAAAAATCTGGCACCGTTAGATTTCGACCATCATTCCAGGCGATATAGACATAGCCGTTCGTCGAGGTACCCGATCGGTCTACAGCCAGTGTGGGGAATTCAGATGAGCGAAAGTTACCCTGGAGACGCGCGCAGCTTCCCGCACAGATCATATCGTTCACCTTCACCAAAGGTCCGAACGTCGAACCATTATCCGTGGACTTCCGGATGTCGATCTCGCTCGCGCCTGAAGCCGCGAACGCTTCCCAGGCAACATAGACCTCGCCGCCGGGCCCGACCGCTACCTGTGAGCCCTGAACGCCAGCAAGATCGCAGACCTCACTGATTACCACAGGAGGGCCCCAGCTTACCCCTCCATCCACAGAGCGGACCAGTTCGATGGCGGTTCTCAAGATGGGGTCACCGGCGTTAAATCCGCACACCGCGCCCGAGAGGTCAAAGTCTGTATAGGTGACGAAGAGTCGGTTTGGGCTTGTGGGGTCTACAGCTATCCACTCTTTGTCCAGAAAATGTGTGGCAATACTTTTACTGACCGCTGAAATCGGGTTACCGAAGATCGCCCCACCGTCAATCGACTTCGAGACCGAGATGTCACTTGTTGCCCCCCTGTCGAAGAGCGATGCATAGTAAAATGTGTTCGGATCGCTACACGCAACAACAGGGTCTCCCGCTAGAAAGTCGGTGACCACCGGCCCGGGGTTCAGGAAGCCCAAGTCGGTGAACGATCTTCCTTTGTTGGTCGAGCGGGCGACCCCATTGAAGCTCAATCCTGCGAGTGAAAAGTATGTCTCCAGATAACTCCCCGAGTCATTAAAGCCGATCACCACATTGTTCCCGCACCATGCGGTCGAGGTCTCACTCTGGGTAAACCCTGCGAAGCGGGAGGATAATACATCAATAGCCGGGTTCGAGACCTGCTTGGGTGACAGGATCCGACCAGCCAGAGCCTCTTCCACGTCAGGCGGTACGGTCGGTCGATCCGAGGGACGGGACGCTGGCCGCATTTGCCGCAGGTACGGTTCGATCCGGTCCCACCGCTCCGCCAGATTAATCAGGTTGAGAGCGCCACTCGAGAGCATGCTTCGCGCAGATTCTGGCATGCGTTCTGCGAAGGCCTTAACTCGTTCCACCGTCTGCTTCATGGCTGCCGACCGTTCCGGGCCAACCTGGGCCCATGTAACCTTCTCGCTCAGGATAACGAGACTGCCCACCAAAACGATGATCCCCATCCCTCGTCGATGCATCACGTCAGACTCCTTTCCCTCTTCGATGTTCAGATCTACCACTGAACAATATTGGGAACCATCGATCACTCGCCTTTTATTCTCTCGCGAATCACCCGCTCCACGGCAACCGCCTCGCTTCCTGCAAGCACCGGTTGCTCATTTACCACCCCTGAGAAAGAGGACCCACATCGTGTCTACCATTGCGTGGAGCGTTGCAGATGCCATGATGGAGTTCGTCTTCCAAAACACAAACCCATATCCTAATCCGGCAATAGTGGCTACCCCGGCGTACGGCCAGTTCGGGACGTCAAACCCTAACGCCCTTTTATTCACATGCGCCAGTCCAAACACTACAGACGCAATAACCAGTGCCCCAATTGGATGAAGGCGATGCCGGAGAAGATTCTGAATCGCACCGCGAAACAGTATTTCTTCGACCACTCCGATGCTGACAAAGATCATCGGAACAGCTACTAATATCGCGACTGGAATGGCCATGGCCATAGGTAAACCAAGAGGATTGGGGCTCACCACCTTGGCGATCCCCCATGTGGTCAGCCCGGTAGAGAGCGTAATCAACAACAGCGTGACGCTGAGAACTCCGAAGGTTGCTGCCGTCGGGAGCAGATCGGACTTTTTAAAAGATAGATCGCACTTCAGATCAAATCTTCTCCACCCCGACAGGGCAATGAGTGTATAAATGACAGCCGCGTACACGCCTAACGGCAGAGCGGTGGGCCGGGTGCTACCGATTTGCACCCGAAGCCAATTCGTGTCCACAATCTTCAACTCAATTAGCAACCAGATCCACAGCGCTACGGCAAAATTAATCACCAGGTCTCTTCCGGTGAATGTCTCGTCGGATTTTGGTCCGGTCAGGTAGAGCAGCAATGTCGGCACTCCAAAATATGCCGCCAACAGTGCGAATTGATTGAAGCCCCACTGATCGACCGCTATGCTCACTATGCTGTAGTACGCCAGCATGAGAAATGGGAGCCACCAGATGCGAAGAGGCTTTTCCGCAAGCCAAGCGCCTAGGCCTCCTCGAGTTGATTTTTTCATCATCGCGATGAGCGTCACTGCCAGCATGACGATGCCGATGATGACCACTGCGATCCCCATTCAGGAACCTCCCATAGTCTCAGCGCTCTCTACATACGCGCCTTTATAACAGCCTCGCCGAGGCTCTTTCAAGCGAATTCTGTTTACTTGGCCAGGCCCCTTCACTACAATTCTTCTAATGCAGGTAACTACTCAAGGTGTTTAGGCTGAAGGCTGAAGGCTGAAGGTTCTAAATTATCTCGCAAGGCACGAGTCGAGCCATTCAAGATCTTTTCGGAGTTTTCTTTGATCACGCATGACTTACCCCTAAAAGCCTTCAGCCTTCAGCCTATCCACCTGAGTAGTTTCTAATGCAGGAAGAACTCCCCATGACTCACGACACATCACCGGCAGCTATCGCGATGGCTGAGCAGATTGCGGAACTCCAGGAGCGGGTTCTGGATGATGCGCTAGGGCCTCGAGGGCACCCACGATCGTCTGAAGCGCCATGGGCCTGCCGCTGCGGAGCCCGAACGGGCTTCGCCCGGAGGGGGGGGCGCCATCAACTTCTTCGTACCGACTCCGGAGCGGTTTCGATCACGCTGTACGTAGTACGCTGCTCTAGTTGTCGCGCTGTTTTCTCGCCATTTCGCCAGCTTATCGAGTTGGCATCGCACGGCGATCGACCGGAGGAGATCCTGAAGCATTTACGGTCGCTACCGCCTCTTCGACTCCACTCAGGACAGGCCCTTCGACCAGGCTCAGGACAGGTCTTGACTAAAGACCTCGATGACTCCAAGACCTCACCTCCACGTCGCGCCGATGTGGCGATCGCTCTCACCAGACGGCTGCGCCCCTTCTCCCTGATCGATCGATACCTGCTGAGAGAGATGGCAGCCTCCTTCGCACTCGGACTTGCGACCTTTACCTTCGTGCTGCTGATGGACCAGATGATGCGCTTAATGGATCTGATCATCAATAAGGGGGCTCCCGTTTGGGTCGTACTTCGTCTCATCTTCTACGTCCTCCCCTTTTCTCTCACGGTGACGATCCCAATGTCCGTGTTGTTAGCCGTCCTGGCCACGTATGGCCGCGTCTCGTCCGAGGGGGAGGCGATAGTACTTAAAACAAGCGGCCTCAGTTTGTACCGCCTTATGGCGCCAGCGGTTCTCTTCGGCATCGTTGCCACGCTCGCCACCCTTTGGATCAGTGCCCTTGTTCAGCCCGACAGTACAAGGGCCTCCAAGACGTTGATTCATCAACTCTACCAGACGAAGGCGCTCACGTCACTTGAGGAAGGGGTATTCAACACCGAGTACCAGGGGCTTGCGATCTACGTAGATCACTTGAAGAAACAGGACGGGACGTTTCAAGGCATCCTGGTCATCGATCGCAGGAGCCAGACCGACCAGCATCTCATTATCGCTCAGGAAGGCAAACTGCTCACGAGGAATGGTGAGGCAGACACACTGATCGGGCTCCAAGTGTCGAATGGAAATCTCCATATCAGCTCCCGCGACGATCCAGGCCGGTATCGAAATCTCGATTTCGAAACCTACGATCTTCAGGTCCCGGCTAGCGACACCCTCGCTGAGGCGGCGGGGCGAGTAAAGCAAGGCAAAGAGATGAATCTCGGGGAGCTGCGAGCGCAGATTGCACGGCTCGAAAAGGACGGAGACAAGGCTGCTTGGCCGCTGCAGGTAGAGCTACACAAGAAATTCTCTCTCCCGATTGCCTGCCTCATCCTAAGCGCGATAGGCGCCCCGCTCGCGATTCGCATCAAGAAGGCGAGCCGCGGCGTCAGCCTTGCCCTAAGCGTGGCTATTGCCGTGTTCTACTATATCTTGCTGGCAACCGGCGAGAGCCTTGGATCCCGGGGGCAGATCGAGCCCGCCCTCGGCGTATGGTTCCCGAACCTCACCATAGGCATCATCGCAATCAGCTTGGTTCTTGCGGAGGGCCGCGAGGCCTTTCTACCCGCCAGGCTTCGAACGGCTATTAGAACTCTGATGGTATTCCTTTCGCGGGCCATCTCACAGCAGAAGACCGCGAAACCGGATAGGTATCTAACGTAGGGGCAGGACTTGCCCTGCCCAGAAGGGCGCAGCAAGCAGCGCCCCTACATTGCCGCTGAATACTGCCATGCGAATTCTGGATCGTTACCTTGTGAGAGAGTTTCTGGGGACGTTCGTCTTCTCGCTGGTAGTCCTCCTCGCGCTCTCCGCTATCGTTGACCTGTTCGACCGCCTGTCCCGCTTCCTCGACGTTTCCGGTATGGTGGTTCTCCAGTACTACGTCCATAGGCTGCCATGGTTCGGATTCCAGGTCATGCCGGTGGCGGTGCTTCTCGCCGCCCTATTCAGCCTTGGGAGAATGGTTCGGCACAACGAATTACTCGCCATGAAGATGGGTCATCTAGGTTCCTTGCGCATCATAGCTCCGCTTTTGGTCCTCGGCCTCGTGGTGAGCCTTGCGGCACTGGTCCTAGGTGAGTCGATAATCCCTCAAATGAACGAACGCGCGCTGAACACGTATCGAGTCAAGGTGCAGAAGGTCTCCCCCTTTCAGCGGACCAGGGACAACGATATCTGGTACCGGGCCAAGGGTAACCGGTTTTTGCACATCTCGCTACTGGAGGTGGCATCGGGTAACATCCATGGGCTGACCATCTTTGAACTCTCACCGGATTTCAGGCTACTGAGAAGGGTCGATGCAAAGGAGGCCCGATGGCAAGACGGGCGGTGGTGGCTTCGGGATGGCGAAATCTCCTGGACCAGGCCTGATGGGAGATATCAAGTCGATCCGTTTACGAACATTACGATTGATCTCGAAGAAACGCCCATGGATCTTGCCCAGGTCGTGCGGGAGCCTGAAGAGATGAGCTCTGCGGAGCTTCGGGAGTATATCGAGCGGCTCGCCAAAAGTGGGGTGAACTCTGTGCGGTATCAGGTAGACCTGGCTGCAAAGAGCTCTACAGCATTCGTGAGTGTCGTGATGGCCCTCATCGGGATCGCATTCGCCCTCCGTACCGGCAAGCGAGGCGTGATGGCCTGGTCGGGCGCCTGCGTGGTGGTAGCCGTATGTTACTCGATCCTCAACTCCCTCAGTATTTCTCTCGGGCGAGGCGGCGTCCTGCCCCCGATAGTTGCGGCGTGGCTTCCCAACGCCCTCTTCACCGCTGCCGGTCTCAGCTCCGTACTCACGATCAAGAGCTAATAGCGATCAGCTCTCAGCTGCTGAAAGCTGATCGCTAACAGCTGAACGCTGCCCTTTATGTGGCCAATATTGCCTTGACCTGCAAGTCCTTTGCTGCTTATACTTCCCCGTCAGAAGCAATACCTTATCAAGCAAATGAAATTCCCCTCACCGCGTTCCGCGCGGCCGGTGAGGGCTAAAAAAGGGGCGCCTCGCACTCTTTATAAAAAGGAAATGAACATGCCGACGTTAGCAGAAAAAAATCTATCCTCTTCGCCTGATTTCAAGGTGGCGGATTTGTCCTTGGCCGATTTTGGTCGCAAAGAAATTGACATTGCTGAAAAAGAAATGCCCGGCCTGATGGCGGTGCGTGAGAAGTACGGGAAATTGAAATCTCTCAAAGGCGTCCGTGTAACCGGTTCGCTGCATATGACCATTCAAACAGCCGTGTTGATCGAAACCCTGGTCGACCTGGGTGCGGATGTTCGCTGGGCCTCTTGCAATATCTTTTCAACCCAAGACCATGCAGCGGCAGCCATTGCCGTGGCTGGAGTTCCCGTATTCGCCTGGAAAGGTGAAACCTTGGAAGAATATTGGGACTGTACTTTTAAAGCTCTGGTTCACCCTGGCAAAAACGGTGAGGTCCTGGGACCCCAGCTCATTGTAGATGATGGTGGCGATGCCACCTTACTCATTCATTGGGGAGTCAAGGCCGAAAAAGACGCGTCTTTCCTGGATCGAAAACCGGAGAACGAAGAGGAAGGCTGTA
This sequence comes from Candidatus Methylomirabilis limnetica, assembly GCF_003044035.1. Lineage (NCBI taxonomy): Bacteria > Methylomirabilota (SeqCode) > Methylomirabilia (SeqCode) > Methylomirabilales (SeqCode) > Methylomirabilaceae (SeqCode) > Methylomirabilis (SeqCode) > Candidatus Methylomirabilis limnetica. The sequence goes on from NZ_NVQC01000022.1 coordinate 289,721, forward strand.
TTCTCAACTTGTTGAAAAACACTTTGAAGTCCTATCCGGGTATTTGGACCCGCATAAGCAAAGACTGGAAAGGGGTTTCGGAGGAAACCACCACCGGCGTCCATCGTTTATACCAGATGATGGAAAAAGGGGAACTTTTGGTGCCGGCCATTAATGTGAACGACAGTGTCACCAAGAGCAAGTTCGATAATTTGTACGGATGCCGAGAATCATTGGCCGATGGCATCAAACGCGCCACCGATGTGATGATCGCAGGTAAAGTGGTGGTCGTGGCCGGCTACGGAGATGTGGGCAAGGGTTGCGCGCATAGTATGCGCAGTTACGGGGCCCGCGTTATCGTCACTGAGATTGATCCCATCAACGCCCTACAAGCGGCGATGGAGGGCTTTGAAGTCACCGTTATGGAAGACGCCGCCAAGATGGGGAATATTTTTGTAACCGCTACCGGTAACGTGGATGTCATTACCGCGGCTCACATGGTGACGATGAAAGGGGAAAGTATCATTTGCAACATCGGGCATTTCGACAGCGAAATCGATGTGGCCGGGTTGAAATCCCTTCCGGGTGTGCAACACGTCAACATCAAGCCCCAGGTGGATAAATATGTCCTTCCAAATGGGAATAACCTCTATCTTTTAGCAGAAGGACGTCTTGTCAATCTGGGTTGTGCCACGGGTCATCCCAGTTTCGTCATGTCGAATTCATTTACTAACCAAACCTTGGCCCAAATCGACCTTTGGAGCAACCCGCGGCCCATAGGTGTTTACACCTTACCTAAAAAGCTGGATGAGGAAGTCGCTCGACTGCATTTGGAAAAACTGGGAATCAAACTAACCCGGTTGAGTCCCAAGCAGGCTAAATATATCGGAATCTCTCCGGATGGTCCCTATAAGCCAGATCATTATCGTTATTAAGCGGCAATTGGATTGCCGCTAGGCTTCTAGCCCTTTGAATCCTATCTCTTTTCGGGGATAGGATTTTTTGTTGGTTTTAGATCAAGCCCTCGTGAGGGATTACAGATCGAAGCTATTCAAAAGTGAGCCGTCTGGCTCCCCTCGACCCGTCGCCGGCGTCCAAACTCTGTCCATGCTCGGTCCATACATGGTTCAGCAGTGCTTCTTTTGAGGATGCGTTCCGATCAAATCCACCACCCATTCCGATCGATGATCGCCGGTTGCCTCGCGAGCAGGATGCCGGTCCAAGACGCCTCGATTTAGGGTAGTGAACCAAGCGTGGGGGGAGACAGGGCACTGTGACCAATGCAGGAGACTCAAGATTACGGGGGTGTAATCTACACCCTACACGGTGGCAGGCGCGGGGGATTCCCGCAAGCGCCGTTCACCTACGCTCTGGCGCCTAACGGCGTGATCTGCCGCGAGTGTAACGAGCTAGCGCGCCAAGTTGTTGGGCTGTAATTCTTGGTCTCATCCTATTCGTTCCCAGAGACCGCTGACGTCTGCACCGTTGCAATACAAATGGTTAGTTGATGAGAAACAGTTTAATGGTGTATTCATAAATAATTGCCGCAACGATAGAGGCACAGATGCCGAATATGAATTGCATCATGATCGATTTCTCTTTCTCTTGTTTCTCCATCTGCCTATTCCCTTTCGCTGTCAACGCGAGAATGCTTTGCATTCGAAACACTCTTAGGTACAGTGCGGTCAACATATAGGCAACCAGATAGAGAAGTACGAACCTAAAGTATGAGTACGCCCAATGTATATTCTGCATTGCCTGTATCTGTTGAATCATCGCCTTCGTATTGTAGGTGAGCTTTTCTGATTTTTCGTCTCGGTCATAGTAGCCAGACACCCACTTGTCAATGACTCCATGGTACTTTGAATTAAAGCGTCCTGCTTCCTGGAGCCCCGAGATAATGGCTCTCGGCTCATACTTCAAATCGCGAAGCAGAAAGAACTGAAGAAGGAGACTTGGATCTCGGTCACTCCTGTTGTCTATCAATACTTCTGCAACATCAAAAATAAACTCATCTCGCACTTTTAGCGGATTGAGCATGTCCTTTTTTTGGATAAGCATGTAAATGCCTCCAACAATAATAAATAGGATGCAGGCAACGGCAATAGTATCCAAGATGCCAAAACTCTTCAAAGATCGTAGGGTCTTGTACGCGAGTGAGTAGCGAATTACTATTTTGCCTATGTGCTCTTCAAACAGTCGCAATACTTCTGCGGCCCAGACCTGGTTTGTATGTTCAACTCTCACCGTAATAGAACCCACGCGCGAAAACAATCTAGCCGTTTCAAAAAAGACCGATACTTTTTGTTGTTGAACAGTGTTCATGTCTGGCGTCTTAAACACAAAATTCCAGCACATGTCGAACGATTGCACCCCTATGTCCCTGTGCTCGCTATATTTTTCAATCGCTTCAAATGTATTGATTGTTCTGTTGGTGTTGTCATCATAACGTATGACAGCTGTTACTAACGACGTCATTATGAACTGTTCTTTAGCTATTTTTTGTTCCAGCAGATGGTGAAACTGCAGCAAGTCCTCGATTCGTACAATGAAATCATTATCGAATGTCTTACTCAAGGTTTCTCTGGCACCAAGAAACCCAAAAAGAAACTCCGCGAACTTCCCTTTTTTCAATATCAGCGTTACATCGCTATCCCCGTCTTGCCGTAATGTTGCTATCTCCGGATCGGTAGCCTCCCCTTTAGGCGTTATGCCGCTTTGTTGCGCCATGAGTTCCTCCTAGTTAGAACTACCTAATCCGGCGCAAGACTTGACCAGATTGCAATATAATCTGGCTCGCATCCCGCCGGAAGAGCCCCCGTAACCTGTTCGCCACGCGGTCCAGAGAATTGGCGGACGTCTTCTGAAAACAGTATGGCCCTTCAGGAGTCATGATGCCCCAGAGGGCCATAGCGGTCTTCGCCTTCGGCGTGATGCCGGTTCCGGCTAGGCGCAGGTTCCCACCACTTGCCATGTCTGTCTCCTCACCCTTGACAAAAGAGGGTAGAACCAAGTAGCCAACTGTAGCATGTAGCTTACTTGGGTGTCAAAGGAAGCATGAGCCGTCTTGGGGGCCAACCCGCGGAGTTGGCAGTGCAGGTTACAACCACAAACCTACACCACGATCGGAACGCCTGGCCGAGCTCAATCGGAAGAGGTGGCCGGTTTACGACCGGAATGGGTGGCGCAGTGGGCGTACGCATCTTGTCGAGGCAGAGGTTGACGAGCCGTACGAACTACATGGCCAGAACAGGAGATGCTTGCACGTATGGTAGCGCGTGCGGGCGCGGATGTCTGGCTCGGAAGGCGGGGTGAAGCGACTAGATTGACGCGGCTCACAGGCTCGAACGGAGGAAAGCCTTGGAACAGTGCAGGCACGCATCCTCGACCTCGACGCCGAGCGCGACCTTGGGGAGTTTGCCATGCACGGCCTGGCGGGCGGAGTCAGCGCAGCTCTCAGGTGCGTTACTTCACGATCTCCAGCAGTTCCACCTCGAAGACCAGCGTGGCGCCCGGCTTGATTTTCGGGGGCGACCCCCGGACGCCGTAGGCCGCGTCGGCAGGGCAGACCAGCTTGGCCTTACCGCCGACCTTCATGGTGGCAACGCCTTCGGTCCAGCACTTGATCACGCCGTTGAGCGGGAAGGTGGCCGGTTGCCCACGCTGCACGGAGCTGTCGAAGACGGTGCCGTCGATCAGGGTGCCAGTGTAGTGCACCTTCACCGTGTCGCTGGCCGCGGGCGAGGGTCCGGTGCCAGGCTTGAGCGTGGTGACGATCACGCCCGAGGCCGTCTTGGTCACCCCCTTCTCGGCGGCGGCCTTGTCGAGGAACGACTGGCCCTGCTTCTTCTCGACGGCAGCGGTGGCGGCCTGACGCGACGCCTGCAACTCCTGGACCTTGCTAGTGTACGCGAGCAGCTCGACCTTCCGCGTCCGATTCAGGACCCCGTCGGCGAGACCTGACTTCACCAACTCCAGCTCGGCCTCGCTGAGATTGAACGAGCCGAGACTCTGGCTGAGCGCGAGCCCTAGGGCGTAAAATGTCTTCTGCTCCTCAGTCTTCAGCTCCTGGCCCCTGACGACGCCGGCCGCGCCGACGGTCATCAGGAGGGCGACGATGCACGCGACGATTCGATGCATGAGGGAATTATGCTCCCAGTCTGCCGGCCTCTTTTTTTAGATCCTCAGCCTTATCGGTCCGCTCCCACGTGAAATCAGGTTCTGTGCGACCGAAATGGCCATAGGCCGCAGTCTGCTTATAAATTGGGCGTCGAAGATCAAGAGCCTTGATCATCCCGGCCGGGGTCAACTCAAAGTGGGGACGGACCATTTTCATCAACTCTTCATCCGGGATCATCCCTGTCCCCTTGGTGTCCACCAACACCGACACTGGGTCGGCGATGCCGATCGCGTAGGCCAGTTGAATCTCGCACTTTTGGGCCAAGCCGGCCGCTACGAAATTCTTCGCGATATACCTGGCATTGTACGACGCAGATCGATCCACCTTCGTCGGGTCCTTACCAGAGAAGGCGCCGCCTCCGTGACTCCCGACTCCGCCATAGGTGTCCGCGATCAGCTTCCGGCCGGTCAGCCCAGTATCGCCGTGGGGCCCGCCGATCACAAAGCGGCCGGTTGGATTGATGTGGTAGGTAATCAGGTCCAAGTCCACCAACTCCCTGGGGAGGACCGGGAGGATCACCTGCTCAATGACGTCTTCTCGGATCTGCTTTAACTGGACCTCCGCGCTATGCTGAGTGGAGATAACCACAGTATCGATGCGATGCGGCTTCCCATCGACGTATTCGACCGTCACCTGCGATTTGCCATCCGGTCGAAGGTAATCCAAGATCCCCGTACGACGGACCTCTGCCAGGCGCCTGCAGAGCTTGTGGGCCATCATAATCGGAATCGGCATCAACTCAGGGGTCTCATCGCTGGCATACCCGAACATCAATCCCTGATCGCCCGCCCCCTGGACGTCAACTCCCAGCGCGATATCGGGAGACTGCTCCTGAATTGCGCTGATGACGCCGCAGGTCTCGTAATCAAAGCCGTATTTAGCCCTCGTATAGCCAATGTCCCGGATCGTCTCGCGGACTACCTTTGGGATGTCCACATAACACTTGGTGGAAATCTCCCCGGCCACAAAGGCCAAGCCAGTCGTGACCAGCGTTTCGCAGGCCACGCGGCCATAGGGGTCCTGCGCGAAGATGGCGTCAAGCACGGCATCAGAGATCTGGTCGGCAATTTTATCAGGGTGACCCTCAGTCACCGATTCCGACGTGAACAGATAGTGCTTGGGCATAAATCGACCCTCCTCCCCTTCCAAGTTTTGAGTTTTGAGTTTCGGGTTTTGAGTCACATTCTACGGAGAACTCGAAGCATAGGTGTTCAGATCGGTCACTGTAACACGCCTCTCCTGCTTGTCAAGAAAAAGCCTCTGCCATGCCGCCCCTACTTCGGAGTCGACCCTCGCCTTTCGATGAACTCCTCCCATCGGCCCTGGGCCTTCAGGATCAGATCGATCACCTCCCGGACCGCGCCACGGCCACCGGCCTGCGTGGTCACATAGGCGACCCTTGCTCTCACCTCCAGGGCGGCATCAGCCGGCGCCGCAGAGAGGCCGACCCGACCGAGCACGAGGAGGTCGTTCAGATCGTCACCGACGTATGCCGCCGCCTCATCGGTCAGACCGTACCGCTGAAGGAGCATCTCGTAGACTTCGAGCTTGTTCAGGATACCCTGGTGGATCTCAGGAATGCCCAACTCCTTCGCGCGGTGGGTAACCGCCCCAGACACACGTCCCGTCAGGATCGCAGTCAGCAACCCCGCTCGTTGGGCCATGCGAAGACCCAGGCCGTCTCTCACGAAGAAAGCCTCGGTCTCCACCCCTGCCGCGTTGTAGAAGACCTGTCCGTCGGTAAGCACGCCATCGACATCCATGATAAGCAGACGAATCGCCTTTGCCTTTTCCTGGAGCCTCAGATCAATAGACATGGGCATTCCTTAGAAAATAGCGTTCAGCTTTCAGCGGTCAGCTATCGGCTCTTCTGGTACGTCCCCTGTTTTGTCTAAGCGTCATCGCATCTATTGCGTCTCTGGGTTCTGAGCCGTAGCCGTAGGTCGGGTTAGCGTAGCGTAACCCGACAACGCTCGGCTGAGCGCCGATTGCCGATCGCTTCGTAACTACTCAGGTGTTTAGGCTGTAGGCTGAAGGCTGTTAGTCGTTGCGCACGGACTGAATCAAGGCGCACTTCATCGGCCAGTTCAAACGCTCTGAGCTTGGCATGATCTCGCATGGCGCGTTCCTACAGTCTAAAAGCCTACAGTCTATCTACCTGAGTAGTTACATCGCTTCTATACCACCCCGGCCCTCAGGAGGTCGTGCAGGTGGATGACCCCCTCTGGTCTCCCTTCGGGATCTACGATCAGCAGGGAGGTGATCGCGTGCCGCTCCATGACCTCCAGCGCCCTGGCCGCGAGGGCATCCTTGTCGATGGTCTTGGGGTGAGACGTCATGCAGTCTCTGACCTGCCGCTGCAACAGATCGATACCTTCCTGGAGCATCCGTCTTAGGTCGCCATCGGTGATGATTCCGGTGAGGATCCCGGCCTCGTCCACCACAGCGGTCATTCCGAACTGCTTTCGCGAAATCTCGGTAAGCGCGTCACGCATGAGCGTACCCTGCGCGATGACAGGAAGCTGCTCACCAACGTGCATGAGGTCCTGCACCCGCCATAACAGCCGCCGTCCCAAGCTACCGGCCGGATGCAAGAGCACAAAGTCTGCCTCGGTGAAACCGCGCTGCTCGAGCAGAACTACGGCAAGAGCATCGCCCATCGCCAGGGCTGCGGTGGTGCTAGCGGTTGGAGCCAAGGCCAGCGGGCAGGCTTCTTTCGCCACGCTCACATCGATCGCAACGTCGCACTGTCCGGCAAGGGTGGAGGTGGAATCGCCAACCAGCGCGATCAGCATGAGGCCTAGCCGTTTGATCGCGGGGAGCAAACCTACGATTTCATCCGTCTCGCCGCTGTTCGAGATCGCGATGACAACATCGCCACGGACCAGCATCCCCAAGTCGCCATGCCCCCCCTCAGCGGGATGGAGGAAGAACGCGGGGGTTCCGGTGCTGGCCATGGTGGAGGCAATCTTCTGAGCAATCGATCCGGACTTACCCATGCCGGTTAGTACGACCCGGCCCCGGCAGTCCCGGAGGATCTCGACAGCCCGGTCGAACCGCTCATCTAGCTTCGGGATCAAGGCCAGGATCGCCTCGGCCTCAATCTGCAGCACTTGTCGCCCTCGATCGGCAATCATGGAATTTCGGTCCGCTCTAACAGAGGTCCGAGCATCCGATCCACGACAGGGATCACCTCGTCAAGCCCGATCAACTGTATTGTGCTCACAAGGATCCTCCTCGGCTCCCCAATCCCCAAGGCAGCCGCCACCGCTCCCCGTCCGGTGTCATCCGGATATCCACGAGATCCAGCCACCATTCCCAGCCTTCTGCCTCTCTTGTTCCGCATCGACGCTCACCGCTAAGGCCATCAGCACCCAGAAAAGGTGGGCCATGCCTCCTGCGAAGATGTGATCAAACAGGTTGCTGACGATTACCCCTACAACGACCATCCCCAGGCCGAGTAGAACCGCCTGTCCGAATCCATCGGAAGCCTTGGCCATTCTCCCCATTGTTGCCCTGAGCGCGGCGGAAAAGATCCACAATAGCAGAATCAGACCCGGGAACCCGGTCCCAAGAGCAGCCTCAATATACAGATTATGAGGGTGGTTGGCTTCTTTTAATTCCGGCGCATCCTCATAGACCATGGCCATAGCCTTTCCGCCGTATCCTATCCCCATCAGCGGATGCTTCGAAAGCTCCTGGACGGCCAGTCCAGAGGTCTTGAGTCGAGCCACCAAAGTGTAAGGATTCAGCGTATCAGCGCTCGGGCTCAACGAAAGAGTGCTACTTCTTGATGCGAGGAGCAGCAGGCCTACCAACCCCACGAGGATGGTCCCCCCAACCAGGATCAGGTATAGCCGCCTTCGCCCAGCCCACCCATATACAAACAGCTCGGCCAGGAGGGCCACCCATGCTCCCCTCGTGTACGTGAGAAAAAGCGCAACACATGAAAGCACACACGTCATGCGAAGGAACAGCCTGGCCCACCGATCTTGCTGCACCATTGTAAGGCACAGCAGAATCGGAATGGTCAAAATCAGATAGGTGCTCAGCCAATGGAAATCCGGGGTCAACGAGTTGGCTCTCACTGCCCTGTGGGCTACACTCCCCTGCTGAATCAGGAAAAACTTGAGGATACCGTAGCTGCTGACCACGAACGTGGTGAGCACGATGGCAGAGAGCAGCCTTCGCACCGATTGCCTATCCCGCACCTGATTTACGACGAGATAGAAAATGAGTACGCTCACTATGAGCTTCAGCAACTCTCCCAGGCTATACAACAGATGAGCGGCCGTGATGAGGGTAAAAGCGATCCAGGCGATGTAGGCCGCGAGCGGCACATCCAGTGAGGTCCTCCGCAGGCTAAAATCCCTTGCAACGAGCATGTGTAAGACCCAGGCAACAGCCAGACCGGCGAGGAGGGCGCCCTTCAAGGGCCGCAGTAAGGCCGACGGCATCAGGAAGATCAGTAACACGAGGCCGTATCGAAGTGCGATCGCTGAGTACGCCAGATACCGATCCCTCCACTCGAAATGTTTTCCTCCCGATACCTCCCACATCTCTTCCTTGCTCATATAAGATCCGCCATCGTTACCTCAGGCCCGAGCAAGCTGAGTGTTGTACAATCGACGTAACTACTCAGGTAGATAGGCTGAAGGCTGAAGGCTTTTAGGGGTAAGTCATGCGTGATCATACAAAACTCCGAGAAGATCTTGAATCTACTGGGGGTTCATTCCCCGCGGATTGCCGCGGGGTAGTTCATTGGCTCGATTCGTGCCTTGCGAGATAATTTAGAACCTTCAGTCTTCAGTCTTCAGCCTAAACACCTGAGTAGTTACCAATCGACAATAGACCCCACCCTGCGCCATCAGCTCCGCGTGCGTCCCTTGCTCGACACAGCACCCACCGTCCAGTACCAGAATCTTGTCGGCTCGAATCACGGTAGAAAGCCGGTGCGCAATCACAAAGGTGGTCCGATTCTGCATCAGCCGATCCAGCGCCTCCTGGACCAGGCGCTCCGACTCCGCATCAAGGGCCGACGTGGCTTCATCCAAGATCAGGATGGGCGGGTTCTTCAGGATGGCCCTCGCGATGGCGATCCGTTGTTTCTCTCCACCTGATAGACGCACCCCCCGTTCGCCAATCCTGGTCTCGTACTGCGCCGGGAGCGCCTGAATGAACTCCTCAGCGTTGGCGATCCTGGCTGCCTCCACGACTAGACCTGGATCCACGTCACGCTGCCCATAGGCGATATTATTAAAAATCGTGTCATCGAATAAGATCGTCTCCTGGGTTACGATCCCCATCTGCGCGCGCAACGACGAAAGGGTCGCCAGTGTGATATCGACCCCATCGATGGCGATGAGCCCCTCTGTCGGATCGTAGAAGCGCGGGATGAGGTTGACCATGGTGCTCTTACCGGTCCCGCTGCTGCCGACGACCGCCACGATCTCACCAAGCTTGGCCCCGAAACTGATGCCGTGCAGTACAGTCCGGTCGGGGTCATAGGCGAAGGAGACGTTATGGAATCGAACCCCTTCCTGCATCCGTGGAAGCGTCACAGCATCGGATCGCTCCACCAGATCAGAACGGAGGTCCATGAGCTCGAAGACCCGTACGGCGCCTGCCATTCCGCGCTGAATGTTGTTATTGATCTGGCTGATTCGCTTGACGGGTTGATAGAGGGAGGTCAGTGCCCCAAGGAAAGCCATGAACGCTCCAGGGGTCAAGCTTTTGGAGAGCACGAGATAGCCGCCGACCCAGATCGCAACAACAATGCCCACGGATCCGAGGACCTCAAGAACCGGCGAGGTAAGCGCGTCAACCTTGACGATGCGTATGACGGCCTTGAAGACTCGCTCGCTGGCGTGCCGATACCGTCGCCGCTCATACTCTTCCATGCCAAAGGCCTTGACGATCCGAACCCCGGAAATAGTTTCCTGCAGGATCGTATTCAGCTCGGCGCGCCCCTCTTGGACCAGTGTGCCTCTGCGACGGATCTTGGAACCAAACTTTACAATCGGCAGGATCGCCACCGGTAAGACGAGCAACGAAAGGAGAGCGAGCTGCCACTTGATCAGAAACAGCAGCACGATGAGCCCGATAATGTTGAACGGCTCCCTGAGAGCGTTACGGAAGAGCTCGGTCGACGCGTCCCCAAGGCTTTCTACGTCAGAGTTGAGGCGGGACATAATCTCGCCTGTTGAGCGACGAGTGAAAAAGCCAAGGGACAGCACGTGCAGATGCGCATACAGACTGTTTCGAATGTCTCGCTGGATCCCTTCGGCCACGTATCGCAGTTGCAGTTGCTGGATGTAGAGAAGTACGCCTTTGGCCAAAAAGACGAGGAAGAGGGCCCCTCCGATAAAGGTGAGGATATTGATTCGATGAGCCTGCAGGAGCGTCTGAAGCTGGACCAGCCGCTGTCCAAGCACGGCCCTGATCGGATCCGGAAGGCTAATCCCTGCCACACCGCCCTCTGCGGCGAAAAGACCGTCGAAGATCGGCTGGAGTGAACCGATGGAGACCGCATTGAGTATGGCGATGAGGACAAGGGAGGCGATAGCAAGGATGACCCGTGCCCGGTAGGGGTAGGCGTACCGGAGCACGCGAAGGAATTGTTGTAGGGGTGTTTGCATCTGGAGAACAGCCTTCAGCTATCAGCGGTCAGCTTTTAGCTTCTGAACTGATGGCTGGTTTATATACGGCGCTACTACCTGCTGAACCTCTAGCAACTGGGTTAGAAGTTCCGGAAGTGCGTCAAGTTGGAGCATGTTGGGGCCGTCGCTGGGCGCATTGGCAGGGTCGGGATGGACCTCCATGAAGAGCCCGTCGACCCCTGCCGCTACAGCGGCTCGCGCAATGTAGGGAATAAATTGAGACTGCCCTGAAGAGGCATCGCCCGCACCGCCAGGTAGTTGCAAGCTGTGGGTGACATCGAACAGGACGGGGTAGCCGAAGCTGCGCATGACCGGGAGCGAACGGATGTCTACCACCAGGTTGTTATAGCCGAAGCTGCTTCCCCGTTCTGTCAGCACGATCGCCTCCGAGCCGGCCGATTTGAGCTTCTCGACGATATTACCTGCATCCCATGGTGACAGGAATTGTCCCTTCTTGACATTGACCGGCTTACCGGACCTCGCAGCAGCCAGGAGGAGGTCAGTCTGACGACACAAGAAGGCCGGGATCTGAAGAATATCCAGCACCTCCGCCGCAGCAGATACCTGATTCACGTCGTGGACATCGGAGATGACAGGGACGCCCAGCCTCGCCTTCACACGCTCCAGAATGCGAAGCCCCTCCTCCAAGCCCGGGCCGCGAAATGAACGGCCTGACGACCGATTGGCCTTATCGTAGGAGGCCTTGAGGATGAAGGGAACCCGGCACGCTTCACATACTACCTTGATCGCCTCGCCAATCCTGAGCAGGTGATCCTCGCTCTCGATGACGCATGGACCAGCCACTAGGAGAAGCGGCGCTCCGCCACCAAGCGTAAGTTCGCCGATCCGTACCTGTTTTGTGAGTGCCATTGGGTTTAGGGTTTAGGGTTTAGGGTTTAGGGTTTAGGGTTTAGGGTTTAGGGTTTAGGGAGATCCTTCTAGACCCTTTACCCTCTACCCTTTACCCTAGACCCTGCTCTCCTGTCGTACCAGCGAAGCCTTGATGAACTCACGAAATAGCGGGTGAGGTCGCTTGGGACGCGACTTGAACTCGGGGTGGAATTGGCCGCCAACGAACCACGGGTGATCCGGGATCTCGATCATCTCCACCAGCATATCGTCTGGCGAAAACCCACACAGCCGCATTCCGTGGCGCTCCAGGATGTCCCGGTAGTCGTTGTTGACCTCGTAGCGATGGCGGTGACGTTCGCTGATCTCCGTGGTCCCGTAGGCCTGGTAGGCGACAGACGGCACCACAATACGGCACGGATACGCCCCCAGCCGCATCGTCCCCCCCAAGCTGGTGATCCCACGCTGCTCAGACATGAGATCAACGACCGGGTGGGGGGAGTTCAGATCGAACTCGCGGCTATTAGCGCCCTGCAGGCCGCACACGTGCCTGGCAAATTCGACGACAGCGCACTGCATCCCCAGGCAGATCCCGAAGAACGGGATTCGCTCTTCGCGAGCAAAGGCTATGGCCGCAATCTTCCCCTCGACCCCCCGACTCCCAAAGCCCCCCGGAACCAAGATGCCTGCGACATCGCGCAGATGCTCCTTTGGGCCGTCGCGTGCCACCGCCTCCCCATCCACCGCCTTGATGTGGACCTGACAGTCGTTAGCAATGCCGCCGTGTATGATGGCCTCAGTCAGGCTTTTGTATGAGTCTTTGAGCTCAAGGTATTTTCCGACGACCGCGATCGTCACGCTGGCCGTAGATTCCTTCTCCTTCCGAACGATGGCCTCCCAGGCGCTCAGATCGGCCTCGGTCTGTGGCATGCCGAGCATCTGGACAATGATCGCATCGAGCCCCTCACTGCGCAGGACCAGCGGCACCTCGTAGATGCTACCCACATCCTTCGCGGTGATGACCGCCTTTTCGGAGACGTTGCAGAAAAGCGCAATCTTGGCTTTCAGCTCTTTAGGGAGGAGCCGGTCCGTCCGGCATAGCAGGATATCCGGCTGAATCCCGATCTGGAGCAGCTCCTTAACGCTGTGCTGGGTCGGCTTCGACTTCAGTTCGCCGGCCGACGCAAGATATGGAACCAACGTCAGGTGGATATACAGTACGTTCTCTCGCCCGACATCGCCCCTGAACTGCCGGATCGCCTCGAGGAACGGGAGACTCTCGATGTCGCCGACCGTCCCGCCGACCTCAACGATCACCACATCCACGTCCGCCGCCACCCGGTGGATCGCGCGCTTTATTTCGTCAGTGATATGGGGGATGACCTGAACCGTGGCGCCCAGGTAGTCCCCACGCCGCTCCTTAGTGATGACCGAATGGTAGATTTGCCCCGTAGTCACATTGTTGGCCCTGGTCAACACATGGTCGATGAACCGCTCGTAATGGCCCAGGTCAAGATCGGTTTCAGCACCGTCATCGGTGACAAACACCTCCCCATGCTGGAAGGGGTTCATGGTCCCGGGATCTACATTGATATAGGGATCGCATTTCAGTATGGTCACCTTGAAGCCGCGGCTTTCCAGCAAACAGCCGATGGAGGCGGAGGCTAACCCCTTGCCGAGCGATGAGAGCACTCCACCAGTCACAAAGATGAACTTTGTCGCCATCGAATTCCTCTCAAAAGCAAGGTGTTAGGATGTCATGGGTAGGGTGTAGGGTTACGTCGTCATTGCGAGCGACCAACGGGAGCGCGGCAATCTCATCGTCCTTGCAGTGCGAGATTGCTTCGGTCGCCACGCTCCCTCGCAATGACGCCCGGGGGACCTTCTGGGCAATGACACTATTGCTCTCACCCTAGACCCTTTCTTTAAGCGCGTCCAGCAGTTCTTCCCGGCTGATGGTTGCCGTTCCAGCCCTCCCCACCACGACACCCGCCGCATGGTTGGCAATGACAGCCGCCTCTCGCATGGAAGCCCCCGATGCCATAGCCAGGGCAAGGACTGCTAAGACAGTATCCCCCGCCCCCGTGACATCATAGACCTCCTTAGCGACCGCCGGGATGTGCGTTACCCGCCCGTCCTCAAAGAGCGACATCCCCGCCTCTCCTCGAGTCACCAATATGGCCTTGACCTCGAGTTTCACAAGTAGCTCTCTCCCCGCAACGGCAAGGAGATCCTGTTGCCCCCATGCGGGAAGATGGGCGAAGGCCAAGGCCTCGTGATGGTTGGGGGTGATGACTGTGGCCCCTTTGTAGAGGGGGAAGTGATGTACTTTCGGGTCGACAACAACGATTTTCTGGCTACGTCGCGCGAGGGAGAGGATCTGTCGGGCGACCCGCTTGCCGATCACTCCCTTGGCGTAATCCGAGATGAGCACGGCATCGGCATCGGCAAGCCGCTCCGTTGCGAGCTCAAGTACCTGATCCGCCGCTTCCTTCGAGAGATCCGCCGTGCTCTCCCGGTCGAACCGGACGATCTGTTGGCTCCCCGCGACCACTCGGGTCTTGATGGTGGTAGGGCGAGTCCGGTCTACCACCACACCGTCGCTTTTCATCCCGGCAGCTTCAATCTGTTGGATCAGGCGTTCTCCTGGCGGATCGTTACCGACGACCCCTACCAAGGTCGCCATTCCGCCCAAGGAGTGGATGTTGGCGGCGACATTGCCCGCTCCCCCCAGGCGGAAACTTTCGTCCTTCACCTCCACCACTGGAACCGGGGCCTCCGGGGAGAGCCTCGACACGCTCCCCCAGATATACTCGTCCACCATGATATCCCCGAGGACGAGGAGCTGCTTCTTAGGAAAACGGGCCAGAATCTGTTGATATCGAATAGCTACCTCCACTGACAGAGTCTTTCTAACCAATACCCCATGCGCCGGTGGCGCGCCCATGGGCATGAAAGTAGGGGCAGGCCTTGTGCCTGCCCGGATTGGGCGACCACAAGGGTCGCCCCTACGCTGAGGGCGGGAGACTTTCTAGCCAATGCGTATACTCGTCAGACTAGCCGAAGTTGTGGGAAAATTCAACGGCTTTCTCTTGCGCGATGGGTCACCTCCGCCTGATAAAACGCTACGGTCTGGGAGATTCCCTCCTCAAGGAAAATGGTTGGCTCCCAGCCTAACTCTGCCTTGGCTAACGAGGCGTCCAGGCAGATCCTGTCGATCTCTCCGGGTCGTTTCGATGCGGCAATCGGCTCTACCGTAGCCCCCGCCGCCCTACGTACCAACTCAAAGATCTGTCGGTCGCTTACCTCGCGCCCCAGGCCCACATTATAGCTCCGGCCTGAGGCCCGCTTCTCTGTCATTGCCAAGAGGTTCGCCGCGACGATGTCATCGACGTAGACGTAATCCCGGGTCTTGGTGCCGTCGCCGAAAATCGTCGGGCACTCGCCGGCGAGCATCTGCCGGCTAAAAATCGCTACGACGCCGGCCTCTCCAGCAGGATTCTGTCGGGGACCATAGACATTGGCATACCGCAAAATCGTGTAATCCAGCCCGAACCCATCGAAGAGGCGCAGGTACTGCTCTACGGCGTACTTACTCACCCCGTAGACGGACACCGGATGGATCGGATGGAGCTCGTCAACAGGCAGCCGCTGGGGTTCGCCATAGACGGCTCCTCCGGACGAGATGTTAATGAACTTCCTCACCTTGTGGGTAAGGGAGAACTCGAGCAGATTGAGCGAGCCAACGATATTCACGGACGCATCAAACGATGGCTCACTCATCGACCGGCGCAGGTCGGCCTGGGCCGCGTGATGATTGACCACTTCAGGGCGCTCAGTGCGAAACACCTCCTCCAGTGCCTGACGGTCACGGATGTCCACCCGGTAAAAGCGCGCCGAAGGATGGACCTGCTCTCGTTTCCCCATCGAGAGGTCATCTACCACAGCGACCTCATGTCCCCCTTTTACCAAAGCATCTACAATATGCGACCCGATAAATCCGGCCCCACCCGTGACGAGAATTTTCACGTGTCTCCCCTTCTCGGAAGCTCGAGGTAGGGGCAGGGCTTGCCCTGCCCAATATCCGGGGCGCAGCAAGCAGCGCCCCTACCCCAGACGTGTTCACATAGCATTTTTGTGGATGAAGCCCTTCCACAAGCTTAGGCAGAGGATTCTCAGATCGAAGAACAATGACCAGTTCTCAATATAGAACAGGTCACACTCGATTCGTTTCTCGACTGAGGTATCACCCCTCCACCCGTTGACCTGAGCCCACCCAGTGAGGCCGGCTTTCACCTTATGTCGGAGCATATAGCGAGGGATCTGCTTTCGAAACTCCTCTATAAAGACCGGCCGCTCCGGTCGGGGACCAACGAGGCTCATCTCCCCTTTCAGCACATTGAACAATTGCGGCAGCTCATCCAGCGAAGTTCTTCGGAGCAATGCGCCGATCACCGTCCGACGCCCATCACCGCGTGCGGCCCAGACCGGACCGGTGTCATCTTCTGCATCGGTCTGCATCGATCGGAACTTCAGCATCTGGAAGGTCCTACCGTCCAGGCCCATCCGTTCCTGGCGGTAGAGAACCGGACCAGGAGAGGTCAGCTTGATGATAGCCGCGACAAGAAGCAGTAACGGCCCGGTGATCAGGAGGGCCACGCTCGCCAGTACGATATCTATCATCCTCTTGCCGACTAGGCTCCAGCCAAAAGTGGGCGAGTCCTGCAGGCTGATCAGGGGAAGACCGTCGAAATCCTCCACCCCTCCCCGTAAGGTCATGTACTGGTAGAGGTCCGGAACAACGTTGATGTCCGCGATCCCATCCTCCAGGCTTCTAAGGATTCCTTCCATCCGTCCGTAGGTCTCCAGCGGAATGGCGATAAAAATCCTATCGATCGACAGCTCGCCCACTATCTCCCCTGCCTGCTCGTAGGTGCCAAGGGCCGTCAACCCCGCCACCTGTTCCCCCACCATCCTCGGATCGCCGACCAGCAACCCCATGATGTGAAGACCCAACTCCGGGCGCGCATGGATCCTCTCGATGACCTTCCGCGCCAACGCCCCCTCTCCGACAATCAGGATATGGCGGAGGTTATACCCCCTGCGCCTCATCAAACGAAGCCCCTCGCGGAAAACGCTCCTGATCAAGCTGACTGACAGGATGCTGAAGATCCAGAAGTAGAGAATCACCAACCGCGAGACCTCGAACGGCTTGAGAAAGAAGGTCGCCGCGACGAGAATCAAGACCGCGACGGTACAGGCCTTGGCGATATCCCTGACTTCGGCAAGGCGCGATGAGATTCGCCTCGGGCGATACAACCCAAAAGCCTTAAAGGCGACACCCCAGACGATAACGATGAGGCCCAGCAGCAAGAGGTACGGGCGAGCGTCAGGGATACCACGGTAGACGGGAACCAGGCCTAAATAAAAGCGGAAATAGTACGTACCGAGCCAACTGGCGCTGATCGCCAGCAGGTCTGCGAAAAGCATGAGACTTTCGAGGAACTGACTGTGGCGCTTCAGCATGATCGACGGCGTCCCCCACGCTTCCATTCCTCGAAGCGTTCAGCAATATACGTCGCGATCCGTTTTTCGAAAATCGAGCGATCGAATGTAAGGGCATGCGTGCGAAGCGCCTCTGGATCGAACCGATCGGCTGATCGCTCGAACAGGTCGATAGCCTGGATCACCGCCTCAATGGTCTGCTCGTAGAAGAAAATGCCGGTGGGGGCCTCGGGTTTCGGGTTTCGGGTTTCGGGTTTCGGGTTCGCAGACGTTCTTGACTCCAAACTCGAAACTCGAAACTCGAAACTGTTTAACGGGACAACGGTTTCCGTCACCCCACCCTTGCCATACGCGATTACCGGCCGGCCGCTGGCCATGGCCTCAACCGGCAGGATACCAAAATCCTCCTCACCTGGAAATATCAGCGCGCGACAGCGGCTCAGAAGGTCGGCAACCTCGCTGTCCGGACGCCACCCCAGAAATTCGATGGTGGGACCGGCCATGCGCCGCAGTCGTTGGCTCTCCTGACCTTCACCCACGATCACCAGGTGTCGTCGCAGATGGTTGAAAGCCTCAATGGCGAGATCGATCCGCTTATACGGAGCCATGGCTCCGGCCACCAGGTAGTAGTCGTCCGTCCGCTCGGCGATATGAAAGCGCGCGGTCTCGACCGGAGGATAGATCACCTCAGCCTCACGCCTGTAATGGCGTCGGATCCGATCCGCTACATGATGGGAGATGGCGACGAAGTGATCGATCCTGATGTTGACCGCGATATCCCACCGTCGCAAGCGTCCGGCGATAGCGCGTAACATAAGTCTAGACACCGGACCCATTCGGCCAGAGCCCACATAGGCATCCTGCATGTCCCAGATGTAGCGCATGGGGGTGTACACATACGCAATGTGAAGAGCCTCTGGCGGGGGTCTGACCCCCTTGGCCACGCAGTGGCTGCTCGACAGGATCAGATCGTACCCATCGAGTTTGAGCTGCTCGATGGCCCACGGAAATAGGGGCAGATAGTAGCGATAGCGGCTGGCGGCAAACGGCAACGCCTGGATAGCCGACGTCCGGATTCGCCGTTCTTCGATGGTCTTCGATGCGCTTCCCTTCACATGCAGCAGGGTGAAAATATCCGCTCCCGGAAAGAGCTCACAGAGCGCCTCCAGGCATCGCTCTCCCCCCCGCATCCCGGTCAGCCAATCGTGAATCAGCGCAACCTTTGCCTCATCCAACATCGCCGCCTCAACCGGTGGAAATCGCCGGGCTCATGGACCTAGACGAACCACCGGCCCATCTGTTCCGTAGAGGCGCGGCAGCGCTTCATAATAATCCCACGCTTGTAGCGAGCCCTGGGCAAGTATTTCTTCAGGTCCAATACGGCCTTTAAGAGAGCAGGTTCTATGAGGGCGACGTAGACCATCGCGCGTACCCCCAACCACAGGATCGGTAAGCAATCCCGTCGCAGTAGAGCTGGGAGTTCATTTTTGATCATCATTAAGGAATGATTCTTGAAGGAGTGATACTTCCGGAGCCACGGGACGCGCCGGCGATCATCTCTACGCTTCCACCCCCGCAGGTGATAGGCGATTGCTGCGGGGTTATACCGCGAGCCCCAACCAAGCAATTGGGCCCGCCAGCAGGTGTCTACGTCCTCCTTGTAGGCGAAAAAATCCTCGTCGAAATACTCCCCATCAATCTGAATATCATCAAGCATTGACCGTCGGTAGAGGACCGCCGCCCCGCAGATACTGAAGACCTCCTCGGGCTTGTCATACTGGCCCACATCAAGCTCCCCGTGTCCTCTGTCGATGACTCGTCGACTTCGAAAGATCAGGTGGCCAGTACTGTCAAGTATCCGTGGTGCGTCACCACTCGGCCCGCTGTCGGTTTGGGAGTCGCCCAGGAGGAGCTTGCCGCCCACAGAACCCACGCCAGGCGCCGAGACCATGACCCCCACCAATTCCTCCAGGTGCCGAGGTCCCAATACAACATCAGGATTTAGGAGCATGACGTGATCATACCCATCCGCTTCCCGAACGATACGGTTCGCTCCACCGCTGTATCCAAGATTGTCCTGCATCGCCAGGATCTGCACCTCGGGATAGGCGTTGCCGATAGGTCCAATCTCATCGGCGCGACTGTGGTTATCGAGTACAATCACCCGATCGGCCCGCATGGTCTGGCGCTTTATGCTATCCAGGCAGTCCGGCAGATGGCGGTAGTCACCGTAATTGATAATCCCAACCGCCACGCGCGGATCTGTCACGATGAGCTTCTCCCCGATGCCCGATCTTTCAGATAGGCTTCTAGCGCATCTCGCCAGTCGCTGAGGTCATCGAGATCAAGCGATCGCAGGTTCGCGTTATCCAGGACGGAATAGGCCGGTCGAGCGGCGCGGGCGGCATAGGCGGCACTGGTCGTCTCGATGAGGTGGGGGCGCACACCCGATAGCTCTAAGATCGCTTGGGCGAATTGGTACCAGGAGCATTCGCCGTTGTTAGTGATGTGATACAGCCCGTAGGCGCCAGTCTCGACCAATTGTCTGACCTTGCAGGCCAGCTCCTTGGCGCTTGTAGGGGTCACGATCTGGTCGCCCACCACACGGATTTCGCGCCCATCCGCTGCCAGTCGGAGTATCGTTTCGACGAAATTTCCCGCCTTGCCGCGACTGCCAGCCATTCCATACAGCCCGCAGGTCCGGATGAGGTAATACCTCTCCAGGGCGGCTTGAACAAAGTATTCGCCGGCTAATTTCGAGGTGGCGTATGCGCTCAGCGGCCCAGGTCGATCAACTTCCCGGTACGGGCTGAGCTGCCTGCCGTCAAAGACATAATCGGTGCTGAAGTGGACGAGCGGCGCCCCGATCTCCTTGGCGACGATCGCAAGATCCCTCACCGCAGTCGCGTTCACGGCGAATGCCCGCTCGGCGTAATCTTCGCACTCATCGACCCGATGGTAGGCGGCAGTGTTCAAGATCAGATTTGGTCGGTGCTTGATAAGAGTTTCCCGTACCTGTACCGGGTTGGTCAACTCCAGGTCAGCATGCGTCAATGGGATGAGGTCATGATTACCAAAGGCCTGCCGCAGTTCGCTCCCCAACTGCCCGTCAGCACCGATCAGGAGGGTACGCATCACTTTTTGGTCATAGCTCGAAAGTCTCCCCTTGTCGCAAATCAGGCTTGATCTCCCCGGTAGAACGTGACCGGAATATTGTATGGCCGATGATAGGGAATACGCCCTCACACGAATCGTGCTCGCAAGAAGTTGCATGCAAACCGTTTGATTCTGCGTGCCTGAAGGAATGTGCGTAGAAACCATTTAAAAATGGGAGCGGTCTCCGGGTGAACCATAAGCCCTGGAACCCACCCAACTTC
Source organism: Candidatus Methylomirabilis limnetica (assembly GCF_003044035.1). NCBI lineage: Bacteria > Methylomirabilota (SeqCode) > Methylomirabilia (SeqCode) > Methylomirabilales (SeqCode) > Methylomirabilaceae (SeqCode) > Methylomirabilis (SeqCode) > Candidatus Methylomirabilis limnetica. The sequence continues at coordinate 310,270 of NZ_NVQC01000022.1, forward strand.
CGTCAGGAAGCTATCCAATTGCTGCCGATGGCGTTTTGACAAGAAGGCGAACAGGAGACCTTGCGTGCGCGGCGACCGGCGTTTATCGGAAAAACGCCCTACGCCGAATGTCTCATTATGGTTCAGCTCAAAGTAGGCCTTAGATAGGAATGATGGAGGTTTTTGAATGAGTGTTCCCCATATTTCCATGGCGAGCGGTCGGATCTCGGCGGACGTATAGGCATGCGTCCGAACAAAGTCTGACCAGTACGCGATAGAATCAATGACGCCGGCCTGAAAATGCCGAATATACGAATCATACACCTGATTCTCCGCAGGGTCAGTGAGACGCGCAACCCTCACTCCGTTCCCGGAGACCTCATAGCGCTCTACGCCCCCGTGAGGGGAATTACACAGCATCTCGACAGGAGCAACAAAATCCAACAAATCGGCATAATCCGATTGCGCTTCGTTCAAATTCGGCCCAAAAGCGCTCTTCACGGCGTTGGATGGTTGGTCATTCAAATATCGAATCAATCCAAGATAATACCCGTGCAGTTGAACCGTCGGCATTGCATAGGCCAGGTTATCCTGGATGGTCCCGCGCCACCCTATATCAACAATACCGACTTTGGTACTCTGTCCAGGAAGTCCAACTGAAGCGAGATATGACGATAGGTCAGATTGCTTTCTGGAAAGCTCGCGCTCAATTTCCTGTCGCACCCAATCGTCGTTGAACCATGCTTGAACTCGCGAATCTTGCCAAGGATAGGTGATATCCTGATCAATATCTATGCCGTACGATGCAGCCTTATCTACAAACCGCGAAGGATCGATGCCCAGGGATGTCAGGAGGGCATTCATCGATTGTACGCTGTACTGATTCCAGATTCGCATCAGCTCAGTTGAGGTAAACGAACGAAGCGATCCTGCAAATGTTGAGATCCTGCTGACCTCAAGTAGCGTGCCTTCGGGCACAGAACATCCAAGGATACGACACTCAGCCGCACGCCTATAGAGTTCGAGGAAGAATTCCCCTTCACGAGTCAGAAAGAAGAGCCTGTCCACTTTCTCGGCAACCGCACATTCCATCAGATACAGGACAAAGCCAAAAAACCACAGGGAGGATTCGCGACCAAGCTCGTAGAATCGGGCCGACAGAGAACCGTCCTGGTCGTATCGAGAATCGCGAGAATCGCACAACAAATGAACGGCTCGTTGCAGAAAGTCGCCTCTGGCACGGAAACTGTCCTCGCGCATCCGGCGCTGTCGATGCTCGTTCTCCGGCATGTAGTGCGCAACAGCAATACCGATTTGTTTCGGCGATTCGACATCCGCCCAGAGATGATCCCCCACGTGGATGTGTCTGTCCGGGGTAATCCCGAGGCTCTCATGGAGGTAACGAAACAGCCTGCCGGATTTCTTGTTGAGTTTGACATCACATGAGACAACGCCATCCGGAGCTATTCCATCCATGTGATGGAATGAGAGAAGCTCCCTTACCATCTCGACCGGCAGGTAGAAATCGCTGAGAAAAAGGGTCTTGCGGGCGCGAATATCGGCAAGCACATCGGCAATCGATGGGTCGGCATATGAAATATATCGCTCCTGCTCCAACTCGACTTGCCCCAGCGCGATGCAAAGGCGTGAGATCTCTTCAGGGCTGAAAGTCGTCTTGATGCCGGCCAGATAGAGCCATCGCTCATACACCTCAAGATGACGATACTCGTCATCGCCTCCTTCTCGCCGGCTCTCCTCTCCAAGCTCTCTCTCTGCCTGCTGACGCAACCGGAGCAATACCCAGTGATCTCTGTGCTCTGGGGGGAGACGTCGACCGTGACAGTGCAACAGCCAGCGGCACACGTGCAACTTCACCGCATCCGGATGGCAACGCCGACGAAGAAGCGTGTCCCACACATCCACGGTCATCAAATGGTACTCAGAGGTCCCACCCGCCTCTGCCGCATTGTGTATTTCAAGAGGCATGGGACTGACTCATCAGCCGGCGAAGGGTCCGATAGCAGCTCCGCACAACCACTCGAACGCCAGGCGGCAGAAAGGCCAACCGACCTCTATCCGGAATAGAGGAAGAGAACCCTCCGTAATTCCCATTGTGATTCCTATATGAGTGAGAGACAACAGGAGGGATTTCGTACATCGGCTCCAGCTTCACCTCTGGAAGATCTTTTCCCTGCAGCAAACGTTCAACAAGCTCCAGGAACTGGCCCAATCCTTTCTCCAGCGGACGCTCTGCCATGTATTCCAGACCCGCCCGACTCATTCTTGCAGCCAATGAGGGTTCTCCGAGGATCCTCAAAAGCCCCTCAGCTAATGACTCCGGTGTCGGATCGCAAAGCAACACCGCGTCTTGTGGGAAATCATACAGGGTACTTTCCCGGAACATTTCCACGACAGGAAGACCTGACGCCATCATCTCAAAGGGAATTCGAGAAGGATTGGAGGAGCTGAGGCATAACCCCACAGTACACTTGTTATACAAACGATTGCATTCTTCCAGTCCTAGTAGGCCAAGGTGCTTATGCTCGAACCACGGCCCACCGGGATCTTTTGAGCCGTAAAGATATATCGTCACATCAGGCATCAACTGTTTAACGATGCCCAGGGCTTCCAGGCCAATCTGGGTACAACGCCTGGTTTTTTCCGGCTGAAACACGAAGCATATCGCCCGTTCTCGCCGGATGTTCGGCAACTGTCGATAGATGCCGAGATCGGCACAGAAATCAAAGAAGGCCGCCTGTATATCGAAGCGCCTTTTCAGCCTCGCAGGAAGCCATCGTCCGATAGTAATCGGATACAACCCGTATCGAAATGAGTTTTCCGCCATCAGAAATCCATCGCCCATGGGATTAAACCAGGCCTCGTAATCCTGAACGAAATACGCCTTAATGCATGGGAATGGCAGATCTCTCACGATCTTCGCGGAGTACCAGATTGTTGCGAAAACGAGGTCAGCCGGATGCACGTTTGACCAACCGAGTCGCACATCGTCAAACTCAAGACCGAACATTCTTGCAATATCTTTTTTTAATGATCTTTCGAATAAATATTGATGGTCCTCAAGATACAGCACACAACGGTGCCCCTGTTGTTGCAAGAAGGCCGCATGCTGGAGAATGGTGCGGTGCCCCCCAGATCCCTCAAGGAGGTTCGGAACGAGCCATGCGATAGTGGCCATTTTCTACTTACCCATCGTTGTGTTGAGGATCTTCTGAATTACACCCCGTCGAGTAGCGTGGGGGAGTTGTACCCCAGCGCTCTCACGTATACAGGTCCGCCAAGGTAATCGAAGCATAGACTCGATTATTCCGCATACTTCCTTATGTGCCCGGTTGAGCAGACGGCCGGCATCGCCGCACTATAAGGTAGGTTACGAACAGTTGCACGGGAAGGAACAGGACCATAGCAATCCCAACTATGACTAATATCGCAACTGGGTCGCGTATAAGGGCGCTCACCAATTGATGAGTATCCAAAGTTATCGAGCTCAGAATCACCTTATCGTCGGAGCTGATCCGGATTGCCTCGCTTCCACTTGGACCCATCACGCGAAATCCTTGTGCGCCGCTCGACAACGTGAGCGTACCTGATTCATCAGCATAAATCTGCCCACCTTTGCCGCCATTAAAGACTAAGCCCTGCCCTTCTCGCTTCGTGTGGAGACGCATGGCACCGTGTTCGAATACCGGCTGGTCAAAGTCAATGCCGATCCCAGCCTCCTCGAACAAACCGTAAATAACCCGGCCGTCCTTAGCAAGGCTGTTATACACCACCATGGCAGCCTTCCACTGGCCCTTGCGGTTGGCGGAATCAGGCGAATCGGAATCCTCACTACGAATCTCGATCGCCTGAGTATTCTGCTTTCCGAAACCAACCACCTGAACACCCGTCTTGGCCAATACGCCGGCATTCTCGCGCCCCCAGCCTTTCCAATCCTTGCCGGCGTTTAGAACGTCTATCTCGAGACCGACAAGTTGGGCATCAAAATCGTTGGCATTGAAATGTGGCCGGTCCTTCGGCACGTACTCCTGCCAGTATAGGGGCCAAGACCGCGCCGAAAGGAACCCGCCCCACACTTTGCTGCCAGGCACAAAAGCGCCCGAGTCTCCCCAGATCGCCACGCCGTTAACATTGGGATTAAAGTTCCACACCTCACTCATGAGGTTCTGGTAGTGATTGTGCCTGCTATGATATTCGGTGGGCGAGCTAAACTTCGTTGAGCTATATTCCTTCGGGTTAGACTTCCAATCGGTAACCCTGGCGTCAGGAGTGATGACGTCAGAAATTGTGATATTCTGCCGCAGGCCCGTGCCAAGATGAGCGTACTGGCCCCAGATGCCTTCCAGCCGTGGATGGTGACCACGCACCAGGTTAATACCACCTCCATACCTGAAATCGAGAGTCCGGACATGCTGAGGAATTCTGACAGGAAAAGGGCCACGCGGAGCATCCTGCCCGATGACGATCAGCGGATTATTGCTCAGTTCGGCCTTGGAAATAATCGAGGCTGCCTTATCCCAGTTCTCTTTAGTTAGCTGAAAAGTTGTAAACCCGGGGAGCCCTGACCGTTGTAGTGCTTCTTGGGCCCAAGCAACCTTGGAAAAGATCGCGCATTGTGCCAACAAAAGGCCGAGATAGAGCAATGTCTTCATGTGTGCCCTCACGCCACACCTCCGAATGCTTGTCTTACCCTTCATAGGGCAAGTGCAAGGACCTCCGTTACAGAGAAATCCTGAATCGATGGCAAGTGCAAGGACCTCCGTTACAGCATTTCCAATCTGCCACATAACGAGGCGGCAGAGAATAAACCACCTCTTGAAGTAAAGGTTGTTGCTGTGGCTCTCTACGGCGCAGTAAGTAAAATCAGCACGATCCAAGCGCTTGCCTTTGGCGCGCTCCGCCCATCGCTGCACGGTCGGCGCAGACACTCCGTATTGGGTGGGCTGCGACCTCACGCAGCGATTGTCCAGCACGTACCCCTATGACCATTTCGCGCCGCTCTTGCTCAATCTTGTTTTTTTACTCATGTTGATCACCTCCATGAAGTGTTTTCTACCATCTTACTGTAATGGAGGTGCTTGCACTTAGCTGTAACGGAGGTCCTTGCGCTTGCCCCTTCATACGATGCCACCAATAGCGGCCCCTCGAACGATCACAGCAGAAGCAGAGCGATCTATCAGTCAGTTGCCTTTTGCCCCACTCAACACGCCAGATGGCAGTTTGCGTTTGAGAAGTAACCACAGGCGAATCAGGGGATCTCCTTTAGCCCCGAGAGTTCTCGCCTAGTCTCGTCAAGGCGTTCTTGAAGCTCCGCGATCCGCTGATCGCGGTTCTCGATTGCCTTCTCCATCTGCTGCATGGCCGTCCAGCGTTCCTCCACCATCTGCGCTTGCGCCGCAATGGTCTCGTCCCGCTCGCGGATCATAGCCTCCATGCGCTGCATGGCCGTCCAGCGTTCTTCGATCAGGACCGTTTGAGCAGTGATAGTGTGCTCTCTGCCCAGGATGTGTTGCAAAGATAAAAACAGACCTGTGGGCAAACCCAGTTCGCCGGCCAAGCGCTGCAGATCCCACTCTGTATCGCTGGTGGTCGCCAAGTCCAGAAGTTGCGCCCCAGATACACCCGCCATCCGTTGCACCAGACAATACAGCGTCGGAAGCGGCAGAAAACTCTTATTGTGAAGCAGCGCGGCATACGCATTGCGTCCAGCTCTACTCGGATTGTCTGTTGGAGTAAGTCGCTGTGTAAGCGTCCAGATCGCCTTGGCATGCACAAAGGCATTCTCGCGGATGTGACACCAGATGTCGCTTTCCGAGATGGTATTCGAGCCGTGAACCCTATAACTGAGCAGGTTTTCACGTACCCAGATTGGCGGACAATGCACCGTTGCCCTGAGAACCCAGTCCCAGTCGTGGGTGTATCTCAGCGCGGCGAACTCACCCACGGAATCGTATAACGCTTTTGAAAAAAAGAGGTTGGAGCTGGTCATCGCCACGTTGCCCGCGAAAAACAGGCTCTCTAATGGTGTCTTTTGGCAACGTTGCTGAAGTATCCTATATTCATCGGCCCTCTCGTGTTCCGGCGCCGGGTGTCCTTCATCATTGATGAATTCCAGATCCGAAAATACCAATGCGCCGATTCCATGAACCTGTTGCGCTTCTTGAATCAGCACCTCAATCCGTCGACCGTGGAACAGATCATCGGAATTGAGGATGGCGATGTATTCGCCGGATGCCTGATGGATACCCACATTGATTGCCGCATGAGCACCGTTATTTTGTTGGGTCACAATCTTGACGCGCGGATCTCCCGCGTAGCGTGTCTGCAGCAGATCTACACTATTGTCCTGGCTGCCGTCATCGACGACAATAACCTCCAGATCCCTGTACGTCTGGGACAGACAACTGTCAACCGCAGCCGCCACGTACTTCTCGTGGTTATACGACGGAATCACTACGGTAACTAATGTGTTCATATTCCTTGTCAGCTAGTGTAGTGTTGCATAATTAGCTTGACTTATATCTCCGCATCGGTTAGGGTGGCTAAGGAGGTGAGACCGATGCGGACCGCGTGTGACATTGTACTGACGGACACGGAACGAAGCACGTTGCAACGCTGGTCGCGTGGTCGTAGTACCCCGATCCGAGTGGTGCTCCGATCGCGCCTGGTGCTGTTGGCGGCACAGGGTCTGATGAACAAAGACATCGCCACCGCCGTGGGAACGTCGCGCCAGAGTGTCGGGCTGTGGCGGTCGCGATTTGCCGCGCAGCGACTGGCGGGCATCGAGCAGGATGCGCCTCGGGGAGGGCGCCGGCCGACCCGTCGGGATCAGGTGGCTCGGCTGATTCTGGAGCGGACCACCCAGACGGTGCCGTGCAACGCCACCCACTGGAGCGTACGCACCCTGGGGACGGCATTGGGAATCTCGCCCACGATGGTACATCGTGTCTGGAAGGCCCACGGGCTCAAACCCCATCTGAGCCGGACGTTCAAGCTCAGCAATGATCCGAGCTTCGTGGAGAAACTTCTCGATATCGTCGGGCTGTATCTGAATCCGCCAGAGCACGCCTTGGTGCTGTGTGCCGATGAGAAGAGTCAGATCCAAGCGCTCGATCGCACCCAGCCGGGTCTGCCGCTGAAGAAGGGGCGGTGCGGGACGTACACCCACGACTACAAGCGGAACGGGACAACCACCCTGTTCGCCGCCCTGGAACTGGCGGAGGGGCGACTGATCGGATCCTGCATGCCCCGGCATCGCCATCAGGAGTGGATCACCTTCCTCACACGCATCGATACGCAGACCCCGGCGGACCTCGATCTGCATCTGATCATTGACAATTATGCGACCCACAAACACCCGGCTGTGCAGCGGTGGCTGCAACGACACCCGCGCTTCCATATGCATTTTACTCCGACGGCCAGTTCCTGGTTGAATTTGATCGAGCGATGGTTTCGGGAGCTCACGGATAAGCGTATTCGCCGTGGCACCTTCCACAGCGAGCAGCACCTGATTCAAGCGATCATGGATTACATGACCGAACATAATCAGCACCCCAAATCATTTGCCTGGACGGCCAAGGCCGAGACCATCCTCGCGAAAGTCGCCCGCGCCAGAGCTGTCTTGGATAAGTCAGCATCAGCGTGAAACACTACACTAGATCTGTGTTGTGAGCCTGCTCGTCATATCTTTGCGTGGGGGAGATATTCGTAAATATGATCGTCCGGAGAGATCTGTCAACGGGGGAGATTGCCCATCAGCAAATCCAGGATAATATCGTACTCCTTTTTAACCGTTATGAAAGCGCAACAATACTGCGCCCGCAATAATGATCATCCAGTACAAGACCTGAGAGCATCCCCCGTTCCGAACTCGACATAGATTCCGCTATGAATTGCTCAACCCTCTTCATCTCCATTCCAACCCGTTTACTGCCATTGACACACCAATGGGCCCGATCAGAAGCGTGGTCATGGGCAGCACGTCCCAGTGTCGTGAGTCACAAGGTTCGCTCGTTGGGAGCGATATACCATTTTATGCACCGTCCACAAAAATTGCTGGCCCCATCGGCACTCGTATGTTTCACGTCTGCATTTGCAAGGCGCATATTTTACTCGAATACAGCTTCCCGCTCTATATGATTCATAACTAAACGATAGGCGTTTTCATGATCCGATAAAACGCTGTCCATGCGAAAACGTTCCGCTGCCTCTTTTACGGCACTCCTCGCATATTGATATCGCAAATGGTCAGACGCGAAGTCAGCAATGATTGAAGCGCTTTCGGAAATAGGTACTTTCCAGTCCTGCAAGGTAATCAACGCGCCGGCGACGCCATTGCGGGTGGTAAGCATGGCGCGAATCTCACCGATATCACTGGCAACGACAGGCTTACCGGCACACAAGCACTCGATAATGGATAGTGGGACGCACTCGCCACGAAACTGAGACGGAAGAAAGCCTAAGTCCGACATCGCAAAGTAGTCCACAGGGTTGTCCGCAAAGCCTAGAAGATGAACAAAATCAGGTACCCCCTCTGATCGCAAGGCGGAAGCTACGGGTCCGTCGCCAAGCAACAACAAATGTATTGCCTTTCCAGAGAGTTCCCGAGCAGCACAAACGATCTTTATCGCCTCATACCATCCTTTTTCAGAAATTGCGCGACTCGCCAAGCAGAGCACAAAAGCGTCGCTGGAAATGCCCAATGTCGATCGATCGATGACGCGGATGGCCGTCGGCTCCAGGCCGTTGCCAATTTTGACGAATCTTTCGGGGCGGTAATATCCTTTTTTCTTAAATACTGTAAGGTTCTTGTCAGCGATGTAGCACCACAGATCCACGCTGTTGACGATCGCCCCCAAAGTGTGCTCGATCTCACTATCGCTGAGAATCTCATACATTCCATGCATAGTCGCTATATGTCCTGTCCGGTATTTCATGTGTACGATATTTGTCGCGAAAAAGTGCTCCGCCGATGCGTGATGAGAATGTATCAGTTCGATGCCAAAAGCTCTGATCAATTGATCGATCGATCCGATCCTCGAATTACACTCGAAAACAGGAATATCCGAATATAGCAATTGTCGGATCTTGAGGTTAAGAGACTCACGATTATAGTTGAAGAACGTAACCGCATATCCTCTCTTTTTTAGTCCGTTCGCCAGCCTAATTGGGACAATTTCACCCCCGCCGGTAGAGAACGAATAACAAGCCATCAAGATATTGGGCCGGCGCGCTGACTTGCACGCGAGTACACGTTCCTTGTCATAAAGCTCGATCGGTAACGGTTGTCCCGGCCGGCTAAAGGTGTCTTGCCAAAATCTCTCTACAAATGCGTGGTGACGTCGAATGACATCATTAGAGACATTGTAAAGTTCAACAATTGTTCTCGCTACGGCTTCATGCTCTTTATAGTAAGTTTCGTTCCGATAGGTGCCGGCTGAGGAGTTAGCGTTATGAAATCTATAGTAATTCACAGTAGAATTGGTAAATGCGATTTTCCCGCCTCGTATGATATGAAGATAAAATATCCAGTCGCCGCAAATCTTCAGGTTTCGCCAGTTCTCGTCGTCCAGTAAGGCGCAACTGACCGGGCGGCGAAATACGGCGCTACTAACATTTGGAATGGTGTTCTTGAGCCCAAGAGCGGTTGCCACTTCGCTGTGGGAAGTCACAATATAGTCGGATTGCCATTTATCTTTGTCGACATCGCACACATAATTATGAAAAGTAAAAGCAGTGGCATTTCCGTAACCATCCACAAATACCGACCGAGCATAAGCGAGTTGAACAGTCTCGTCTGCGAACAACGGTACAAGTTTTTCCAAGAACGTCGTCTCGCAAAAATCGTCACTTTCGGCGATCCAAACGAGATCCCCGTCGGCCATTTCGAAGCCTTTTTCCCATTGGTCAAATACGCGGCCGCTATTTTTATCGTTAAAGCACAATGTGGTGTTGTCACCGTAGGTAATCGCGTAATCCCTTAGTATCTCGCGGCTCCAGTCCGAGGAGCTGTCATCGAGTAATATGACATCGAAATTCCTGTAGGTTTGATTATAGATGGACTCGAGCCGCTGTTTAAGAAATCCGGCATGGTTATAATTAGGCACGATCACCGTTACCTTGGGGCGGAACGAGGCGTGGGAATTTTCGAAGCGCTCGCTCGGATTAAAGTTATCCGGAAAGCAGCTTCGTCCCCTCGTTGAGGTCGTTTCAGGATATTTTAAAGACGACGAACTCTCTGCCTCAGCGAAAACCTCGACTATTTCATTCTCAACCTTAAAGAGTGGTTGCTCACGGCGTTGCAAAACTCTTGAGAGAAATGCGACAGCGCCCACAACCTTTCGAGCAGCCAGGTTCCAATAATAGCGGAAGGCTCGAAGAGGCCTCGTGAAAGTCCATGATCTAGACCCGTACACTTGAGCCAGTTCCTGTTTCAGGAACAGGATCTGCCCGTCGCGATCGGCCACCGCCTGGGTGAGGTCGGTGATCTGCCCGTCACGATCGGCCACCGCCTGGGTGAGGTCGGTGATCTGCCCGTCACGATCGGCCACCGCCTGGGTGAGGTCGGTGATCTGCCCGTCACGATCGGCCATCAGTGCGCCAATCGCCTGCTCTAGCTCTTGAATCTGCCGATGTTGGACAAGCAGACGCGCCTGCACCTTGGCCTCCCGCTCCTGGGCGAGGGCCGCCGCGGTTTCGGCCGAGACGGCGCGAGACTCTTGTTGCTCGGCCTGCGCAAGAGGCGATTGGGGGAGCACCAGAGTCTTCTCGCGCTCCCGCGCCTGCTGTTGGGCGTGCGCGATCAGCTTCAGATAGGGCGTAGCAGACTCTCTCTTCGGCTTATGAGTGTGGGTGGCATCTTCGTAGATCTTCTCAAGCGTGGCAACATGGGCCTCCATTGAATAGAGCGTATCTGGCCGGATGTTCCTGCGCATCATGTCCAACAGCTCCGGCTTATCCAAGATTTCCTGGAGCCGTTGGGCCAGATTCTCTGCATCCCCAGCCCGAAAGGTCAGGCCGGCCTTCCCGATTCGCTCCGAGAGGGCGCCACGGTCCGAGACGAGGGTCGGCAGCCCCAACTGTAACGCCTCGTCAATGGTAAACGAATAGGATTCACTGGTAATGGAAGGGAAGACAGCGAGGTCAAGGTCGAACGCCTGCAGGTCGGCCGACTGATAGGCGCCATGGAATTGAACTGAGAGGCCGCGCGCGAGATCGCGAAGTCGTTCCCCGTATGCCTGTTCCAGGGCTGTTCCGATCAGATGGACCTGAACGGCAGATGGATCGTCCAGACGATGCAGCGCCTCCAGGAGCAGGTGCGTACCTTTATGGTACAGGAAATAACCCCAATGCCCGATCTGCAGCGGCCGATTTGGGAACGCCGACAGCCCCGTTCGCCTCTCCTGCGCCATGAGGGTCTGGAGACTTCCATGCGGGAGAACAGTCAAACGGTTCTCCGGAAGCTCAAGCAGCTTAAGCAGCAATGAACGGTGAGCCTCTGACGGTACGATGAGGGCCGAGGCCAGCGCAAGTTCCTCCCCTATCATCTGTTGACGTAATGTCAGCGCAGCAGCGACCTCCAGATCCGTCTGCCATTGAGTTCGCTCGACACAGTGCAGACATGGTGCGGTCAAGAGGGGTTCTTTGCAAAACGACCCCTCTCGGTGGATCCGATGGATTCGTGGGCAGGAGGTCCACACATCGTGCAGCGTCACCACCACCGGAATACTTAGGTCCGCGCAGATCGCCACCAGGTTATTGGTTAATTGGTGCCAGTGATGCACATGAACGATATCCGGCCGACACGAAGCCAGGGCACTTCGCAACGCTTGCTCCACCTCCGGATCGTATCCGTCCATCCATCCATAATCTCGTCCTTCCGCACGGTAATACCGCGTCACATCGAGACCGTCCTGCTCTGTCGTGACGGTCGTCGCCTTCGCGGTCGACTGTCCCGTCCCGGCGAACACCGCCACCGTATGACCGCGAGATCGCAACTGCGCACAGACAGCCTCGCAGTAGCGCTCCGTGCCTGCGATCGACTCTGGTGGAAAGCCGTGAACGATCTGGAGGATTCTCATGATTGGCTACCGCGCCTCAAATGCCTCTACGTAACGGGCTGATGGCAGATGGATCGTCCTGTAGGCATTCAGGCCCGCCACCATGTAGAGGTAATCGTTATACCGAAGCTGGCTCTGGTATTGGGTGATCGCCTTGCATTTCAGGTCCCAGACCGGCGTGATGTCGAGGATATGCGACGGGTGGACTGTGGCCCAAATCTCATAACACCAGTCTCTTACGGGGATGATGTATCGGCGAAGCGCCTCTTCAACGGCCACCCCGAGCGCCCAATGATCCGGGTGGATTTCGTTGATCGATGGCCGATAGAGGATATCCGGTCGTTCGATCGCAAGCAGCACCCCGATTCGCTCCACCAGCTCAGGGGTGGGGGTGAGTGTGCCGTCCGGGTAGTCCCAATGTTCCAGATCGCTCACCCCGAGGATGGCGCTCGCTCGCCTGCTCTCCTCGCGCCGCAAGGCAGGGTAGTCGCACCCCACATAGTACCCCTTCGGGTCTCCAGCGGCCCCATCGGTCACGATGACGACCTTAACCCGGTCGCCTTGCTGGCGGTGAAGCGCAATCGCCCCGCCGCACCCAAGGCTCTCGTCATCGGCGTGGGGGACCAGGACTAGCACCGACCCTGGAGGCGGCGCCGCCATAATGCTAGGACGCGCAGGCGGTCCCATCAAACCCCTCCGCACCCCACACGTCAAATCCCCCCGTGCCCCCCTTTACAAAAGGGGGGGTGGGGGGATTTCGCACCTCGCGCTCTGCGACTCGCACGGTCTTCAATAGATATCCGAATCGCCCATTGTGTAGTACCAGTGCCGATTGACCCACTCAAGCGAGACATCGGGGACCTTGGTCAAAGCGACGAGATGATACAGGGTGGGCTCAAGCCGGTAGCCTCGCTCTGACAGTAGACGATGGGGCCAGGCAGTGGCCGGAAACCACGCCTGCAACTGGGTCATCCCCGCCTCACGACTGCGTCGCTCACAGTGGTGGAGCAGCAGATCCGCCGTCGTCGCATCCCCAGGCGGCACGAGCCAATCTACCAGACAGGCGATCGGCTGATCCCTCACACCGAGGCGCAAAATTGCCACGCCGGCGAGATCAGCGTCGAACCATCGGCGCGCCGCGAGCAACGTGTACCGAACGTCAGGGCAATCGGCATATCGCCAATTGAGATATCGGGAATCCCGAACCGTCGCCACGCCCAATCCTGGACCGATCTGAGCCCATAATCGATCGGCCTCATCCCCGAAGCGATCGATCGCGTCAACCCTCAAGCGTCGAGTACGCCAGGAGGGTCGTGTGCCATCCTGACCATTGAGATCCAGGACTAGGCACATGACCGGGTGCAGCGGAACATACCCTGCCACCCGCTGGCCGATCCGAAGCGCCTCCGGCGTCGGAAACCCATAGCCGATCGGCACCTGTCCCGATACCAGATACTCGTTGATATAGGCATCGGCCAGCGTCCCGAATAGACCGGGCCGCTTGAGACCACGTCGAAAGCGGGGGTCTACCGCGACGTCGATGATCTGGGTAAAGATCCGGGTCTGCCCTCCGTAGGTCGCCCTTGCCGGCAAGCCCACGTACTGCCCCACGACCTCCCCGGCCGGCGTTTCCGCCAGCCGCATAAAGTAGCGGCCGACCGGGTTAGCCTGAAATTTCCAGCGCCAATGATCGAGGGATCGAGCCACGCCGAAGACGCGCTGAAAAAGATCAAAGATCCGGACTTCATCTCCTGACTGGTAGGGGCGGATCGTCCACCGGCCGGCCGGATCCTGACAGATATCGCCGTCGAGGGCTGCAATCGGTTGCTCACGCACGTAACTGTCCTGGACGCACGACTGCTGGCGCCCCATTGACGGCCACAGCCTCTACCTCCCAGTGATGTTCCAGATAGCAGAGCCCCAGGGCCTTGATGTTGTGAATTACCTCAAACTTGAACTCCCGCGGCCGGCGATCGTAGATGTGAAGGCCATGCTCGTCCAGGAGGGAGACCGAGACGTCATAGCTCCCCGCCAGCAGCGCAAGACGGGGAAACCGTAGCTGGACGCTGCCCGAGCAGGTAGAGGGGGCCACATCGGCAACATGGGTGCCCGTCGCAAAAACCATCACATCGTCGTTTCGATGGATGAGCACCGCCACGTGGACGACGGTTGGCGACTGCGGCACCTCGTACTCAACGGTGACGGTCAGATCCTCTCCCGTCACGAATTGATCCCGCGGCGCGTCATCTCCGTCTCGACTGAGCTGCACGCGGCAGATCCAGGGGAATGCCGTTGGTCCTCGATCCTGGGCGGGAGTCGACTCCCTCGGAATCTCCCGTTCACGCAGATAGCTCTCATAGCAGCCGACCACTCGCGACGCCTCGCCGGCCTCGGCAATTCGACCGTCTTTCAGCCACAGGGCTTCATCAGCAATTAATCGAATCTGATAAAGGTTATGGGAGCAGAAGAGGATCGTCTTCCCGGCCTTTCTAAACGCCTCGATGCGGTCGATGCAGCGCTTCTGGAAGTACTGGTCCCCAACCGAGAGCGCCTCGTCGATGATGAGCACGTCTGGGTCAACGCTGGTGACGACCGCGAACGCCAGGCGGACGTACATGCCGCTGGAGTAGAGCTTCACCGGCCGATCGATAAAGTCCCCGATCTCGGCGAACGCCGCAATCTCCGGAAGCCGCCGCGCCATTTCCTTCGGCGGGATCCCCATGATGGTCCCGCTCATCAGGGCGTTTTCGCGACCCGTAAACTCAGGGTTGAAACCGGTGCCCAGCTCAAGGATGGTTGAGATCCGCCCTTGTGTCCTGATCTGTCCGGAGCTGGGTCGCAGAACGCCGGCGACAAGCTGCAACAGCGTGCTCTTGCCGGCTCCGTTATCGCCAATGAGACCGAGCGTCGACCCACCACCAACATGAAAGCTCGCATCGTGAAGAGCCCAGAACTCCTGGTGATACCTGCGGCGACCGCGGCTGAGAAACTCTTTGAGACGGTCTTTGGGGTTAGCGTAGATCCGGTAGACCTTGGATAGCTGCTGGGCCTCAATGGCGAACATCAGAGCACGTCGGCAAAGGCAGGTTGCATCCGGGTAAAGACACGATAGCCCACGAGAAAGACGATCACACCGATCGATGCCAGGAGGGCGACGCCCCCCCATTCCGGGAACTGCCCCTTGAGGATCAGGCTCCGGTAGGCCTCCACCAGGGCGTACATGGGGTTCATGGCCAAGAAGATTCGCATGCCCTGGGGAACGACCGATGGCGGATAAAAGATCGGCGTCAGAAAGATGCCGAGGGTCAACATCACCCCCAATATCTGACCCAGGTCTCGAATGAACACCGTCGTACCCGCAATGATCCAGGCCAGCCCAACGGTCAGCACGACCTGCAACAGAAGGATCACCGGCAACAGAAGCATGACAGGCCTCATTGGATGGCCCGTCAGGAGCAGTGCGACCACCAGAATTGCGAATCCGATCAGCTCAGTCACGACCCCGGCGATCACCGGATAGACCGGCAGGATCTCTGAGGGAAACACGTTCCGCTTAATCAGATTCGCATTTTCAAAAATCACACCAGTAGAACGATTCAACCCCTCAGCAAATGCGTTCCACGGCAACAGACCGCAGAACAGATACAGCGCGAACTCCTCCGTCCCTTCGCTGGCGCCCACCCGGACCTTCATGATGGTTGAAAAGACAAAGGTGTAGAGCCCCAGCATAATGAGCGGGTGGATGACCGACCATAACAGCCCGACTGTAGACCCCTTATAACGAGCCAGCAGGTCTCGTTTGACGAAGCTCCAGATGAGGGTTCGATGCCGGTACAACCCAAAGATACGTCCCACGCCAGCTCCCTATCTACAGCCGAAGTCAGGGTTGATGTCGGGCAGCTCTTGTTGCACCAGCGTGGTCTTTCCATCCCTCTCGACCGTGCGCTCGTCAAAGAGGTGAAAGTGGCTGGCATCGCACGTTCTGCACAACGCGATCTCCTCGTATCTCCCCATTTCGTGAAGCCGTCGTGCGCGTTGCAGCAGTCGCCCGTTCCAGATCTCGTACAGGCTTTCATCGGGGAACCGGCCGATCACGGCATCGCCCCAGTTGTCCTCGCAGCAGAGGACTGCCGTACCATCCCACCCCATAATCATCTGCCGATAGATCAACGGGCATGGTTGACGCAACTTGACGGGAAGGCTTTCCTCTCTTCGCACCGGTCTTTTCCTGGAAACGGTAATCGATTCGACATGACCCGCCCATTTCTCAAGAAACATCTGCACGTCCGCCTCTTCATGATTGACCATGCGCAAGGATACAGACGGTTTCCCGCCAGTTCGTATGTCCAGCAGAAACCTGATGTTCTCTTCCACACGTTCAAGCACCGCGCCCTTTCTGTAATGCTCGAACACGTCCTTTTGCGCGCCATCCACGGAAAAGGAGAGTGAATCTACCCCAAGTTCGACTGCCGCCCGTGCCCGGTCTCGATCGAAGAGAGTGGCATTGCACAGGAAGCCAACTGAGATATTGGCCTTGCGCTTGGCATCACTGACGATATCAAAGAACTGGGGATGTAGGAGGGGTTCCCCTGCGCCATAGATGTGGAGATCGATGCACACGGGCCATGAGCCCAACTCCTCTATCGCGCTGCCCCAGACCTCTTTACTGATATATCCGATCGCCCGATCCCGCTGGACGCCCTCGCCCCAGACCGAACACATCCGGCACCGAAGGTTACAGGCATTCGTCGGCTCCATAACCATGCCCTGAGGGAACTGCGGCGCACGCAGGCCTTTGGCTCGCGTAAGCACGCCAGCGATCTGTTGCAATAGTCCCATCAGTTCACCCGGATCTCGATCAGGCTCTGATAGGCCGGCTCCCCGCGATCGAGCTCCTGTAACCGGCGGTTGTAGTACCGGTTCACCTCGCGGCAGTCGTCCGGTCTGGTCTGTTGCAGGGCGCTGAGCACAAGCGCCAGCAGCCAGGTGTTGCACCGGGTGATCGGCTCCACCGTGTACGACAGGCCCCGATCGCGCAGCCAGGTTTCAACCTCGACCAAACTGGGAAGACCCATCTGGAGGTGCTCTTGCAGGTACGGATTATCCGGCGCCAGTTGGCTCAGAAAATGGTCGATCTCGGCAGCGAACGGGGTTTCGCGAAATGGGCCGGTCAGATAGACTCGCCGCCTTGCCACGCGGACCAGTTCCGCCAGCAGCGCCGGCCGGTCACTTTCGGGGACATGCTCCAGCACGTGATGGCAGGTCACGATATCAAACGAGCGAGGCGGAAACGGTAAGGCCCGACCGTCCAGCCCCGTAGTTTCCAGATCGGCCACGGTCACCCGATTCCTCGGCAGGAAGGCGGAAAAGAACCACTCGCGCCCGCCTACGTCCAGAATGCGAAACGGATCGTCCCCCAAAGCGGCGATGCGATCGGCCACCAACTTGAATCTGGCATACATCTCCAGGTTCATGACGGTAAGATCGCGACTGAGCTCGACGAACCGCTGGATGGCCTCGTCCCACCCTCGATACGTTCGAGCGTCCTCCGGCGGCAGGCCGGGCGCGAGCGCCACATGCAGGCTTGCGCCCTGGCCGCAGGCGAGAAGCGGCTTGACCTCCTCGATCAGGTCGCATTCGCTATGGGGCGACGCCAGCCGCAGGCAACCGGCATCCAGATCACCCTGGATCGCGGGTGCGCGGCTAAGTACAGTCGCAAGAGCGGTAGCACTGAGGTCCACTACGAGCGTTGGCCAGACTTTCCCCGCCTGACCGGGATACCCGACCAGCGCGCCGGCGCCAAACACCAGCCTCGGTCCCGGATGATCCAGGACGGCTCGCCAGAAGTCCCCGAGCGCTTGCCCGGCGGCGATGCTTACGCCTTCTCCCACGTCCAGATGCCCAGCGGCGTGAAGGTGTCGGGCTCGATCACTCTGGTGTAGTAGCGTCCCGCCTGCAACCGATCCCAAAAGCCGGACGACAGGTGAAACTCGCGGCCATGAAGAAAGCCGGCGGCGGAGGGAACAAAGAGCGGGTCGTACCCGATCTGGGTGAGGAGCAGAGAAGACGCTCGTCCGTCCGGCACCGAAAAGCACGGCGGCGTCTGGCATCGCCCCAGGTCTATCACATCCGTTTCGCTTGTTGCTCGTCGCCCGCGTGGGGCGAGCCGCCCCGCTGCAGCCTGCGCCAGCGCGTAGATCGCCGTTCCGACGCGGCCATAGTATGACCTGACAAAGCGCGCCTGCGACTGTCGCGCGTACCCCTGCGCTACGCCCGATGAGGACTTGGCGCTCTGATTGTAGTAATGCACGATCTCCGCACCCGGTACATGATGGAGCTGATACCCGGCCTGGCTCACCCTCCGGCACCAGTCCGTATCTTCATAGTACAGAAAGTACCCCGGATCGAACCCGCCGACTGTGTCCAGAATCCGTCGGGATGTCATCAGGCAGGCGCCGGAGAGCATCGACACCGGTATCGGCGTCCCGCTCGACCAGCACTGTAGCGCTCGCCGGTGCCAGGCCCGACTCATCCGCGCTCCTACGCGGTAAGAGCATTCGGCAAGAATCCGCTGGATAAAAAAAGATAGGGTCGGTGGATCCCCTGGCGGTAACTGCCACTGCCTGTCCGCATCGATCCAGATTCGTGGTCCCACCGCGCCCACCTCCGGATGCTGATACAGATGCTGAAGCAGCGCATCAAGGGCGCCGTCCAGCACCACGGTGTCCGGATTGAGGAAGCAAAGGTACCGACCTGTGGCCCGCTGAATCGCCAGGTTATTGGCCTGGCCGAACCCAAGATTCTGTGCGTTCAATATCTGCACGACGTGGGCAGGCAGTTGCTGTAAGGCGGCGCGGTCGGCCGGCGAAGAAGCGTTGTCCACCACCAGGATTTCCAGGCGCCCGTCGCGCCCATCCGCCGCCGCGAAGCGCTGCGATTCCAGGGACGCCACAGTCTGTAGCGCCAAGGGGGCCACGTTGTAGTTAACAATGATCACGGTCAGATCGACCGCCTCCGACCGACTCACTCACACCTCCTCGCCGCTGCCTCGTGACGCCGACGCTTACACAATTCGGATAAATTATGACTCTTCCGGAACTCGCGTGGATTGCTTGTCCTTCCCTCTCCCTCTTGGAAGGAGAGATACACCCGTATCTGACATTTTACACGCTTGCGGTTGCCTTGTCCTTCCCTCTCCCTCTTGGAGGGGGAGGGTTGGGGTGAGGGTGGGACAGGGCGTTCTCAATCGCCTGCAACACCGGCTCAAGATTACCTAACACTTCGTGATCCCAGAACCGGAGTACCCGATAGCCTCGGTGAATGAGGAATTCCGTACGTCGCTCATCGGCTGGGATTTGAGTGCCATGGTGGCCACCATCGACCTCCACCACGAGCCAGTGTGCCGGACAACAGAAATCTACAATGTACGAACCGATGGGATGCTCACGACGAAACTTGGCGCGATGAATCTGTCGGTCGCGCAACTGCCACCACAGCACCCGTTCACAGTCGGTCTGCCTCCTTCGGAGTCCTCTGGCGAGCCCACGGTTCATGACCCCCTCACCCTGGCCCTCTCCCCCGTGTGGGGAGAGGGGACTTTTTTGCTGCTCTTCGCACCCACTGGGGGGAGAGGGGGCTTTTAGGCCTTTGAACCATGGGTGTTACCCACACAATTTCCGTAAGAACTTAAATTGTAGCGGGTATGACCTGGCGCGTCAAGTGTTCCGGCGGCCCCTAGAATAGCGATAGACTGCGCAATCATTCGATTCTTCCCGTCATTGCGAGCGACTCACGGGAGCGTGGCAATCTCAGTGCAATAATGCGTGATTGCTTCACTTCGTTCGCAATGACAACTTTCTATCGCTGTGCTTGGGGCGGCCATCGGCGACGCGCCACCGGATGAGTTCCGGGTTGACAGGTTTCGCGGACTCGCTATACTCACGCGGAGGATGAGACTGCGACAACCGTTTACCATACAGACATGAAAGGAGCGAACATGAGAAAACATATCTGGAGCGCCATCGGGGTGGCCATGTTGCTGTCGGCCTGCGCAACCGTGTCACAGACCGGCCGGACGGAATCGGATCTGCAGGCCACACTCGCGCGGCTGCAGGCACACCGTGAGCAGGGCCGGACCGGCTCGGTCTGGGGCTTCTTGTACCTGCGTGAGCCAGGAGTGCCGACACCGCTGAAAGATCGGGCGGTCACGCTGCTACCGCTGACTCCGGGGTTGGAGACCACGATTCACCGGGTGCGACAGACCTACCGGGACGGCGGTTATGCCATCCTGCCGTTTCAGACGCTTGACCAGCTCAAGCAGGCGCTGGACAGCTACCGCACGCAACTGAAGGACGCGGGGCGCGGTGACCTGATCCGGCAAACGCGTACCGACACTGCAGACGATCCCAAGTTTGAATTCAGCGCGGTCCCGGAAGGGCGGTGGCTACTACTGGCCGAGCTGCCCTCTCCACCGTCGCTGGCGGTCTGGATCGTCCCGGTCACCGTCACCGCCGGGGCTGCCACCAAGCAATCGCTGAACGACCAGACAGTTATCGAAGGCCTGATTCAATAGGGGGGCAACGCGGTCGTCATTGCGAGCCGTAGGCGAAGCAATCCCGTGGCGACACCGCCAAGAACAGTCAGATTGCTTCGGCTTTGCCTCGCACAATGACAGAAGGGGGGTCATTGCGAGCGACCAACGCGAGCGCGGCAATCTCACAGCCCTTCAAATAAATCATCCCGCGTCGGATTCATTCCATTGATCAACTGAAGCTTCCTCGCTCGTGAACCCGCTTTGAGCTGCTTCTCCCGAACTATCGCAGCCTCGATATCGTCATACACCTCGTAGTACACCAGCTCGGTGAGATTATACCGCTTGGTAAAGCCCTCCACCAGTTTAGCGCGATGCTCGTAGACGCGTTTGATCACGTCACTTGTGACGCCGACATACAGCGTGGTGTGCGCCTTAATTGTCATAATGTAGATGTAACCGGGCCTTTGCATCTCCGCTCATTTACCTATCAAATACGGTGAGATTGCTTCGCCTGTGCCTACTCAGAAACTTAAGCCGGTATTGGGAGTGGTGTTAAGCAATAGCCCAACTGAGCGGCTTGACGTTGTAGTGATTTGGTATGTCGGTCATGTTGTTGTTGGTCATACGCCTTGGCAGAGGCATGTCGATAAGGCTGACGATGCGTCAAGAGATGATAAATAATGCGCGCCAATTTATGAGCGGTAGCGACAATAGCTTGTGCGCCGCCCAAACGTGCCCGCATCCGCCGATAGAATGCGCCCAGGGCGCTCTGACTGCGACTGAGCGATTGAGCCGCCAGGCGCAAAGCCTGGCCCGCCCGATTGTGAACCTTCAGGGTGCGACTGCGAATCACCTTGCCGCCGGTAATATCATTGTGCGGTGCCAGGCCCAGCCAGGAACAGAAATGCTTTTCCGTTCGCCACTTGCTCATGTCTGTCCCGATTTCGGACAGCACACCTTGAACCGTGCTGTCATCCAGTCCATCCACCACCGTCAGGTCAACGCCCGTCAACCGATACAGGTGGCCTCGCACATCAAAGGTCGGCGCGTTCTTGCTGTGCGAGTTCACTTTGGGGTCAGGTGGCAAGGGCGGCAAGTCGTCATCAAACCGGGGTGTGAGGGCGCTGTATTGTTGTTCGAGTTGGTGGTCACAGATGTGCAATTGTTGAGTGTAGAAGTCATACAGAGCCAAGGCTTGCTGAAGCGCAAAGACGTGCTCGGCGCGGTAGTTGCCGGTCAAGGCTTTGGCAATCTCGTCCGAACTACTTTTGCAACGCGGGTTGCGAAGGCGCGCCAAGCGCACCGGGTCACGGTCACCGGCTACCACCGCGCGAATGATGTCCAATCCGGTCACGCCCGTAATGTCGCTCAACACCTGGGTCAATTGCACATTCATCTGTTGCAAGGCTTTCTGCATATGTTGAATATGCGCGGCGCGATACTCCAACAGCATGCCTCGATGACGCAGGTAGGCGCGCAAGGCGCGCATGTCGGCTTCGGGTCGAAACGACGCCGAGAGCAAGCCATAGCTGTGCAAGCGTTGAATCCATTGACAGTCTTGCACATCGCTCTTACGCCCCGGCACATTCTTAATATGTCGGGCATTGACCAGATACACTTCAAGACCAGCGGCTTCCAGGATTTCAAAGATCGGAATCCAATACACGCCGGTACTCTCCATGGCAACGGTCTTGATGCCACAGGTCTTCAACCACGCCACCAGCCTGTGCAGGTCGGGGGTGAAGGTACCAAAACTTCGTACGGCGGGGGTGGCTCGGTCAGTAGGCACACTCGCCCAAATTTTCTCCGCCCCAATATCCAGTCCAGCCGCATCGGGCTGAATGACGGGCAAGGGGCGGCCTTCAATCGATTTCTTTTTCTGGATCATGATCGTTCTCCTGTCTGCGCCCAGACCCGGTCACCTTTTCTCACGATAAGCTACTCATCGGGGTCTGACCAATTTACTCGCCAGCCGCCATACCTTGAGCCATTTGTGACCAGAACCACACTCGCAAGCGGGCTCATTCGCACCAGTGCACACACGGTCTTAGCTTGTCGGGCGCACCATCATTTTACACCACTTGCGCCTCTAAGTTTCTCCCACCTGCGGGTCAGGCCCAGCCGGATGGGATACTCGCAATGACAAGCGAGAGGTCATTGCGAGCGGACCAACGGGAGCGGTGGCAATCCGACACGCAGTGTCGTTGCGAGCCGTAGGCGAAGCAATCTCGTAGTAGCACCGTCAAGAGCGGGGCGAGATTGCTTCGGTCCCCTTCGCTTCGCTCTGGGTCCCTCGCAATGACGCGGAAGGAGGCCTTTCGGAACAATGACAGAAGGGGAAGAGAAAAAAACGGGCCAGGGGGGATGCCCCTGGCCCGTTGGTAAACGCCACTACTAATTAGGTGTGGCTACGGCAGAATGTCACCGTGTGACACGTCTTCCACCAAGCTAAAGGATCGGCGACAACCGGTCCCGGCGTTGCCACCAGCTCCGTCGGTGCCATAGGCGCAGTCGCCCCACAGCCGTACTGCGTCACCCCTGGTTGCAGTGTTTTGCACCAGGACGCCTACCAGCCCGCGCTCAATCTCATTCCCACCAACGGAACCAACGTCGACACCACCGATCCATGAGTGGGCAATCGCATTGTTCGCGATGTCGATGAAACCACCCTGGAAGAAGCCCGACGCCTTCCGATCGACGTCACCGGATGGGTAGACGCAGGAGCCGATGGTACCAGTGCCGTTGTACGGAGCTGTCACCTGGTTGGTGAAGAGCTCGTCCAACGTCCCGAAGATGTAGTGGCTGACCAAGTCGTCAGACTGTGCGTTTTCGCAAGCGTCAACAACATCTACTTCAGCGTCAATAAGGATACCCTCGTTCACATTGCCCGTGCTGGCGTCGTCCTCGAGATCCTGTCCGGGGGCCTCCCCATTCCGGAATGATTGGGCAGGACCGGCAACCGCCAAGGTGCTGGTGAAGGTTAGGCCATTATTGCTGCCCTCAGCGAAGAACATCGGTACGTAGACGCGGGCCGGGAACGACTCAAAGGCACCGGTCCACACATTCGCGTCGCCTTGCCCATCGCGGCTAACAATGTCAAATGCGGACGCGCCCGACCCGGCATCGCTGCTCCCTTGGCTGGCTGCCATCGGGTAAGCAACGGCAAAGTCCGACCCACTGTCGGAGATGAGCACCGTCCCCACCAGGACGTTCGCCCGCACACTCGTGTTCGTGTGACCTGATCCGGTGATAGCCCGTCGAACATCAATATCCACCCATCCCAGCTTGGACGCCAGCCCCCTGACGCCTCCCATATCAGAATCAGTCAGGATGTCAATCTGATCGATGTCCTGCTTGCTCAGATCGATCGTGAGGTTAATGTTATCGCAGGTCTTGTCATAAAACTCAAGATGGACGGCGCAGCTCGTCCCAGGTATCCCTGGCAGCGTGCCTGTTGGACCAAGGTTACACGTCCCGCTTAGCTGGCCGATGTCGGCCGTCTTCTGAAGATTGGCCCTCCGCGACACATTCGTGAGAAACAACAACGTGCTCCGGTCGCCAGAGATGTCCCAGTACGGGGCGACCAGGCGGGAGCCCGGGATCAACTCGGTGTTCGCCCACGCCGTGCCCACCGCCAGCACTGGGGCGACCGTCAACATTGTCGCGATCACTGTCTTTCGAAATGACGTCATACTCTTCTGCCTCCTGTTCTGGTTGATCGTGATCTGTGAGTGATCCACTACAGATTTAAAAACACTCGCCGCTTCCAGAATACCAATGCGCGTCGTTTCACCTCCTTCTTATCTTCCCCCCCAAGTTATCACCTATTCTTCGCGTCCTCGCCATCCATCTCTCGAGCAGCGGTTGAAAAAACGTTGACTGTATATACTCCGCCACTGCTATCGTGTCAAGCATAAAATGCATACCCACCAAATTGACATTGGGATGCGTCATTGCGAGTACCCCATCCAGCGGGGGCGGACCCGCAGGTGGCAGAAACTTAGCCAGTTTCTGAGTAGCGCAGCGAAGCAATCTCGCAGTTCTTGCCTGTGTCACCACGGGATTGCTTCGCCTACAGCTCGCAACGACACTGCGTGTCGGATTGCCGCGCACCCAACGGGCGCTCGCAATGACAGACAAATGGATGGGTTGGACAGTCCATGTCTATTTTTGGGTGCATACAATGCAGTCCCCTATGGGCGGGCCTCACCATCGGTGGCGCGTTGGCGCTCGGCCGTCATGGCATCCCAGTCGATCGGTGGATACGGATTGCCCATCGGGAAGCGGAACCTCCGATACCAGGCCCCTTCAACTCGAATCCACTGCTCCTCGGACTCGGTCCATCGAGGCTGCACGGGTTTGATCAACTGTTGGTGCTTGACGGTGCTCTGTTTCGTCACCAACACAAACGCCATGTCGCCCTCGACCCGTTCATCCAGAATCTCGTAGGCCAGGGTCGGCGTCGCGCCCCGGCCCTGACTGAAGGCCGCAAACGTTACAGCCCGCCGGAAGGCCGGCTCGTGCAACTGATAGGTCGCCAGGAGGTCACCCCGCATCCTTGCTTCCCAGTATTGGATCACCCGCTCTCGCAACGGCTCATTAAGCGCGGGAGCGGCCGGATGCCCAGGATCGCCACCAGGCGCGGGAGCGGCCAGCCGCTGCGGCCCGGCGCATCCAACCAGCAGCAGCGCCAGGAGCAGGCCCGGCAGCCCAACGGTCATCGTTCGTCGTCTCATAGTTGTTCTTGCACCCCTCACCCTCACCCTCTCCCGCCAGGGGAGAGGGGACATGAATGACCTCGCGCTTCGCGCCACGCGCACAAAAACCCCTGGACCCCCCTTTTACAAAGGGGGGGAGGGGGGATTTCACACACTGCAGGCTGGGCGCAGCAAGCAGCGCCCCTACGCCCCATGCACGGCGTATCGCGCCCCTACGCCTGGTTCACGCCTGGCGTCATGCGAATGCCATGATAGGCGTGGCACGAGTCGCCGACCAGGTGGTGGAACAGCCGCGGATTGGTCTTCCTGAACTCGAAGAAATCGGTCCCCTCGATCGCCTTGACCGACTCGTGCAGCGTCCTCGCCCCCTGTTCGATGGTACCCGTCTGTGCCGGGGTAGGAGTCAGGAGACCATGCCCCCTGGCATAGCTGATGATCTCGAAACTGTGGCCGTAGAACTTGAGTCTGGCGTCGTGATAG
Source organism: Candidatus Methylomirabilis limnetica (assembly GCF_003044035.1). Lineage (NCBI taxonomy): Bacteria > Methylomirabilota (SeqCode) > Methylomirabilia (SeqCode) > Methylomirabilales (SeqCode) > Methylomirabilaceae (SeqCode) > Methylomirabilis (SeqCode) > Candidatus Methylomirabilis limnetica. The sequence goes on from NZ_NVQC01000022.1 coordinate 336,057, forward strand.
TAAATCGCGGCGAGCCTCTGCAAAGCCGGATCGGCATCCTTGGGGGGTGCCGCCTGGCGATAAAACCGGTCCATCAGGTACCCATCGGCCTGTAACCGCCAGATGTGCAGATCCAGGTAGTCCCGCAGGCGCGCCCGCGCCTGGTCGCCGCCATGCCCATTCGCCACACACGAGGCCAGGGCGTAGGCCAGGTGCGTGCCACCGCAGGTCAATCCCATGATGGTATCTTTCTCGGTCGGCATGACCCCCTGCGCCTTCGCCTGCCGGAACTGTCGCGTCGTCTCGTCCAGCGTGTCCAGGCCGAACCGAACCACATCAGTGAACCGGATCTGCTGCCCCCAGGCGTTCGTCCAGGTATCCCGGGATGGAACGGTTTGCAGCGAGAAGGCGATCAGCGTCCAGGCCAGATTGTCACGGTCGGCGGTCTTGGGGTCAAACACGAACAACGCCTTGGCGCTGTTCGCCAGGTCGCCGACCGTGTAACGGCGGCCGTCCAGCGTAAAGGGGTGACTCAGCGGGACGCCGACCTCCAGGAGCGTCTTGAGACAGGCGTTGGGATGTCCCTCATGCTCCACCGGCATGTACAGATAGTCCTTGCCGGCCACCCGCTGTGTCTTGAGAAAGCGCGAGCAGAGTAGATCGACGGCGCGCTCGCTATTGACGGTAAAATCCGGTCCCATGGCCCGGACCCCGTGCATCAGCACCCAGGGATCATCCAGAAGCCGCGCGTGCCGGGTGATAAGTGGGGCGAGGATCGCCTGTGTCCCATCCAGAACCTTCGGAACAGACACCAACGGCTGTGCACCGGCCGCCGCCCTCGGCAGGGCCCCGGTCAGCGCAAGCCCTCCGGCCACGATCGATGCGGCCTGCAGGAACTCGCGCCTCGTCATGCACATACACATCGGTGCCCTCTCCTCTCGCCAGCCTCGGCCATTGCACTGCTCGGCTCTTTGTACTGGATCATGCGCAACTTGTCAAGGATTACTCACGGCCCAAGCACAGCGATAGAAGCCTCCCGTAGTTCCCTCTCCTCTTGATGGGCGTAAGCGCTCACTTACAGGTCTGCTATCTCTCCTCCCCCTTTGGGAAAAGGGGGGCCAGGGGGGATTTTTCCACTCAACTGTTCAACAATGGTCCGATAGATCACCTCCATCACCGCATCGCTTTCTTCCAGCACCTCTCTACTGTTCAAGCGAAGTACCCGCAGACCAAGGGAGCGCAGGTACCCATCACGATGTCTGTCTTTCAGCGCGTGATCGGCTTCCATGTGCTGTGAGCCGTCCACTTCCACGACCAGTTTTATCCGTGGCGCGAAGAAATCCACAATGTGCTCACCAATAGGTTTCTGCCGATAGAACTGGATGTCGAGAAGCTGTTTGTTCCGCAAGCGTGACCAAAGCGCCAACTCACTGTCTGTCAGATTCTTCCGTAATTGACGGGCTTTGTCTTTGAGGTGCGGATGATACCTCAACATGGCTCAGCCCATGGTGAAATCCCCCTCAATCCCCCTTTTTCAAAGGGGGAACTATAGTGAATACCCCTCTTTGGAAAAGAGGGGCGAGAGCCTGCCCCGGCATGTATTAAGCCGGGGGGAGATTTTAAACATGCTGTCCACATCCAGTCTTTCACAAATATTATTGTAACTACTCAGGTAGCTAGGCTGAAGGCTGAAGGCTTTTAGGGGTAAGTCATGCGTGATTATACAAAACTCCGAAAAGATCTTGAATGGCTCGATTCGTGCCTTGCGAGATAATTTAGAACCTTCAGTCTTCAGCCTTCAGTCTAAACGCCTTGTAGTTACATCTTATTTTGGATCAGTATGATAGCGGGTAGTCATTTTCTATCTCTGTTTTTGAGCACGGAGATCTCCTGACGGGTCGACAGGCGGCGGAGGTTGTCTTTCGCCTCCAGAAGGTCCGGCATGAGGCGCAACGCCTCTCGAAACGCCGCCTCGGCCTCGGCCGGTTGGTCGCGGTTGGCCAACAGGACGCCGAGATTGTTGTGGGCGTAGGCGGCCGACCGCGGATGGGTCAGCGCCTGCTGAAACTGCGCCTCGGCCTCAGTTGCCTTGCCCTGCTTCAGGTAGACGGCTCCCAGCCACAGACGCGGAATAGTCTCCCGCGATCGCCCCGCAAGCGCTTTCTCCAGCTCCTCCTCGGCTCGGACCAGATCGCCCCGATCCATGAGCAGTTTGCCCAGGTTACCACGAGCCACCGTAAGGTCCGGCTGGATCGCCACGGCCGCCGCAAGCTGCTCCTCCGCTTGATTGAACTGACCTCGGCGTAGGTAGGCCGCCCCCAGGTTGTTCCGCGCCCTGGCCGACTCAGGGGCCGTCTGCACCGTCTTGCTCCACAGGGTCAGTTCGTCTTTCCAGTCGGCGTTGCGAACCACCGTACGGACAGCAAGGAGGCTGAGCACCAGGATGCAGGCGGTCGCAATAGCCGCGGATGGCCTGGGCCGGCTTAGTACCGGCTCGAGCAACCCCGCGACCAGCAACGCGAAGCCTACGGAAGGGACATACAGGAAGTGCTCGGCCATCAGGTCATGGTGGGGGATAATCTGGGAGACGGGTAGTAAGGCGATCAGAAACCAGAGGCCGCCGAATGCCACCGGCGGCCGTTGGAGCAGCAAGCGGTACCAGGCTACCCCCAGCCCTCCCCAGATCGCCACCGCCAACCAGGCGGTCGGGTCGGCCCAGGAGGTGGTTATGGAAAAGGCGTTATACGAGTAGTCGGCATTCAGCGTCATGGGGAACAGCAGAAGGGCGAGGTAGCGCAGGAAGACGCGCGCCATCGTCAACAGTGTCATCTCGAGACTGCCGCCATGCCACGCCCGCTGCGAGGTCCCCCGCACAAGGAACAGGACGTAGAAGGCCAGGGCGCCGGTCAGGACGCCGGCCGGAAGGTAAAACCATCGTCCCTCCCGGACCGCAGTAGACGCCGCCGACCAGATGGCTCGAATTCCTGAGACCTCGCCATCCGGCCCCGACCGCTTGATGCGGCTTACGACATCATAGCCGAGGCACAGCAGCGGCAGGATGATTCCGCTCTCTTTGGTGAAGAAGGCCAGAGGGCATAGCAGGATCGTCAGGACAAGATCCCGCACCCGACGAGACTGTCGATAACGCAGAAAACTGTAGAAACCGATCAGGACGAACAGGCCGGACAGGACATCCCGGCGTCCGGACAGATAGGTTACCGACTCGGTCTGAATCGGGTGGACCGCGAACAGCAGTGCGGCAAGGAGGGCCGGAAGCGGCGAGGCGAACAGGGTCCGGGCGATCAGGTAGACGCAGATTGCCGACAGACCATGCAGTGCCGTGTTGGTGAGGTGGTACCCCCACGGATCAAGGCCGGAGATGGCGTAATCCATGGCGTAGGAGGCGCTTCTAACGGGACGATAGGCCGACCGACCGCCCAGCAGCGCTTCGAGTTGCTGAAACGGTCCACTCCCTGGGCGGTGCAGTTCGACAATCGTTTCGAGATCATCGAACAGGAATTCGTTGTCGAAGCTGTTGGAGTAGACCACGCCGACCGCCACAAGCAGGATCAGCAGGGCGATCGACTGACGGCCGAGCCAGCCTTCAGCCGACGGCGGCTTCAGCCCAGTCCACTTACCCACTATCCCTCCCCGGCGGCGGTCAGTCGAGCGGAAGGCGACTCGGCGACCAGCTCTTCCCACCATCGGTAGATCGGCTCAGCGCAATCGGCTGATGCACCCGCACGCCATGATCCCAGGCCGCAAGGACAAGGTCGTTCTTGCCCGCACCAACTAACAGGTCCCTGCTTGTCGTCTGCCCGACCGTCGGCCCGCTCATGATGGCGGCCTGATCAGCCCAACGCTGCCCGTGATCCTCGGATCGATTCATCAGGACGAACCAACCGTACTTGGGACCAAAGGCATGCTCCTGCCAGACAAGCCAGAGGCGGCCGCCACCGTCATGCGCCAGCACAGCACCTTCAGGTCGGCCCTTCACCAGGCTCGTCCGTCCAAGCTCAGTAGGCGCTGCCCATGTGGCCCCGGAATCGGTGGAATGGAACACTACCAGACGCCGAGTGGAAGTCCCCTCCGCCTCTATGAAGGCGATATATACATGCCCGCGCCCGTCGCAGACAATCTGAGCGGCAGCATTCTTGCGCCGTTGCAGCGACATGGGACTGGGCTGACTCAGGCGGATCGGCTGGCTCAACCAGGTCCGGCCGCCATCGAGAGAGCGGCTGAAGTAGATCATCCGGTCTACGAACCATTCAGGTCGGCGTCGGCCCTGCAATCTGACAATTCGTTGCTCCGCCTGCTCCCAGATCAGATAGACCTGCCCGTCGGGCGCCGCGGCGATTCGCGGCGCATGGGAACCCCGAGAATCCACGCCAGGCCGGCTGACGAGGATCGGCTCGGACCAGGCCCGGCCATGGTCCTCCGACCGGCTCAGATAAATGCCGGCCTGTCGCCTCGGGCCCTTCGTGCCCTCTTCCCATACCGCATATAAATGGCCTTTGTCACCGGCGGCTAAGCTCGGATTGGTTATTCCTCTGTCTGACATCGATAGGGCCGGCTGGATCCGCGCCGGATTCGGCGCGAATGTCCCGCCGGAATCCATGGAGGTGGCCACATCCAAAACCCGGCGAGACTCGTCCCCACCCAGCCAGGCCACGTACAGGGCGCCATCCGGACCGGCCTGCAGGTAAGGAGGGCCAAGATGGTCCCCAGCGGCCAGTTCACGAGGCGCCCCATCCCAGTGTCTCCCGCCATCCAGAGACCTGGCCACCAGGATGCGCGTGTCGGTCTTACCGGCGTTCCGTTCCCGCCAAGCCAGATACACCTGTCCCGTGGGGCCCGTGGCCAGCTTGATCCCCTCGGCGAACATGCCCTGTGCCGGTTTCCGGGACCACAACGGACCCGACCAGGTAGCGCCGCCATCCTCGGAACGCGAGAATCTGGTCTCCCAGTCCTTGCCCTCCTCGCCCGTCATCCAGACCAGGTATGCCTCGCCATGCACCCCCATGGCCATCTGGAGCGCCACCTGCTGAAATTTCGTAGGCGACTCCTCCGACGCCGTGAATTTCACGCCGGTGGGGGACGCCAACTCAGGGCCCGACGACAGCATGGCACACCCGGTGGTAACAGCCAGCACGAGCAGGAGCGCCGGTAGGCGAAATCGGCTTCGAGCAGTCACAGTCATTTACAGTCCCTCCATTGATGATCTGACAGGCTACTGCCGCCTGATTATTGATCGAGTGCGTACACGAAAAAGCTCTACACGATCTCACGAAACGACGCCCGCTGTCAATACCAATGGTCGGCCCAGGCATAGACTCTTGACAGCGCAACCCGTTCATTTTCGTTGAGGGTCGATACCCCGCGGCTTGCCGCGAGTTCGTCATACCGGCGGAAGCCGGTATCCAAGGGCCCGACTGGATTCCCCCGTATCCAGTACGGGGCAGGCGTGTCAAGCACGGAATGACGGGCCAGAACAGAAGACGATACCCTGCGGCTTGCCGCGGGGAGGCTTCATTGGCCGGTCATGACATCTTCGTAGGGACGGGGTTGATCCCCGCCCATTAATCGGGAGGGGAAATCGGGGGAGAGTGGAGAATCGAATCAAGCAACTCGCGCGCCTCCGCCAGGTCGCCCTTCAGACTCAGCGCCTTCCTCAGGGAGGCCACGGCCCGACCCTGCTGCCCCTGCGCATGATAGACTTCCCCAAGCAGGTTATGAAGCTTCGGATCTGCGCCATTGTACCGGACGGCCTCCTCTAACTCCAGTATCCCCGCTTGCATCTGCCCTTTCTCGAGATAGGCCAATCCCAGGTTTTGCCTGGCATCGGCGTAGCTGGGATCAAGGGCGACCGCCTCTTTGAATGCCTGCTCAGCCTCAGCCGGCCGTTCCTGATTGGCGCGCACCATTCCCAGGTTGTTCAGCGCCCGCGCCCGCTGTGACGGCGACAGTTGCAGCGACGCCAGGGCTGCGAGGAGGTGCGCCTCGGCCTGTTTCACCTGCCCGCGCCTGAGGGAGACGACACCCAGGTTGATCCTGACATCAAGCGGCAGGGTCTTCAGGCGAAGCGCCGTGGTGAGGGCCTGCTCCGCTCCGTCCCAATTCCCCTGCTCAAGCAGCATCACACCCAGGTTATTCCAGGTCGCCGCATCGTCCGGCATAATCCGGAGAGCCTCCCGAAACTCCCGGGCGGCCTCTTGGCGACGTCCTCGGATCATATACAGCCGGCCCAGGTTTCGGCGCGCCCTCGCCGATGCCGGGGCGGTCTGGACCGTCTTGGTCCAGAGTGTCAGGTCATCCTTCCAATCGCGGGTCCGAATGACCGTCCTGAATCCGAGCAGAAGCACCACAAGCGCGAAGACGGCCAAGACAACCCGGCGCTGTCGGACACGCTCAAGCAGCCCTTCCACCAGCATGGCGGCTGCAAGACACAAGCCGATCGACGGCAAGTACAGATAGTGCTCGGCTACGATCTCATGATGGGGGATGATCTGGGCGACGGGCAGCAGTGTCATAAAGACCCAGAGGCCCCCGAATGCCGCCCACCGGTGGGAAGCCAGGAGCTGCCAGATCGCCCACCAGCTCCCGCCCACCACTGCGATTGCCATCAGGACCCGGCCATCCAAGAGGGTACCCGGCACCGGAAAGGCGTTGAAGGAGTAATCCGCGTTCAGGGTAACGGGCCAGAGCAGCAGTGTCAGGTAGTGACCCATGATCGTGACGCTGGTGAGCACTGTCGGCCAGAGTCCGCCGCCCCACAGGTCAAACCGTTGTGTGACGCGGAAGAGCACCACGAAGTAGTAGGCCACCGCGGAAAAGATCGCCCCGATCACCAGATAGAGGCACCTGTGCTCCCGCCAGAGCCGCCGTCCCGCCTCCCTGAGGGCCATCCAGGAACTCCATCCTCCCTCTCCGCCCTCGGGCATGGAGCGGACCAGATCATACCCGAGACAGAGCAACGGGAGGGTGATCGCCATCTCCTTCGAGAGGAGGCCGAGACAGTACGAGATCCCGGTCAGGCACAGGAACCGCACCTTGCCGGTCGCCCGGTATCGGACGAATCCATAGAACCCCATCAGATAGAACAGGGTGAACAGGACATCCCGCCGGCCGGATATGTAGGCGACGGCCTCGGTCTGGACTGGGTGGACGATAAAGAGCAGCGTCGCCAGGAAGGCGGGCCGGGTGATCCCCAGGATGGTCCGCAGCACGGTGAAAACCAGGACCCCGTTCAGGGCATGGTAGAGGATGTTGAACGCCCGGAAACCCGACGGGTTGAGCCCGAACAGGGCATAGTCGATCGCGTACGAGGCGGTGCGAAGCGGGCGATACGAAAGCCATCCGCCGGACCTGAATAACTGCGTGAGCCCCTCGATCGAGCGAAACCGGAGATCGGTCGCGACCAGTGGATGGTCGTCGAAGACAAAGCCGTTGAAAAGTGAACCGGCGTACAGGAGTCCGGCCACCCCCACGATTACCAGACAAACCGCCACCGGGCGGGACCAGAATGAAAGCGGGCGATCAGGCACAGGCGCTAAAAAAAGACCCCCCTGGCCGGACGACCAGGGGGGTGGAGTGTACATAGACGGCTAGGGCACCGTAGTCAGCAGGGACCAGGATCCTGGCGACACGGCCGGCGTTGTGCCAAGGGCCGTGTGTTCCACCGCTATCAAATCGGCTGCGGCAAACGTCACGTTGCTTGAGACGAGGCAGTTATCGACAGTATCAGAAATCGTACAGGTCAGCGTGGTAGCAGCCCCACCATTCCGGACAGTGAACTTACGACTCTGACTAGCACCAGGGCCAACTTTTAGCTTCACCCGCATGACGCTGACGGTGCTCGCAGGTACAGGGACCGAGACGTCAGTCGATGCCACAGTACTATTGCCATTACCTGGACCCATCCAGCGAAGAGCGGTACCAAGGTCGGCTCCACCTGACCCGCCGGTCAGGAGACTCCTGACATTCGGTCCTGCTGGGCCAGTTGCACCTGTGGCGCCCGTGGCACCAGTTGCACCCGTGGCGCCTGTGGCGCCTGTTGAGCCTGTGGCACCTGTGCCACCTGCGGCACCTGTGGCGCCCGTGGCACCAGTTGCACCCGTGGCGCCTGTTGAGCCTGTTGAGCCTGTTGAGCCTGTGGCACCTGTTGAGCCTGTCGGTCCGGCTGGTCCTGTTGGTCCTGTTGCGCCAGTTGGTCCTGTCGGTCCGGCTGGTCCGGCTGGTCCGGCGGCGTCAAGGTTCTCACTCGCCGCTACCCCTGCCATGACAAGACTGCCGCTGAAGGCCCCCACAAAGGGGAAGAGACGCGCCGGGCTGCCCTGTAGCGCCACCTGCCCCTGGATGTTGATCCCCTCTACGGTGCTGGTCGTCAGGTGCCCGGTGCTGTCTACTGAGTAGCTACCGGTGATGTTAAAAGGCGTCGTCGCCCCCCCAACCTCTTTCATGGACCCTACTATCGCCACCGTACCCGGATTGGCGCAGGGACTTCCGGGAGTAAAAGTCAACGTCCCGAGAGCCTGGGTAGGGATTCCGGGCTCCACCATGGTGCTGAAGGAATAGATCCCCGAGAGACTGCAGGAATCGGCTGTCCAGCCGGGTGTAGGCAGGATCAGCACGGCCGCGGTGAGCAGGCCGGCTAGGACCGTACTCTTGGTTCGTGTACGCATAAAGCGCCCCCTTTTCTGTCTACGGTTTACTGGCTCCCTCTTCGCGAAGGAGACACCAACAGAGGATCGTGAAACTACGCTTTGAATTATCAACCAACAACCCTGATAAAAAGAGTACTCAGGTCACCACACTGCCTGAATGTAACAGACTACGAGCAGGAAAAGAAGATCAGGAGAGTCAGTATCACAGTCCATCACTTGGTGTCAAGTAAAATACGGGCCGGCACGTAACCATTCAGTGAGAGGGGGGAAATCATTAAATAAAATGTGGTATGTTTTTATAAAATCCCCCTTAATCCCCCTTTTTCAAAGGGGGAAACGGGTAGTCCCCCTCTTTGGAAAAGAGGGGTTAGAGCCTGCCCCGGCATGTATTAAGCCGGGGGGAGATTTTTCCACCCGTAACTGAATGGTTACGCCGGCACTGTCTTCATTTCGTTCGCGAACCGCTGCCTGGTCATTGCGAGCGACCAACGGGAGCGTGGCAATCCAACCGTTCTGCCTTCCTGGTCTTGAAGAACGGTGAGATTGCTTCGCCTACGGCTCGCAACGACACCGTGTGTCGGATTGCCACGCACCCTACGGGTGCTCGCAATGACGGGAAGAATCGAGCGATTTCGAAGTCTATTGCTGTTCTTGGGCTGGAAATGGCGCTTGAGGGGTCAGGGGCGACCTGTTATACTGCCACCGCAATGAACTATCCGCCGCATCTGTCCGTCATCATCCCCCTCTTGAACGAGGCCGACGGTCTGCCGGAACTCTACCGGGAGCTCCAGGAGGCCCTCCGCCCATGGGCCAATCGCCATGAGCTGATCTTTGTGGATGACGGCAGCACGGACGGCTCATTTGCCGCGCTCGAAAAGCTCCACGCAGAAGACCCACGGGTGGTCGTCCTTCGCTTTCGCCGGAATCAGGGAAAGGCGAGCGCGTTGATGGCGGGGTTTCGCCGGGCGAGAGGAGAAATCCTGGTTACGCTCGACGCCGACCTGCAGGATGATCCGCGGGAAATCCCGCGATTTCTCGACAAGCTGGACGAGGGGTTCGATCTGGTGTCGGGATGGAAAGTCAAACGCCAGGACCCCATCATCAGGCGGGTGCTCTCGCGGGTCTTCAACAGCGTCACGTCGCTGTTCACGGGACTCACGCTCCACGATTTTAATTGCGGCTTCAAATGCTATCGGAGGGGTGTGATCCAGGAGATCAGGCTCCACGGGGAGCTGCACCGGTTCATTCCGGCGTTGGCGAGTTGGCGGGGTTTCAGGATAGCGGAGATCGAGGTCGCACACCGGCCGCGGAAATACGGCCAGTCAAAATACGGCTCCGAACGGATCCCTCGCGGCTTCTTCGACCTGCTGACCGTCTTGATTCTGACCCGCTACCATCTGAGGCCACTTCACCTTTTCGGGGCCTTAGGAGCCCTGCTCAGTCTGGCAGGTTCCATCGGTCTAGCGTATCTGGTTTTCGGCTGGTTCTTCGGACAATGGATCGGTGACCGCCCCCTCCTCAGCCTCAGCATTCTGACGATGATCATCGGCCTACAGTTCATCTTTTTCGGACTCCTGGCCGAGATCATCGTCTACTCCAGCAGGCAAACCGACATCCCCCCGCTTGCCGCTGTCCTCGACCAGGACGACTCTCGCAAGGACATCGATTAAGAAAATCTCCCCCTACCCCTCTTTTCCAAAGAGGGGTACATCCTCCCTTTGGCAAAGGGAGGTCAGGAGGGATTCGTCGATTTCACGGTGCGCGATGCGTCTTGCGCCTCCCGCTCGTTTTTCCTCTCCATCCGGGAGTGCTCCCCTCGTCAGCGGCACGCACCTCCTCTGGAATTCCACCGAAAAACCAATACAGGGCCATCCAGATCAACACCGGTAAAAGCTGACTCGCCATCGACAGGTAGAAGTTCGTCCCCCAGACAGAGAGGCGACCGGCAACGCTCTGAAAGGCTTCAAGTTCAGGCTGCTGAAAGAATTTCATGCCGATCACAAGGTACAGTATGTGTGTCAAAAACAGAACACCCAACGCGATCGTCAGACTTACACACCGGCGCCTCCAAGCAACGTGCCGCTGGGCCAATACAAGGCCAGTCATGAGAACGAGATTGAAGTGAGTCAAATAGCCTGTGAATCCCTGGATCTTCATCCCTTCCGTAAAAGGGCGATCCGAGCGCATAATTAAAATATTGCCCTTCCAACCCACGAGGCTATGAACACGAGGGGCCTCTGTGACGGCAAGCAGGACATTGGCGCCGGAGGCGAGAAGGCGGTTGTAGCCGGGGGTGATGACGAACCACAGGGGGAGGATGAGGCAGAAGACCAGGAGAAACCGGCCGGCAAACGCCAGCAGCGCTTTAGTGTCGGGGAGCACCGACAAACCGCTCCGTCCAGTAGATCCAGGCCAGAAGGGCGGCAAAGATGATCAACGATTGCCAAATCAGTAGATGGGCAGTCTCGAAGAATGACGGAAAATAGCGGCCGATATACATGAGACTGACCACTCTAATGAGGTTTAAAGAGAGGATCACTGATGCCCCCAGCAGAACCCCCTTGAGTTTCTCTGTCGCCCGACTTGGATAGGCCAGGACTGCTGACACGTAGATCGCCACGACAAAGATGCCGGTGCACACATCGTCGATCCGAGCCGCAAACCCCTCAACCTGGAGGATAGTTCCCGAAGTCGTGGCCTTGAGGGACAGGAGGTTCAGGACGAACCCGCTGACTGCGGCAAACGCCAGCGCCAGCGGCTGCCCGACAAGCTCCCGCATGATGCTTGTTCGTAGGAGCGTGTAAAACACGATGATGCACACCAGGAAGGTGATACATGCCCTGACCACTGGCTTATTTAGACTAAGTCGTTGCTCCATCGATTCCCTTTTGCACCTTCAAGGAGTGAGGAAAAGAAAGAGTGCGGTTAGCATTCTACATACAACAGCACTACACCCATTGTCACTACCTACACATACCATCCGACCCAGGCATACTCATCAGACCGCATGCGGCGGCTCAAGTGATCGCTGACCGAGTCGCCGGACGCGCCGCCGCGTGGGCAGCAAAACAGCGGTCAATATCAGCTCACTGCGGTCAGCTTGCACACATTGAAGTTGTCTGGATCAGAGGTGAGGGTGCGCCCCCAAACCTTTTCACTCTTGCCTGCTTCTACCGGATCACGGGATGGTTACCCGGTACACGGTCAAGCTGATTTGTGCAATACTGCCTGCAACACCAGCGAAGGTCCCATCGCCACCAAGAATAATGCCGCGCGCCGTATTCGGAGAGTCAGCAAAGTTCCGGACTATCTTGTAATAGACATTCCCTCCCGGCAGGACCGCAGCCCCATCGGTGTAGTTGAATGTTCCGGCGGACCCATTATAGCGCGGGATGGTCTCAAAATAACTCCCAAACGTTGCTGTGCCGTCAGCAGATTTAATCAAGCCTCCTGAATACGCCACATCGAACCCTGCAGCGGACGGATTCAGGCCGCTAATGGCGCCATCGCTCTGCACGAATTGCACATCAACAATAGTGGCAGCCTTGACGAGACTGGGCAGCAAGATCAGAACAAAGGCAAGCGCCACACAGCCTCCCCATGATCGCCCCGATCCTCGCCTATGGCGAGTCGTGCTGAGACTCACATGATGCCAGGACAAAATAGCCTCGATGGTTCTTCGCATGGCCTCCCCCCCCTTTTTGATGGGTGCGAGCGGAGTCGATCCGTTCGCCCTCCTGTTCGCTTACCACGCAACGCCCCAGCACACCACTTCTTCTGTAGTCCCTCGGTGCGATAGTTTCTCTTTCACCAGAACTGTCGTTTATTCCAACACGCCATACAGCGGTTGTCAATCTCAATTGTTCACCCCAGTATCAGTATAGATTGGGATGCGTCATCGCGAGACACCCATCCCACATTCTCCCGCAAAGAGGGAATGGAGCATGTTGCCAATAGGACGGGCATGGGGAGGGTCGTGAGATCAACCGATTCCCCGTCCGGGTTGTTTTGGTGAGGATTGCACCTCACTGAATCCATTCACCGTAGGGGTGTTGCGCGTTGCGGGGGTTCGGTGGCGAGCCTTTGTCGGATACGCCAAAGGTCCACCAACATCTGCACGGGGTGACGCAGCAGGCTCACCTGACTGCTCGGATCATTGATCCAGCGCACCGGCATCTCACATACGGCATATCCCAACTGCATCGCGATAAGGATAGCCTCGACGTCGAAGGCAAAGCCGTCGATACGCGCGTATTGGAAGACCGCGTGCGCCGCCTCGCGCCGAAACAGCTTGAAACCGCACTGCGTATCCCGAAAAGGGATCGAGAGGTAGACCCGCAGGAGGCGATTGAACAGCTTCCCCATCAATTCCCGCAGGCGAGTCTGACGCACCAGTATCTGCGATCCTACCAGCGCGCGTGAACCGATCACAAGATCGCTACCCTCCGAAAGGAGCTTCAAGGCTCCATCTACCTCCTCAATGGGTGTGGAGAGATCCGCATCCGAGAACAGCACGACCGCTCCCGTGGCCGCCATCATACCGGCCCGAATGGCGGCGCCCTTGCCCCGGTTCTGTGAGAAGCGAATCAGCCTCAACTCCGGCGCGCGCGCCATGAATTGTTCCACGACGGCGACCGTGCTATCGCGCGATCCGTCATCCACTACAATCATCTCGAACCCGCCCGCCCCGTATCGGGACCGCAAATAGCCCCACACCCGCTGGAGCGATGGGCCGATCCGACTCGCCTCATTGTACGTGGGAATCACTACGCTTAATTGAATCGCCTCTTGCCCCATATATGTCCCGTTGAAACGCTCGCGGACGACGCACGCTGAGTTTCAGGCGACCGTCACCAATACTATTGAAATAGTCCAGTCGAAAATCGTACACGCCGGCGTTCAGATGTAGGGCGGCGTTCTTCTCTCGATACGTATGGCTTCCACCATTATCGAGCACGATCGCGCCATCGAGGTACAGAAGACTTCCGTCATCTGAACCAAGGTCGAATCGGTACATCCCGGACTCAACAATGCGCATCCGCCCTTCAAGGCGTAAGGAGAAAGGCGGATCCCAAGGATGCGCCGACAACCCGGGTGTCCGTATCCAATGGGCTTCAACCGATTCCCCTACCCGAATTTCCCGCCCTGCCTCTGTGTTCTCGCCGCTCCAGTTGACGGCGTGATAGTACCGGCTTCTCAGCCCCTCAGGAAAGAACCGGGCAATAGGAAGGGTCTCAAAGCAACTGCCCTGCGGGTTCTGAAGCGCCTCATCACCAACCGGATAGACATCCGCAAGCAGACGTCCCATACGTCCTTCATCTGCATACGAGAGGTGAAACCGGTGGCTACCCTTTTTTAACATCAGTGAGCATTGCATGAGCTGGAAAGGATGCGTGCCACTGTTGTCCAAGAGGGTATGACCGTCCAGCGTGAGTACGGCGCCATCGTATGAGCCGAGTAGAAAGTTGTACGCGCCTTGCCTCATGATGTGGAGGGTACCGGAAAGTTCCAAAGAAAACGGCCCCCTACCCCAAGGTCTCTTGGCCAGATATGCAGTTGCTTCCATCGGATCTTCAACCCAGAGAAGATCGAGCGGGACGCCTCGCCAAGAGAACGGTCTGTTGTGAATGATACCATCCGCGTGCCGTTCGTACTTACTCACGCCGGTCTCGAGGACAAAACCTGGAGAGGGCGAACCCTTTAAAAATCTATTCGCAATCTTGAGCCGCATAAATCTGGATTCTTTTGGGGACTCCAGCCGTATCGTGAATCGTTTGCGAATCTCAGCAAAGATCCTGACCGATTCCAATTCGTAGATCGATTTGTCTGCTACACGCCGGTACATAGGGTGAAAATCCTGAAGGTAATAGACCGTGAATGCCTCTGGAGGCGTCGGACTGCCCGGATGAATGCTGTCCAGGAACGCTTCCAGCGTTGCCAACGGGCGAATTGGAAGGCATGAGTAGCGGCATTGGGTCGAACCAAACACAAAGACGGAGTCCACAAAACGTTTGTGACCGAGGCTTAAGTACAGTCGCTCTAGCGCACCCGCGGGATCAGTGGTGTTCTCGGGGTAGGCAGAGAAGTTATAAACAAGCAGCAGCTTTTCTCCCGCGTTGACTCTTGAGCGGGCCTCCAAATACCAATTTACTTCCGACGCGGGCACGAGATAGTCCGCCTGAGAATAGGTAAAGGGCATCGGGTAGCGCCGCTCATCAACGGGTAGCTTCATGTAATTGACGAGATCTGCCATCTGCCAGATATTACCCAAGCACAGCAACGCAATGAGTACGACCTTCGGCCTCTCCCCAAATCGCGACATCCCGGCGGATTCGCAGAACATGCCGACGACCGCCACGATGCAATAGAACTCAACCAGCAGAAATCGTCTCGGACGCAGCCAATCGGCGCCTTGCATCCCCAGCACAACGACTAACCCGATCTGAAACATGAGGAGGCTCAGGAAGAACCACCGATTGCGTTTGAGAAAGAAGAGGCTAAATAGTCCCAGTACAAACAGGACCGGGCTGTCGAGTAACTGATCATAGAAAAGCGCTTTGGCAAGATTCGCAATACTTGCGCTGATCGCATCAATCGTCACCGAACCGGAATGAACGACGGCTCCTACGTTCCCTCCCGGATATGAGAGGATCGTAGCAAGTTGAACCGTAGCGCCCAGAAGCCATATAATGCGTGTGCGAAGAGGGACATGTCGATGGAGGACAGCCGCCGCGATAAAGACTACAAACAATGATTTGCCGAGTTCGTACAGGTGCCATGACAGTTCGTTGGCAACCAGACACAGAACGAGGCTTAATATCCAGTTGCGGCGAACCCGATTGTCTAAGGTAATCCACAGCGCAAGTGCGTGAGGTAGTAAGCCCGTAACATATGGATAGCCCGCAACAGAGAAGGAAAGCAGAGCCGGCGACGCGCCCCATGCGAGAAGCAGAATCCAGAATTGACGGATTGGAAGACCGATGAGCCGTATAACGAGCCACAGTGTCAGGACGAAGAGGGCGAAGGTAAGCAGGTGCGCCCAATACTCCCATGGCCATAGCGACCCTAGGTAGCCAGGAATCAACGTGTAGAGAAGGCTGTTGGTGTGATTCCAATATTGGAAGTGCCGTGTGGAATGGACTACGGATATGACGGCGTCCCAAAACGATCGAGTAGATACCAGAAACAGCCCATGGGCCGGGCCGAGCACATCCCAACCCGGATAGTAAGGGCCTCGGTACACCACACGCATCCACAACGAAAAGCTAATGCTGAATACGGCGAAGGAGGAGAAGGCGAGAAAGGCTGCGCGGCTTGAAAGCGGCGCGTTCTGCGGGTCACGTGCGTCATCCTTGTTCAGCATACCACATCTCCGATGGTTCTATTTTCCAAGCCGGACATGCATGGTGACAGGAGAGATTCAACGCGGCTGTACGTGCGTAAACAGTCGGGTTGCTTCGCTGCAGTCACCTCCTGGTCGCCTGGCGGCCCTTTATGCACACCTGCAACCACAGTAGAAACAGGCTGCCGAAGCGATAGAGGCCCTCGTGGAGAAGGTTGAACCGGCTCTTTCGCCGATCGTCGCACCAGACCGGCACCTCAACAATGACGGCGCCATCGCGTTGACCCCAAGCGATGAGTTGCAGGATATAGGCGCTCTGGTCGGCCAAATACGGGAGATATGGCCGTATGGAGTCGATCCGAAATGCCTTGGCGCCGATCGAGTAGTCCGTAAACTCGAGGTGAAGCAATCGGCGCGTGCAGGCGATGAATGCCGCGCTCGCCATGTGTCGGATCCGCGAGCGCTGCTGCCCCCCGGTCTGCTTGGAGCCGATGACGATGTCCGCCGTGTCGAGTGTTGCCGCTGCGGCCGTGATGAAGTCGAGATCGATGGTGAGGTCGAGATCGAGACACACCACCCGGTCATACTGCGCGCGCGTAATCCCGGCCTTGAATGCGCGGCCCACCCCGCGCTGCGGTAATTCAATCACTGTGAGGTCCGTACACCCCACCGCACATGCCCTGGCGATCTCGACGGTCCGGTCGGTCGAGCCATTGCTTATCAGGAGCAGTTCATACGCCGTAATCTCTCGGTCCTTCAGGCAGCGCCTGAGGCGGTCGACGTTGGCGGCAAGAATGGCTTCTTCGTTATACGCCGGGAGGATGAATGTCAGTGGAGCTCGGCGTTGGTGAGCATCACGCGAGTCTTGGGGCATGGCGGGGGCCTAGGAGAAGGCCGGTCGCACGTAGTCCCAGAACAGTGCGGCCTGTCGGCGCCAAAGGTGAAGGTCTACCCGGCGAATCCTGGACCAGAGCACCGCCGGTCGCAGGTAGAACTCGCGGAAGGCCCGGTCGGCGACGGCCTGAAGGAGACGGGGATCGTGCTCCTTGCTCAGCACGTCGGGGAACAGTTCCGAGGCGCCGCTCATCTCGTACAGCGTCGTGCCCAGGTAGGGAGTCACGGCATGAAACGACGCATAGGTTGGGTTCAGTCGCTTGGCAAATGCGATTGTCGCCTCCATATCCTCGGCGGTCTCTCCCGGAAAGCCGAACATGAAGAAACAGACCTGATCGATTCCTGACTGCTTCGTCTCTGCAATTCCCCGTTCGATCTGCTCAAGAGTAATCCGCTTGTTAGTTTCGGCAAGAATTCTGGCTGAACCGCTTTCCACGCCGAAGTGGATGAGCCGACAGCCGGCCCGCTTCATCAATTGCAGAAGCGGCCCGTCCACATAATCGGCCCTGGTCTGGCACGCCCACTCGAAGGATAACTTCGCTGACGCCAGTCGTTCACAGAGATCCCAGACGTCGTCGCGGACCGCAGTAAACTCGAGATCGATGAAGTAGCCTGTCTCGGCTCCTGCCTCTCGAACCAGATACGTCACCTCACGGATAACCTGCTCAGGATCTTTCTTACGGTAGCCTTTGCCGTACATCTTGAGGAGGCAGAAAGAACATCGATAGTGACAACCGCGCGTCGCTTCAAGTAGGGCAAACCTGCCGCCGAGGACTTCGTAACGGTAGTTGCGGAGGTCGAGGAGATGAAAAGCGGGCAGTGGCAGGGTTGTCAGATCTATGGGGTTTCCTTCCGGGGTATTGATGAGCGTGCCCCCTTGCAGATAGCTAATACCCGGCACCTCGGAAGGATCTTTGCCATCACAGAGCGCTCGGACCGCCAGTTCAGGCTCACCACGGATCACGGCCCGCGCCCGCGTCATGTTGAGAAGTTCGCCAGGCGCAACGGTCCCATGTGTCCCCATGACGTACAGCTTGTCGGGTTCTACCAGATGTGTAACGGCCAGGAATGGGCTGAGATCAAGGTTGGGGCATTGCCACCGATCAATCGGCGCTGAGGTGATAAACACCAGATCGTGCTGCGTCGCGGCGTCTCGAATCGCATCGAGTGGGGTGGGCGTGGCGCGGGCATCGATGATGCTGGCGCTATGTCCATCCTGTTCCAGCAGTGCCGCGCAGTTCAGCAGGTCAAGGGGAGGCCATGTCCGATTGAACCGGCGTCCTTTTCGGCTTACCAGCCCGTCCCAGCTCGGATTGACCAGCAGGACTTTCAGTCGCCTTCCCGCCATACTGAGATCACCTTATCCCATCATGCTAATAATTTATTCTGAAATCTCCCTTTACCCCTCTTTGCCAAAGAGGGGATTTATTCCTCCCTTTGGAAAAGGGAGGTTAGGCAGTGTAAATAAATAAAGGTATCAACTTCGCTCTGTAGCTTTTGGTCTTATGACGTAGTTCCAGTCGCCATGAAACTTATTACGTTCCACATTGATGCGCTTCATCTCTTCATCGCTAACCTTGCGTCCGGTTGGATATTTCCGGCGATCCAATCTACACGTCACTTTCAGCCCCTTCGCCGTGGTCGTCCTGGCGATGAGATTGACGATCGTTTCGTAATCCCGCAACGGTTCACCACGCCAATTTGACGTGATAAAGGAAAACAGCCGGTGTTCGATCTTGTTCCATTTGCTGGTGCCGGGAGGAAAATGACAGACGGAAAGGCACATGCCGGTTTGATCAGCAAACTTCTGCAACTCCAACTTCCAAAGCCGCAACCGCGACCCATTGCTCCCCCCGCCGTCGGCAGTGATCAGAAGCGTTGCCGTATCCGGATACAGCCGTCGTCCTTCAAAATGCCACCACCCGCGAATCGAGGCCACGGCAAATTCTCCAGTGTCATGGTCGGTCCCCACATTGACAAAACCGGCGTTGCGTCCGAGGTCGTAAATACCATACGGATAGGCGCGTGGCACTTCTGGGCTGGGGAAGTCGTGACCTTGAACTTTTTTGGGCTGCTTTGCCGGAAGCCATTGCTGACCGGCATTGTTGTAGTTGCCGATGAGTTCCTTCTTTTTTGTGTCCACCGAAATCACAGGAATGCCTTGCGCCAGGCGTCTCTTTACCGCAGCATTGATGTGCCGAAATTGCGCATCGCGGTCGGGGTGGTCTGTGCCCTCCTCGGTCTTCCGATTGCTCTGCAGACTATAGTTCAGATCGTGAAGAATCTGCGCGACCTTTGCATGGCTGACCGGGTGCTTGTTCCTGCCAAGCTGCCTGGCAATCGCCCGCGTGCTTTTACAAATCCATCGCAGGGGGGACTGTGGATCGCCTCGCGTTTGGCCATCAATCATCTCTTCCAATGCATCCAACAGACGTGGGTCGGAAACGGTGATGGACTTGCGCCCTGCTCCGGGACAACGGATGCGACCTTCCGATGGCACTATCCCTTCTTGAATTTCGCGGACTCCTTTGGCGATGGCCCGTCGCGACAATCCACACGCGCGATGCACCACAGAGATTCCACCAAAGCCCAAACTCACGGCTTCATTAGCAGCCATGATGCGGCGCGTGCGCTCGTCCAAAAGCGGCCACACAGAACGAAACTTCCGTCTCAACTCGGGCAGGGTGTTCATGCTCAAGAAGCATACCACCACAACTCATAGATTGATACCTTTATTTATTTACACTGCCTTAGGAGGGATTTTCTAAGGAACTGTATCTTTTCCTCGAAAGAAATACAAGCGTTTCAGCGAGGAGCAACGCGATTCCGGCCGCTGTGGCAACCCGTCCAACATAATCAGGCCAGCGATTGCCGAAGACGAGCCGGACCTGCTTGGCCGTGGGATAGACCAGCATGAATGATGGTGACACCAGATAGATCCGATCGGCGCCCTCAACGCGCCATTTCGGGTGATACGAGACCTTGATCAGGTGCGGGCGACCAGGGCACTCGGTCTCAAACCGAACCTCCTCATTGCCCAAGGCGTCTTTCACGTGGCATTCGGGCGAAAGGACCTGTTTAACGGGCTCCTCCATTAAGTCACGAAACGGCACGACTCCCGGCGGTACCGGATCGCCGGGTCGTGGGAAAAGGAGCGGTACCTCCAGCCATTCCGGTTTTTGGAACCAGTCATAAGCGAGTCGTTTCCAGTCGCCATCGGTCACGAGGGCAGGCTGGTATCGAAGCGGTACAACATACTGGCCGTTGCCTTGACGGACCTGGAAGATCTTGTAGGGTCCGATTTCCCCCTCCTCGCGGTACCCAGGATTCGACCCCAGGGCAGCCTTCACCCTATCCGTGACGGCAATCACCTCTTTGACGTTGAACAGCTCCAAATGGGCGAGTGCCCGCTCCGGGTCGAATGGCGAACATTTGTAGGGAACGAAGGGACAAGAAGGAGTGTCCGTTAGTTCAGACTGGATGTAGAACACGAACGGGGAGGTCGGAGAGGACTGCATGTAGGCCCCTTCGAGCGTTGGGCGGCCCGATATAAGGGGGAGAGCCTCAAAAGCCCTGATCGTACCGGCCTTATCATGGAGAACCGAATGTTGGTACACGACTCTGGGACTGTGGGGGCCGCCTGGTAGCGCAATAGAATTCACGACAATAAAGTATCGCCACCACGGTGTCTGCTCCATTCCGGAAAAATTCCACTGGATCCATTTGGGGATAAACGACACCTGAGGCATGACCCAGGCGATAGTCATCACGGCGATGACGACAGGCGCCGCTCGCCAGAGTGAACGCGGTAGCCGCATCAGAAGTCCACCGAGACCGGCTGCGGCCAAGAGGACGAGAAAAAACTGCGCAAAGGCCAGGAACCTGACATCTACAAGGTTCAGCCAGGGTGAAACAAAATACAGGGTGACCGATAGCACCACAGGGTAGGTCAGGTAGTAGATCATCCGAAGCCATCCCTTGTCGCTAAATTTCCCCCGCAGTGTCAAGGCTACTGTGACCGCCGCAATGACGATGATGGGCCATAGCACGACCGGAACGATCTCCAGGATAGATGTAAACTCCCAGGTAATGGAGAACCCGGTAGTGTAAGGAAGGTACCAGACGAGCGGAATCAACCAGAATCCCAGCAGCAGCCCGCCCACAGCATACACCCGCACCAGGTACAGGAGCGTCATCCGGAACTCCGAGGTCACAGCAAGGAAGTACAGCCCCATACCCGCCGCCATCACCATCCCGTATCCGTGCGCTAATCCGGTAAGGGCGAAGAGTACGGCACACCAGCCTGCGTACCGCCGCTCAAGGACGCCTCGGTACAGTGCACCCATGAATAATACGAGGAGCGTAAGTGAGAGGCTGTGAGAAAACTCGCCGGCCAGCGTGCTCGGAATGTTTCCACCCCACATGCTGTTGCCTGCGTTCAGCAGGAATGGAAGGGTCAGAACGGCGCCAAGCGCAGGAATGGGGAACGGACATCCGATCCAGCGGAGCGCAACGAGGGAGGCGATCGGGAGCCCGAAGGTTCCGGCGATAGTCCCCAGCTTAAATGCAATAGGGAATGAGACGACAAGACTGAACCCGGCGATCAGCAGGAAGGCAAGGGGAAAATAGAAAAGGAAGAGGGGATAGCCGGCGAGGTTGCCCGGCATCCAGCCAATAAGCTTTCCATTAGGCAAGAGGTAATCCCGCAGATATCTTGCCGCGACATAGTGTGCGATGGTGTCGCCACCGCCAGTGATAGTCGGCTTGAAAAGGAGGGAGGGTTTAAGGTACCAGAGAAGGAGTCCGTAGGTCAGCAGGAGGGCCAAGAGCGTGCTCACTCTCTCAACCCATCCGGGATATCTTCCCGTTGGAACTGCGTCGGGTTCGGCGGAGGCTGTACGTACAGATTCGCGAACGTCCAGCATGACCGCTCCAAAAAGCAAGAACGGGGCTTAACGCCCCGTTCTTGCGATTATCACGTAACCTGCGTATTCAGTTGTCGATTACTGCAGGTGATTTCTTCGAGCTCTCACCATCCAAGCCATCGCACCCAGGAACGCCGCTCCCAACACCATCATTCCCCAGTTACCGACCGTCGGGACCACCGGAATCGTCGTCGTGGTGGTCGTCGTGGTCGTCGTGGTCGTCGTGGTGGTGGTTACCGTAACGCTGGTGGTATCAGAATCGCCTGTGGCGTTATCAACAAGGCTGCCAGCTGCGACGTCGAAGCCCGCGCCGCCGCCGGATACGTTCAGCGTCCCTGCGGTGTTCGGGGTGATGAACGAATTCCCATTATAGACAAAGAGGATGCCCTGGTTCAGACTCAAGCTGATCCCGTCGACAGGCTGTGCGGCAGCATCAGCAATCGAACACGTGGCGGTTCCCCCAAACCCATACACGCTGTCGCCACAATTCACGTTGTTCGTGATGCTGGCGACAGGGGCGAGCGCGCTGATCAGTGTCAGGCCGGCATCACCGAATCCAGCCACCGTGGTGGCGCCAGAGGCCCATGACCCGGCACCAGTGGCAGAGAAGGTCACGGCGGGCGTGCAGGCGGCCAGCGACAGGGTCCCGGTCCGCTTCCCCTGAGCCAGAGCGGTAAGAGGGGTCGCCGGTACCTTGGCAATCAGGGTAGTCCCGCTGCTGACGGTTTGAACCACCGTCGCCGCAGAATTGAAGGCGATAGACATTGAGACGTTGGTCAGACGGTCATGATCGGTCCCAGCCGGCTGTGCATCCGAACAGAGGTACTGATAGACGGTTCCATCGCTGGCAATGTCGATGCGCTGCTGCACCCGTGCATCGACACTCATCGGGGCGATAACCGTTCCCGCAAGGATCGCGGGGGCCAGCAGAGACAGAGCCAACTTCTTGCTGAAAGCAACTCTTGCTCTAGAACTCATCCTTGCTCCTCCTTGCCCCCAACCTACAGGGCATAGCCTTCAACGTTGAGTACCACTAAGACCACGAACCTAACATATAATCGAATGCATCATCAAGCGGCGCAGAAGCTGTACCGAAATTCTCCGATCTCTCGCCTCCCTTCGCCCCCAACACATGGAGTACTATTGCCGTGCAACGCAAGTAGATCAATCCTGGAGCCTAAACCCGCTGCCTTGATACCATGCCTCCTTTTCGCCTGTCAAGTTTTTTATTTCTCTGCGAAAGCTCTGGTATTCTGTCAGGGATGAACTACCCCGCAGCAAGCTGCGAGGTATCGTCTTATGTTCTGGCCCGTCATTCCGTGCTTGACACGCCTGCCCCGTACTTGATACGGGGGAATCCAGTCGGGCCCTCTGGATACCGGCTTCCGCCGGTATGACGAACTCGCGGCAAGCCGCGGGGTATCAACCCTCAACGAAAATGAATAGCCAAGCCGACCGAGAAGCCTGCCGATACGGAGGGGATCCGAGTCTCACGGGAAACCGTGCGCCGACTCCTCCGGGCCGAGAGGCTCGCGTCCCCGAACACGCCCCGCGCGCCCTGACATTTTCATGGATAGACTTCGTAATCGCTCGATTCCTCCCGTCATTGCGAGTACCCGTAGGGTGCGTGGCAATCTCAGCACAGGAATGCGAGATTGCTTCACTTCGTTCGCAATGACAGCTTTCTATCGCTGTGCTGGGATCTGTCGTTGCCCTTGACCGGGACGCAACGGCATTTCTATGGTATTATTCCTCCGGCGGCACACAGCTCCGTGAACCGGTTGAACACGTAAGGTTGGCTGGAATGGTGGAGGCGTTGTCGAGATAATGATGCGTCGCGGTGCCATTATCGTCATCCTCTTGGGTGCGATCATCGCCTTTGCGTTCTCGCGGGCGGTCGACGCGGCCACTAATGCTGAGCTTGTTCCAGGATCGAGGATCGTCTTCCCCTACTATGACCTGCGACCTGGATTCGCGACCTTCCTGTTCCTGACCAACATCAGCTCAGCCCCCGTATCTGTGGCCTTGGAGCTTTACGATACGTCGGGCGCCCGCCAGGGCACCAACATAGACCTTTCAGCGCGCGACATCGATTCGCTCGACCTGTCCGAGATGATCTCCGGTAACGCATCCGATGGCTTTTTGCAGGGCTTCGTCGATGTCACCACGAGCGCGGACGTCCTGATAGGCACAGCGGTTGTCGTCAATATGGATGACGACTGGGCGATCACGTATAATGGGGCGTCGGCTCGCCGGCAAA
This sequence comes from Candidatus Methylomirabilis limnetica, assembly GCF_003044035.1. Classification (NCBI taxonomy): domain Bacteria; phylum Methylomirabilota (SeqCode); class Methylomirabilia (SeqCode); order Methylomirabilales (SeqCode); family Methylomirabilaceae (SeqCode); genus Methylomirabilis (SeqCode); species Candidatus Methylomirabilis limnetica. The sequence goes on from NZ_NVQC01000022.1 coordinate 360,120, forward strand.
CGGCCGGCACGACACCCTTCGAACCGTACCCGACAGGTCTCTTGTTACCCGCGTTCCTGACCCCTGGACAACTTGGCGGTGGTACGCTGGCCGATGGCCTGCTGATCGTCGCCGCACCCCACCCAACCCGTCCCGGCGGCAAGCTACCGGATAAACCTATTCGGGCTTCGGCCGAGATCTTTCTGCGGCAGGAGCTCACCGCCGTGAGCAGCGACCAGCAAAGCACTCACGAGATAATCCAAAGCTCTTCCAGATTCAGCGGACGCCACATCATCCTGCCGATAGGGACAGTTGTCGGCACCTTCCCCTCTCCGACGTTGGGATGGCTGTCTCTTAGGAATCATGTGGTGGACAAAAATGGCATCCCTTTCGGGCTGGTTGGTCTGTACATTCAGACATTGATCGGGCCGAGTAGCGCCTCCGGGATGGCCATTCGGCTCTCCGGTGATCCGTCCGCTGACACAACTCAATAGCAGCGTGCGCAACGATACGCCTAATCCCATACACCCCTGCGGCGTCAGGTCTCTATGAAGATCTGCCTCGTCGGCCCCTTCCCCCCTTTACGAGGGGGGATCGCCCATTATAACGCCCAGCTCGGGCTGGAGCTGATGACGCGTCACGAGATCGCGGTGATCTCCTTTTCGCGCCAGTATCCGGCCATACTGTTTCCTGGGCGAACGCAGTTCGACACGGGCTCCCCGCCTGTGGGGCTCACTAGTGAAGCGATCCTCGACTCAATTAATCCTCTGAGCTGGCTCCGTACCGGCCGCCGGATCGCTGAGATCGCTCCCGACTTGGTTATTGTTCACTGGTGGCACCCTTTCTTCGGCCTGTGCCTCGGGACGACAGTGAGCCTGGCCAGAAGGCGATCTCGCGCCAGCGTCATCTTCATCTGCCACAATGTTGTTCCGCACGAACCGTTTCCCTTGGCGAGCGGACTGACAAGGTTCGCGCTGGCCTCAGGCGATGCGTGGCTCGTCCACTCCGAGACCGACCGACAAGATCTGGAGTCGCTCAATCTGCGAGGCCACACACTTCTGGTCCCTCAACCTCCGGGGCAAGGGTTCGGAGCACCGATCGACAAAGAGGAGGCGAAGAGTCGTCTCGGCCTTTCCGGAAATACCCTTCTCTTCTTCGGCCTGATCCGTAGCTACAAGGGGCTTCCAGGATTGCTCGAGGCGATGCCCCTCGTGCTCCAAAAGGTGAACTGTACCCTCCTCGTGGTCGGAGAGTTCTACGAGGGGAAGGACCGCTGCCTGAGCCTCATCAGCGACTTGGGCCTCGCGTCGCACGTCCGGGTCATCGATCGCTTCGTTCCGGACAACGAGGTCAGCCTCTACTTTTCCGCAGCCGACCTGGTCGTGCTCCCCTACGAATCGGCCACACAGAGCGCCATCGTCCCGATCGCCTTTGCCTTCGAGCGGCCCGTGGTGGCCACTCGCGTGGGCGGGCTGCCGGAGGCGGTCCGTGACGGCGAAACCGGCCTTCTGGTAGAGCCGCGCAACCCAACCGCGTTGGCGGAGGCGATCATCCGCTTCTACGAGGAAGACATGGGGGGCATATTTCGCCGGCATATCCTGAAGCAGCAGCGCTTTTCCTGGGGCGAACTGGCCGCCACGCTGGAGACTGCGGCGATCAGCCGTACTTCGCAGTGAGGCGTGTGAGCCAGTCGCAGGGAACGTCCCGTTTTTCACGCCCTATATCCAGTCGTGCGACCCCTTGCGGCGTACACAAGAAACATGTTGACGTCATGCCCGTACAGTGAATAGTATGCAAGGCATCTGCGCGTAAACGGCACGTTCTGAAAAGGAGCGGTCATCATATTTGCCGCGAGGAAGTCACGACGGCTGGTCGCTTTTTCCCTGTTGCTGCTACCCATTCTGCTCCAGGGCTGCCTGGGCGGCACCGGGTACCGGGCCTACCCGCGCGCTCGAACCAGTGTCTATACTGACATCTGGAACTTCAGTGACCATGAGATTGCCGCTGACCAGGTGGACGTACTCTATCGTCGAGTCGCCCGTCTGATGGCGATCACTCCGAATAATTCCACACCCAGGCCACAGGTGCTGGTGGTGTCCCCTGCCTACATTCAGGAGAAGTATCTCACTATTCACCCCTTAGCCGCAGCACGGAATGGTACCGCGCTCGCCGTCTACATTCCTCATCAGAACCAGATCCTGATCCCGGATTTTGACCGCACGCTGCTGACCCATGAGCTGGCTCACTATTTTACCTTCCACTACCTCTCGATCCCCCGATCCGGCTGGGAAGCGATCGCCGATCAGGTCGTGGATGCTGAAGAGGCGGGAGGCTGACGGCTGGGCCACCCTTGCCGGCCCAGGATCTGCTACGGCGTATAAACAGGAAGCCTGACATGGCGGGCCAGCAGATCAAAGTGGTTATCACAGTGAAGAAGACTGCATGAGTAGTGTAAAGCAACAGCAGCGATGAGCTGATCCGTCGCCGGAATGGACAAACCCTTACGTCGCAGGGTGTAAGTCATCCGATAGGCCGATCTCCAGACCGATTCCGTAATCGGACATTGCTGGAGCGCCTCCAGGTCTTCGCAGAGTTCGCGATACTCGCTCTCCGAGCGCGTGCCGCCGACAAGCTCCAGGACGACCATTTCGCACGTGGCCGCGCGCCCCTCACTGAGCAACGCGTGGACTTGTTGTCTGACAAGAGGATCGCCTGCCGGCCTCAACGCGTGGATCCAAGCCGAGGTATCGATCAGGACCCATCCATCAGCCATCGGCACGAAGCCTGGTCAGCCCTTTTGGGGTGAGCTGAAGAGGGAAACATCCCAGCCTTCCAATCAGACGCTTGACCCGCTGCTGGCGAATAAGCGCCTCCAGAGAGCGATGGATGAGTTCCTTCTTCGTCTTGGCCTTGCTGAGCGCCTGGGCCTGCTTCATGAGCCTCTCATCAATCTCCAATGTGGTTCTCATTGAGGGTCCTCCTTTAGGCATAAAAATAGCATAATTTTTATGCCACGACAAGGCCTTGGAGTTCTTTTGAGCTTCAGCGATACGGTACCAGACAGGCCAGAAAGAAAGGGAACCTCAGCGCGCCCCTCTGATCGTGGATACGCGGAACACCTCAAAAGGGGCTCCCTTCCGATCACGTCGTAAAGGCGTAACGGGAGCGCAGACGACGGGTAATTTGTTCGCCCGAGCGATGTAGTTCCTTCCCGTACGTCGGCGCATCAGCCGATCCCTCACCCCTCTTCAGTCCAGCCTTCTTCTCACAACTCGTTGATACGACAGCGTCCGCGACTATCCCCAGTCGGACGACTAGCCCTCCGATATCCCTGGTACAGCACTTGCGTAGCCTTCCACCGACGCCCCTCAGCAGCGCCGACACCTCGTGGTGCCTCGGTGACACTTTTTTTCACCGGAAAGCTGCCCCTCTGTCCTTGATGAGGCGTTGGACAAGTCAGTCAGGCTCCAGCGTCCTGCAGTTGTTTGCTAACGTTTTGAAATTGCTGGGCATAATAATGAGTTCGCCAAATGTGTCTTCGAGTACTTGCTGGCATGAATCTCGCATTATGTCAGTGGCGTAGAAGGTTCCTTTCCGATAAAGGTAAACCAGTCGTGAGGCTGGGACACAAAGTCGCGGGTCCCAAAAGGGTTGGGACAGCCGGGCTGCCGAAGAAAGGAAGAGCGACAATCGCTCTTTCACGGAAAGTAATCTTCCTGAAAGGAGCGATTGTCATGTTTTCAGCCAAGTCTAAATACTGCCTCGCTGTTCTTCCACTGCTTCTGCTCCCCCTTCTCCTCCTTCAGGGATGCCTCGGTGGCGTTCAGTATCTCGCCAACCCAGGCCTCCAAACCGGGCTTCACACCGACATCCTCAACTTCAGCGACAGCGAGATCGCCCCGGACGCGGTGGACGCACTGTATCTCAAGGTTGCCCGCCTCATGGGCGTCACCCCAGATAGCTCCAAGCCCCGTCCACAGGTGCTCGTCGTTTCTCCTAACCACATTCATCAAAAGTATCTGATGCTTCGGCCTTCCGCCAAGACACAGAACGGGGTCGCGGTGGCCCTCTATGTCCCCCACGAGAACAGAATCCTGATCCCGCATTTTGATCGCGCCCTTTTGACCCATGAGCTGGCTCACTATTTCACGTTCCACTATCTCTCTGCTCCCCGATCTCAGTGGGAAGCAATCGCGGATAGGGTCGTGGATGCTGAAGAGGCTGGGCATTGATGCAAGCCACTGAAAATCTCTGCAGGGTGGAATAATGGTGGGAGGGTGGCGGAAGACCAGGTGGGAGGCTTTCGAATCAATGATAAGATGCGGGGTTCAGGCGTTCATGCCTAACTTGTGGTGATCGAAGCTCCTGTGGGGTATACACTCAGGATGTCCAGGGACACGAGTCGGTCTGACAGGATCTGATCCACCTCAATCCGTCGCTCACGCGGGACTTAGTCGATCTCCCCACACCTCACTATTCCCCTATCTCGTGGGGTAGGACCCGGAACCCTTCGCCTTGTGCGGCATCCCGCAGCCGGTGATCAAGACACACAAATTCGCGCCCCTCCGGACGACCCTGAACCCATACAAGCGCCGAGCCTCACTGAAGAGAGTCCACTGCATGGAGCGGATGAAGCAGGAGCGCCCGCATGGCCTGCTCCCGGACTGCCTGGCTCGGCGCGATCTCTGTCCAGTCGGCGGCAAGCGCCATGAGGATCGTGCGCGCCTGCGCTTCTGACCGTCTGGACAGGATGCCCTCGCGTCTGAGCCTGGCTAAGGCGGAGCAACACTCGATCGGCGTGCCCCACCATGCGGCAATAGCACCATCCTCCTCGGTAAGCCGCATCAGTAAGGGGGTTTGGGGCTCTTCGAGACAGAGTGGGATGATGGCAGAGGTATCCCAGAACCTCATCGCCCCTCTGCCCGTTCTTCCAAGACCGCAGTGATCCCGGCGCCTTGAGGATCAGCGGGGCGCGGCATGTCCCGGAACCCGTCCGGCAGGTGGAGCGAGCCGATGCGAATGAGCCCGGCGCGGACCATCTCGATCAGGTGGGACGGCAGAAGAGAGTGGTCAGGAGAAAAAGGGATGAGTTTAGCGATCGGCTTGCCCCGCTCCGTCACAATAATCTCTTCCCCCGCCTTCACCTGGGCGAGGCATGCGCTGAGCGTCGCCTTGAGCTTCGAGACGGCTGTGCTTTTCGTAATGGACATCCATAGTCACATGTATGCGACTGATATAGTCCAATCTTTGACAGAGTCAAGTCCTCCACTTCCCCTCCTGGTTTTTCCAGGTTTTCCGTGGGCACCCTGACCTTCCAGCATCCCCTCCCCCCACCGAGAGGGAGGGCGCGGGTGGGGGGGTCGTCATTGCCATGCACGATGTCAGCGGATGTCAAGCACACGCCCATACAGCCCAAGAGCAGCCAGAGGTAACGCTCCGAAACCCTCTGTCACTATATCTCGATCGCACCCTTTTGACCCATGAGCTGGCTCACTATTTCACGTTCCACTATGAGCCTGTCCTGCAAACCCTCATGGACCCTTCGACAAGCTCAGGGTGAACGGAATGGGCATTGAAAACATTGACCTTTTTCCGTTCGTGCTGAGCCTGTCGAAGCATGAACAGGGGTTTGCTGGACAGGCTCCTATCTGCCTGCTCCCCGATCCCAGTGGGAAGTCATCGCCGATAAGGTCGTCGATGCTGAAGAGTCTGCAAGTTGAGAACGAGAAAAGCTCGGACAAGTTCTTCTGAGATGTCTCGAGTGATCGTGGCGAGATGACGCTCCAGGTTTGTGCAAACAGCAAGTTATAAGTCTGATTTACACAACTTGGGCGTGGCATGGTACAGACTAAACAATGCGGGGCAGAGCCTGCTATTCCGGCGGGTGGCGTCTTGACTCACTCAACTCGTAGGATGATCACAAGTCCTTTATTACGGGGAGCACGACACCGGGCTATAATATCGCGACCGTTTTATTGATGAACGATCGTAACACCCGCCGCTTCCGCCGCCGTGATGAGACGGCGGTCCAGGGTTGCAAGGGCCAGACCCCTCCGCTCAGCCAGTTCCAGGTAAGCAGCATCATAGGCAGACAAGGTGAACCCTTCCGCGAGGCGAGCGAAGCGCCATACCGCATCCGGGTTCAGGTGTACATCGGTCCGAATGGGGAGCATGCCGTAGAGTTCAGCTAAGCGCATAGCATCAGCCTCAGACAACCTATGTCGGCGTTGCGCAACAGTGACGGCGTTGGCGAGTTCATACCACCACAACGCGGGGACCCACAGAACAGTCTCCGGAGTAAGCTGGGCGAAGAATCGATCGGCCCGTCTTGACGTCTCATCAGGAAGCCCCCAGGCCAGCGCCATGGAACAGTCGAGTACCGAGTCCATCAAGCGCGGCGGCCCTCCTCGATCAACTCACGAACCTTCAGTACGCCAGGGACCCGCTGACGGATCTCACGGAAGGAGGTCAAGAGCTTGGGCAGATCCAGCAACTCCTCCTCTCTCGTGGGAGGAACTAAATGTGCTACCACCTTCCCACGCCGTCGGATGACAAAAGATCTTCCGCGTTCCGTCTCGCGCAGCAACTCGGAAAGATGGGTTTTTGCCTGAAACGCGCTAACCTCAGTGACCTCACTCGCCATAGAGCACCTCCTCGCCATCTATTTAAACTAGTTTAATCAACTAGTAGGATAATCGCAAGCCTTTTATTTGGCTACACTGAACCACTGCAAAGCTGTGCCCCCTCATCCGCGTCCAAAGTGTCTTAGTAACTACTCAGGTAGATAGGCTGAAGGCTGAAGGCTTTTAGGGGTAAGTCATGCGTGATCATACAAAACTCCGAAAAGGTCTTGAATCTACTGGGGGTTCATTCCCCGCAGCGTGCCGCGAGTGCGTCATACCGGTGAAAGCCGGTATCCAGAGGGCCAGACTGGATTCCCCCGTATCAAGTACGGGGCATGCGTGTCAAGCACCTGTCTGCGTGCGGAGACGCACAGGCAGGCGGAATGACGGGCCAGAACAGGAGACGATACCCAGCAGCTTGCTGCGGGGTAGTTCATTGGCTCGATTCGCGCCTTGCGAGATAATTTAGAACCTTCAGTCTTCAGCCTTCAGTCTAAACACCTGAGTAGTTACGTGTCCTATTACGGGGAGCATAAAATAGATTGCACTATCGCACAACATCTCCAGCAACTTCCCCCTTTGCTAAATGCTACATGGAACATCTACGATCGCTGTGTCCTATGGCATCGTGGGTTCCCCCATTGTCTGACCTGATCCAGGTCGTCGCGTTACTATCGTCTACAACGGGAGGAAGACATGACTAAGACCGAACTCGCAGAACAGATGGCCCAGGATACCGGTATCAGCAAGGCCATCGCTGAAACCGCACTTCGTAGCTGTATCGACCGCATCACCAACAGCTTAAAGAATGGGCAGGAGGTGGCAATCGTGGGATTCGGGACCTTCAGCGTGGCGAGTCGAGCTGCCCGGACCGGTCGCAATCCGCAAACCGGAGAGCCGATCACGATCAAGGCGTCTCGGGTGCCACGCTTCAAGCCGGGGAAGACCCTGAAGGATGCGGTGAACAGCTAAAGGGCATCCCGGGAGCGTTTCGGGAAGTGGCGATCCGTCCGGCCAGCCTGCTCGCCTCCTCTTGAGTTGTGAGGCTTCACAAGTTAGGGTTCTTCGTCCAGTCCCAGGAGATCGAGAAACTCCAAATGACGAAGGACCTTCTCGGCCACCTCGCGACGCAGCTGGCGGTCCGTTAAGCGGCCACAGAGGCGGTGGATGCGATGGGCGGCGATCGTTCGGATCTGGTGCGGCAGGAGAATCGAATCCAGAGGGTTTCCAGCAGCTCCCGCCGGAAGGAACACCTCAAAAGGGTGCGGCTGGCGATCCGGCTTGAGCGAGGTGACAGGAAGGACGGTCAGAAGACCAGAGGCACTGTTGAAGGCCTCATTGCTGATCACAAGTACCGGTCGGAGGAAGCCCTGCTCATGACCGAGGGGGTGCCCCAGGTCCGCTTCCAGCACGGCCCATCGTCGCCGCATCGCGGTTACACGATCTGTGCGGCGGTCTCGGCATCCGCCCGGGCGAAGTCCTCGGCGATCGCATCCTGCTCGGTTCGATAGCAAGGATCACTAAAGGCCGCCTGATACTGTCTGAAGGCCTCGGCTTCACGCTGATGTTGCTGATGGCGCCGGCGAGCCTGCTCCACGAGTCGTTCGATGAGTGCAGCCTTGCTCGGAGCTACACCGTCTTTGACAAGTTCATCGATGCTCTCAACAGTTGGCTGGTGAAGACGAAAGGTCATTCGTTTGGCGATAATAGGCATATTCATGCCCTCCTGCTACCAATATAGCACGCTATGAAGGCGTGTCAAGAGTGAACGTCATCCCAAAAACAGAGATAGCCATTGCTGAGATACCGCTGTACGCCAATCACCGCCATTTTATGACCCTGTAACCGGTATGCTCAGCCTGGGATGAGGATCATGGCTGAGGTTCGCCCGCTCTTCCGGCCTCCTGCGGTCCGCATGCCCTGCTCTGAGGCAGACGCCTCCCATTACGTCATGCGCTGCCCCTCCTCTCGCTCCCTGGGAGCGTCAGGTCGCCCCCGTCATCGCCCAGCACCGGTGACGGACGCCACGCAAGAGAGCGAGCCGCTCAGCCTCGACCACGAGCCTCAGCACCACCTGCCCGAGGCCGTGGAAGCCGGTCTGCCCTGTCTCAGAGTCAGCCAGTCACCCACCGTGTCAGCCTAAAGGCCGAGGCTTTACGCGTCGGAGGGGTAAGTTTTACAAACTGAGCGATGCAGTTCCTTCTCGTGCTTCGACGCATCAGCCAATCCCTCACCCCTCTTCAGTCCAGCCTTCTTCTCGCAACTCGTTGAGACGAAAGCCTCCGTCACCATCCCCAGTCGGACGACCGGCCCCCTGACATCCATGGTACAGCAATTGCGTAGCTTTCCACCGGCGCACCTCACACCTGCGTGATGAGCAACGATCGATGACATCTCTCCCCCCCCCCATCCCTACCTTCCCCCACCAGGGGGGAAGGAGTGTCAGTTCTCCTCCCCCCATCGTGGGGGAGGGTGTGTAAGCTCTCCTCCCCCCGTCGCGGGGGAGGATGAAGGTGGGGGGGATGTTCCGAGCACCGTCACCTTCTAGAAAGGAGCGGTCGTCATCGTCGCATCCCGCAGGTCACGATCTCTGGTCGCTCTTCACCTGATTCCGCTCCCCGTTCTGCTCCAGGGGTGCCTCGGTAGCGTTCAGTATCTGGCCAGCCCAGGGGTTCGGACGGGGCTCCACGCCGACATCCTCAACTTCAGCAACCGCGAGATCGCCCCCGAGAAGGTGGACCCAGACCCTGATCCCATATTTCGATCGCACCCTTTTGACCCATGAGCTGGCGCACTATTTCACGTTCCACTATCTGTCTGCTCCCCGATCCCAGTGGGAAGCCATAGCGGATAGGGTCGTGGATGCTGAAGGGTCTGGGCATTGATGCAAGCCACTGAAAACCTCTGCGGGATGGAACGGTGGGAGGGTGGCCGAAGATCAGGTGGGCGGCTTTCGAATCAATGACAACGCGCAAGCGTTCGGGCTGTTCGCTCTGGTATGCAGTTCTCTCGGGTGTGTGCAGGCGAACTCAGGGCATAAGGATCGTGGTGCGTCACGTAAAGATTACGGTATGACTATCTGTAGATTTCTCGCCGGTGCCCAATGCGGAGGATGAACACCTCGTCCTCGGCGATGTCGTACCGTATGCGATAGGGACCAACTCGCAGGCGCCATTGGCCGACATGAACTTCCCGGAGCTTCTGGCCCCGGTAGGGATTCTCTTTCAGCGCCTCAATGGCTTCCAATATGCGGCGATGCATTGAAGCATCGAGCCGGGCGAGGACCTTTCGGACCTCAGGGTGGTAGCGGATCTCGTAGGGCATCAGCCTAACGGACTACCTTGGCAGCTTGTGGTCTAGCCTTCGCTTCCTTATTGATAAGGTCCCGCCACATGTCTTCGTCGCGAATATACCGTCCGGCCTCGATCTCTTTTCTGGCCTGCTTGAGGCTCTTCTGGTATTCAGAATCAAGCTGCTCAAGAGCGGTCTGCGCAAGATCGTCGAGGTCTTCATAATCCTGGATGCTGAGGAGCACGGCTGTCGGGATTCCCGCTTTCTTGATCACGAAGCGATCACGTTGATTGGCGACGCGACTCAGGATTTCTCCGAGGTGCTGGCGTACCGCTAGCGCCGATATTTCTTTTAAAGCGGTCAGTGTTTTTGCCATACGTCCTCCTATGTGTTTAATGGTGATATAGTACTATGCTAGCATGTAGGACACCGATGTCAAGGGAACAACCGTATCCCTCAGCACGCCCTTCTGATCGTAGAGACGCGGAACGCCTTCAATGGGCCCCCTTCCGACAACGTCCTGAAAGCATAACTGGCGCGCGGACGACGAGTAATTTGTTCGCTCGGGCGATGTAGTTCCTTCTCGTGCTTCGGCGCATCAGCCGATCCCTCAGTCCTGTTCAGTCCAGCCTTCTTCTCACAACTCGTTGATACGAAAGCCTCTGTCGCCATCCCCAGTCGGACGACCGCCCCCCGACATCCCTGGTACAGCGCTTGCGTAAGCTTCCACCGGTACGCCTGACACAACTACGCGATGAGCAACGATCAATGACATCTCTCCTTCCCCCACAAGGGGGGAAGGAGTTTAAGTTCTCCTCCCCCCATCGTGGGGGAGACACCCATTGTCACTTCTGTGACATTTTTTTTCACCTCAAGTCTGCCCGCTTTTCCTTGAGGAGGCATCAGGTCGTCCAGTCAGTCTGCAGCTATCGGCGGTGATTTTCTAACTTATTGAAAACACAGGGCACACAAATGAGTTCGCCAAATGTGTCTTCGAGTACTTGCTGGCATGAATCTCGCACTATGTCAGTGGCGTAGAAGGTTCCTTTCCGATAAAGGCAAACCAGTCGTAAGGCTGGGACGCAACGCCGCGGATCCCAAATGGGTTGGGACAGCCGGGCTACCGAAGAAAGGAAGAGCGACACCCGCTCTTTCACGGAAAGCAATCTTCCTGAGAGGAGCGGTTGTCATGTTTTCAGTCCAGTCGAAATCCTGCCTCAATGTTCTTCCCCTGGCTCTGCTTCGGGTCGCGTTCACCCTAGCCCTCGCGTTTGTCTTTACTGGAGTCGTTGGAACTTACGCCGAGGCTGCCACCAGGTTGCCGGACCTCATCGTCTCGGCCGTCAGCGCCCCGTCGACAGCCCAGCCTGGGCAGAGTTTCGTTCTCTCCGCGTCGATCAAGAATCAGGGTAGGGCCTCTGCTAGCACGGTTCAGGCGGCGTTTTACCTGACGAAGAGCGCTTCAAGCATCACTGGAGCGACTCTGTTGGGTACTCAGAATGTGGGTTCCCTCTCAGCGGGGGCTGTCCTGGCCCTCACCACAACCCTCTCCATCCCTTCCTCGACTTCGCCGGGAACGTTCTATGTGGCGACGGTGGCGGATCCAACAAAGATAATAAAAGAGAGCAAAGAAACGAATAACACCCGCGCCTCCAGCGCCATCGCCGTCAAGGACTTAACCCCACCTACGATTAGCGGCGTGAATGCTACTGGAATAACTGCCAACAATGCCACCATCACCTGGACGACAGATAAGACGAGCACCTCGCAGGCAGACTATGGAACCACCGCTGCCTACGGCAGCGCGACAGCGCCCAACAGTTCCCTTGTGACAAGCCACGCCGTCACATTGAGTGGGTTGACCGCAGGCAAGGCATATCACTTCCGAGCACAGTCCAAGGATGCCGCCGGGAATGCGGCGCTATCGAGTGACTATACATTCACAACTGCAACCGCTACGACTACAACTGCAACCGCAGGAAATACCTACTACGTCGCCACCACCGGCAACGACGGCTACCCCGGCACCGAGACTCAGCCCTTCCGCACGCTCTCACGCGGCGTCAGTGTGCTGATCCCAGGGGATACGCTCTATGTCATGAGCGGGACCTATGCGGAGTCGCTCATGCACAACATTCCCGCCGGTACCTCCTGGAGTGCTCCGATAACGGTAGCTGCCGCTCCAGGTCACACCGTGACCCTCAAGCCCGATCTCGGAGCTGAGTTTGTCCTGCACTTCCAGGGCCCCCAGCAGTACATCGTCATCGATGGGCTGATCCTCGACGGGGCCAATGCCACCTACGGCGTCGTGAAAATTACCTGGTCGGTGTCAGGTGATCCGACGACAGCAGCCCACCATATCCGGCTTCAAAATAGTGAAGTACGTAACGCCTCGGCACTGGGGGGGCAGGCTTCCGGACAAGGGGTGCTGGTGGCGGGACAGGCCGACTGGAATGAATTCATCAACCTCAACGTCCATCATAATGGTCTAACCTCTTTTGACCACGGCTTCTACATCCAGTCCAGTCACAATGTAGTGGAACACTGCTCAGTCCACGACAACGCAGGCTACGGCGTACATCTCTACAATGAGTACGGTCGGCGAACTGACAGCAATGTTGTGAGAAACAATGCGGTCTTCAACAACGGCTGGCGAGGAATCCTCCTCGGTTCAGGCGATGGGAACATCGCGTACAATAATGTTGTTTGGGGTAATAGGGGAGGCATCCGCGTCAGCTTTGGTAACCCCACGAACAGTAAGGTCTACAACAATACAACATACAACAACACGGACTACGGCATCTTAGTGGAGACTGGTACCGGAGCTATAGCGCAGAACAACATTGCATACATGAATGGCACTCCAGAGATTCAGGATACCGCGACCAGCTCCGTCATTGGCCACAATCTCGTAGGCATCGACCCGCAGTTCGTCAATGCGGCAGCGGCCGATTTTCGCCTCCAACCAGGTAGTCTGGCGATTGATGCCGGCATTGCCGTCAGCCTAGTGACTACGGACATTGCGGGTACTCTGCGCCCGCAGGGGAGAGGCGACGATATTGGGGCCTTTGAGATGATCCCCTGATCGCGTCGCGTCCTCGTCGGAGTACAGGAGCTTAAAACTGGAGGCCACCGATGTGGCCTCCTTTCTCCTGCAAGTGGTCCCTTTTATTCCGCGTCTGGCCCGCATTCGCTTAGGGGCTGTCTGAGGCAGTCACCACTGGCGCTTCATCAGGCTCCGCGTCGGGAGACGAGACTCTCCTCCCGCAGGGGTGCACGACAGATTTTTGAGATAAGGTCATCCGGCAGCCGCCGCCGCTGACCGCCGTTCCCAGAAGTCCTCGAAGCGGCCGCTGAGTTTGGCGCAACGCAGGGCGATGATGGCATTGGCCCCGCGGACGGTCCAGTGCATGCCGGCGCGCTTGAGGCGGGTGCCTATGGCTACCTTGCAGCCCGCTTCTACGACACCGGTCGACGTGCAAAGCCCATGGGCCAGAAACTCGGGGTAGCGCATGCGGTCTCGATTCCGCTCGACGTAATCCACGCACTTCCTGGCCTCGTCGTGCGTTGCAGTGTGGGTGCGCAGCGCTTGGAGCAGCGCGTCGAGCCGACCTTCGTCGAGTTCGTCGCAGCGTTGCCGCCTCCACTGTCCGGCTAACTCGCTCGTCGGTCCGTAGATCGCCTTGCCTACGTCGCTCAGATGCTGCTTGGCATGGAAGCGATCGACGATCTGGACGGCGTCGGGGAAATACTCGTCGGCCATGTTCCAAATCCAGGGAGCCCCATCACCGAGAACGGCCTGCCGGCCGGCCCGTTCGAAGCCGCGTCGCGTCGCTTCACGCTCGACCCGCGCCGCAAACGCGCTGGGCTGCTCGTCGACATCCCGTTGCGCCGCACTCTCGATCGCCGCTGAGTACGTGACCGATCCCTTATCCCGCATCGGGGTTCCATCGGCGGCCCGTCCTTCGGCGCTCCAGACCGTACAGAGTTTGACCTCCCGTGTCTTCGCCGACCCTTCGGCCTGCTTGCCGGCACGTCCCACCAGTTCCTGTCGGCGTATCGGGACACCCGTACCGTCC